>NZ_CP017242.1:0-300000 GCF_001908375.1 Rhizobium etli 8C-3 | reverse complement strand
GCCCCCCTTCGACAGGAAGGCTGCCAGACATTGACCGGACATATCCCAGGAACAACCGTGCTTCGCGGCGTGCAGTTCACGGAAAGAAATCGCGCCGGCACGAATCACGTGGCGCTGCGCGCCGGTAACGAACGCCTCGTCCTGTCGCTCATCCGTACGCACGGCTCTTTGTCCAAGGCGCAGCTTGCGGAACTGTCGGGGCTCGCCGCCCAGACCGCCTCTGTCATTTCGCGCAGCCTGATCGACGCTGGCCTGCTTCTTGCCGGCACCCCGGTCAGGGGCAAGGTCGGCCAGCCCTATGTTCCGCTCAGCCTCAATCCCACCGGCGCATCGTTCCTCGGTGTTCATGTCGACAAGCACGAGATCCGCACGGCGCATGTCAATTTCATCGGCGAGGTCATGTCCGAAACTGTCCAGCAGGTGGACGACCCCGATCGCGAGCACGTCGCGAAATGCTTGCATGAAGCCGCAAGCCGTATCCGGGAGGAATGCGATCGCGATCAGCGCGCCCGCTTCCAGGCGATCGGCGTCTCCATCGCAAGCGGCAGCCTCAGCGGCGACAGATCAGCGGTGACGTGGGACGAAATAGAAACATGTTTTCAGGAAGTCGGACGCTCCCTGGACCTGCCAGTGAGCGTCTCCACGGATGCGCTTGCGGCCTGCAGCGCCGAGCTCATCTATGGCCTCGGACCGACCACGCCGGATTTCCTCTATGTGTTTCTCGCCGACACCGTCGGCGGCGGACTTGTGCAGGACAGGCGCATTCGCTTTTCCCGCGGCGATACCGGCCCGAACCTTGGCAAGCTGCTCGTCCCGAGCGGCAAGGCCCGACCGGCGTCCTTGAATAACTTGGCGCTTGGAAGCAGCGGCGACGCCAATTCGATCGGTCAGCTGGCCGAAGGCATCGCCTATGCCATCGCCAACTGCGCAGCGTTGATGCCCTGCCAGACGGTGATCGTGGATGGGCCCCTACCTGCACATACGCTGCGCCTGGTAATGGCCAAGCTGCGTTCAGCCATTGCCAAGCTGGACTTTCCTGGCGCCGCCGAGATTGTCGCACGCGAGGGATCGATGACCCGGAAATCCATTGCCATGGGCGCCGCCTGCCTGCCGCTGCTCGACCGGTACTATCCCGGCGAGTAGCGGTTCCGTCCGTTTCCCACCGCAGCGAGCGACGGAGAACGACGCTGCCTTGGCGATGATAAATTAATTCAGAGTGATTTACTTATTGACATTCCATTCCGAACCGGAACAAATAGCCGCGAGGATGGCCGGAGGAGAGTTGTTGTGAGCTTAGGGTGATCTGCCCGGCCAAAGCTCGGTCAAACGGAGGAGAAACAATGACAAGGACAGGCTCTGCATCAAGGAGCATTTGCATCGCCATGGCTGCGGCGTTCGCAACGGTCACCACCTGGGCGGATATCGCCGTCGGACAGGACAAGCCGTTTGCCGGCGCTCGGCTGTCGGTGCTCATGGTCGGTCACCCGACAACGGACGCCGTGCGCAAGGCGCTGCCCGATTTCACCGCGGCCACCGGCATCGATGTCGATCTCGAGGTCGTTCCCGAGGCCGATTCCGTGCCGAAGATGATGCTGGAATTCTCGGCCGGCTCCGGTCGCTACGATGTCGTTGAGGCAAGCTCGATCCACGTCAAGGGCTTCGTCGACGCCGATTACATCGTCCCGCTGGACGACCTCGCGACCAGATACGGCGAGTTCTACGACAAAGCCGACTTCGTTCCCGGCTACCTGACGCCCAATACAGTCGATGGCAAGCTCTACGGCCTGCCGCTGTTCGGCGAAAGCTCGTTCCTGATGTACCGCAAGGACTTGTTCGAGCAGTACGGCATTGCCGTTCCGAAGACGTTCGACGAGATTGAGGCCGCCGCGAAGACGGTCAAGGAGAAGTCGAACGGCCGGATCGTCGGCATCACCATGCGCGGCCAGCAGGGTATCCAGGGTGTCTATATCTGGGCGTCCTATCTCTGGGGCATGGGCGGCTCGTTCCTGACCGATGACGGAAAATCCGCGCTCGACACACCGGAAGCGGCGACCGCGCTGGACAAGTTCGCGCATGTTCTTCGCGAATACGGGCCCGTCGGCGTCGCCAACATGGGCTGGGAGGAAAACCGCCTCCTGTTCCAGCAGGGCAAGGCCGCGATGACGCTCGACGCGACCGTCAACGGCGCCTTCAACGAGGATCCCTCCGTCTCCACGGTCGTCGGCAAGGTCGGCTATGCGCCGGTTCCGGTGCAGACCGACAGTCCAAAGGGCGGCTCGTCCTCACTGGCAGTCTTCGGCCTCAATATCGCTTCCGCCTCGCAGCAGCAGGAGGCAGCCTGGCTCTTCATCTCATGGGCGACATCCAAGAAGCAGCAGATCAATTCCCTCGATACGGACCCGAATTCCGGCGTAACCTCGGTCGCCGCGATGAACAGCCCGGCTTTCGACAAGCGCTACGGCGCGTTCAAGAAAGCGATGCTCGCATCGCTCGCCGGGGGTAATCCGCAGTACATCCCGACGGTGCCCCGGGCCAACGAGATCGTGAACAATACCGGTATTGCCGTCTCCAAGGTGCTTGCAGGAACCGCATCGGCAGCCGATGCCCTCAAGGAAGCCAACGAGCTGAATAACGCCGCCCTGACGCGATAGGGGCGCGCGCTTCCCGTCGCGCACCCTCCCAGGCGCGGCGGGAGCTTTCACATGAAGAGGCATGGAATGCACCATATTTCCCGCAATCACGCACGCATGTTCTACCAGCCCGTCGTCGGGTTCCTGGCGCTGGCCGCATTCGCGCTGCTCGGCTATGCGATCTGGCTCTGCCTGCACAATATTTCGCTGATGACCACGAAGGGTACGCAGTTCGTCGGCTTCCAGAATTTCGTGCGCCTCGCAACTGACTGGCGCGGTCTCCAGGCTCTTTGGCGCACGGTCCTGTTCATCGTTCTCGCGACATCGTTCGAAGTCATTCTCGGCATCGCGATCGCGCT
Organism: Rhizobium etli 8C-3; assembly: GCF_001908375.1. Classification (NCBI taxonomy): domain Bacteria; kingdom Pseudomonadati; phylum Pseudomonadota; class Alphaproteobacteria; order Hyphomicrobiales; family Rhizobiaceae; genus Rhizobium; species Rhizobium etli. Next base: position 297,011 of record NZ_CP017242.1, on the reverse strand, counting down.
GTTTCTCGACCAAGAATTCCGAGGAAAGAAATTCGTCCGCGCCGTTATCCTCGTGCCGATGATCATGACGCCTGTCATCGCCGGCCTGACCTGGCGCTTCCTCTTCAATGCCCAGTCGGGCATGATCAACTACTGGCTGTCCACCATCGGCGTCGCGCCGGTCGACTGGCTCGGCAATCCGAACGTGGCGCTTTATGCCGTCCTCGTCGCCGACATCTGGCAGTGGACTCCCTTCGTCGTGCTGCTCGCCATGTCGACGCTCGAGACCATCCCGAAGGACCTGGTCGAGGCGGCGCGCATGGATGGCGCCAGCGAGGTGCGCATCATCTGGCACGTCATACTGCCGATGCTGCGCCGGACGCTCGCGGTCGCCGCGCTCATCCGTGCCATCGACAGCGTCAAGGCCTTCGACCTCTTCTACATCATGACCAAGGGCGGACCGGCGCTCTCCACCGAGACGCAGAACCTCTACGGCTACACTGTCGCCTTCACCAATTTCGACATTTCCTATGCGATGACGATCGCGCTCTTCCTCACCATCGTGACGAATATCGCGCTGATGCTGCTCAATCGTTTCGCCATGCCGAAGGGAGTGCGGTGATGTTGAAGAAGATCCTTTTCTACCTCATCCTCGCGCTGATCCTGTTCGTGACGCTGTTTCCGCTCTACTGGGTGGTCACGACCTCGCTGAAGACGCTGCGCGACGCCTTCGCCATGCCGCCGGTCTGGCTGTTTGCACCGACGCTGGAAAATTACGGCAAGGTGCTGACAAACCCCGCCTTCATTAAGGGCTTCGCCAATAGCATGATCATCTCTATCACGGCGAGCGTGCTGGCGATCGCGATCGCCGCCTTTGCGGCCTACGGGATCGTCCAGCAGGGGCCGGAACGCCGGCGCTCGCTTGAAGGCTTCGTCTTGTCGCTGCGCATCGCACCGGTGATCCTGTTCGTCATCCCGACCTACTATCTCTCGATGCGCCTGGGCTTGCTCAATTCCCATGGGCTACTGATCGCGATCTATGCGTTCATCAATATCCCCTTCGCCATCTCGCTGCTCGTCACCTTCTTCGAGGAGGTACCGAAGGAAATGCGCGAGGCGGGGCTGATGGATGGCGCAAGCGAGCTGCGGGTCTTCTGGCACATCGTCCTGCCGGTCGTGCGCGGCGGGCTGGTGGCGACCTTCATCCTGTGCGTGCTGTTCACCTGGAACGAGTTCTTCATCGCGCTCGTGCTCTCCGGCCGCAATACGCAGACGCTGCCCGTCACCATCACCTCCTTCCTCACTTTCCAAGGCATCGAGTGGGGCGCGCTGACGGCCGCCGCCACCCTCATCATGCTGCCGATGATCATCCTCGGCATGCTGGTCCAGGGCACGGTCGTGCGCGGCATGGCCGCCGGAAGCGTCAAGGGATAGCGAGTTTTCGGGGAAGCCTTCGGGCCCATGCGAGATGCCGCCCGGCGCGGCCCGCTGTCTCAGGTCACGGCACCCAGATGGCGGTCCTGCCGCTGGTGGCGGGGATCCACGAACGCACATTCTTACAAACCAAGTTTTGTACACACGCACGAACAGACACTTTTACGAACGCACTTTACAACGACCTATATCCTGCAAACCCTATTTCAGGCTAAACTCGATCCGGACAAAAACTCTCGGCGTCCAGAAAAGTCTTGGCGTATCACGATATTTTTCGGAGCCGCCGGTGGCGTCCAATCAAAAGCGCATGGGACTGCCGCTCTTTGCGAATACGAGCCTACCCCTCTTTCAGCCGCCCTTGGCGTCTCAGCATAAAGCGGGGCTTGGAGGCAATTGACGAATGATCGCGCGCAGGCATGGCCCAGACCGCCGATCCCAATTTCTCTTGTCGCAGAAACCTGCTCACGCGAAAGCCACGTCAGCAATCGAAAACACTTCATGACCAATCGAAGGCCGCCAGCCGCGCAGGACGAAAACGGTGACGCGTCAGCACGGACAGATTATCGCTTCCCATGCCCAAAAATCTCCGAAACCGGAGCGACAGCTTCGCATTGCAAAGGGCCGTAGAAGCATAAGTACCCAACCCTCCTCCCCTCTTCTTCCTCCCTCAACACACCAAGCTTTCTCGTTCACACAACTTTCAGGACCAGACAGTTTTCCGATATTCTTGACAGTTCAATTTGTTTCTACCGCAAGCATGGCCGACACGCGCCCGCTTCAGTCCGCCCAGTGCGTCGGCGAGATGATCCATGCGGGTGTCGATTTTTCAAAGCTCCGCGCCATGATCGAGAACATCGCGGCCGATCCCAAGGCCCTCATAACGTTCTGCGCCGAGCACGCTCCAGGTTCCGCTACGCTCGGCCTCATCGAAGCCAGCAATGTGGGGCTGAACCTCGCCGAGCGCTGTGGTAAGGCCATTGATGTCATGTTTGCTTCCGACAGGTACAAGGATATCACGGGTATCAAAATCGGGCTCAATCATACGCCCGCCATGGTCTTGACCGATACATTCAAGCAGCTATTGCTGAGTTCCCCGGTATTGACGCCCGCAGGTGTTGCTGCAGTTCGCGACAATGTCAAAGCCAAGGGCGGCTGTACCATTTCCGTCCTTTACCAGGCTCATCACCTGAAAGATGGATCTGTCGCCGGCTCCCATGTTGAAGTCATCGTTACACCTGACAACGAGGAGGATGGCCCCCCCTTAGCTTTGTCTCTTGTGCTCACCCTCCCCAACGACGAAAAATGGAAAAATGCCAGGGCGATCATCCAGCAACTCACGGGCTGCGACAACCTTGACCCTCCGGCTCCCGATAGCGATCTCTCGAAAGCCTTCTGCGGCCCGCCGGGAACCCGTGCACTCGGCCCGGACAATGTCATGCTGGTTCTGCCACGCGACAAATGGGCTGCCACCCTGGCGGAATACCTCGCGCGCAACAAGCTGGAAGCGGTGAACACCGAACCCGACTGCGAGATCGGTGTCCACACCCATCCTACGGAGGCCATTACGACGCACGAGGGCGATGTCTATGCCATGTCGGTCTTCAAGCAGCTTGAAACGCTTTCGAGAACGTCCATTGAAGGTGGAAATCTTCTCTCCTATGGCTCGCATCTGGGCATGCATTCGTGCGTTACCAATGCAGTCAGGTTGCTTGCCTGTGCACTGCCGGACAAGTTCAAGGCCCCTGAAAACCGCTTCGTTTCCGCCAAGAAATTGATCGACGTGCTCGTTGACAACGGCGACGGCTTCTACCTCGCCAAGAAGCGCAACGCGCGCATCAACGAGTATGATGACGCGGATGTGTTCGAGCAAGTCACCCCCAAGCTCGTTCGCGATCATATCACCAAAATCTGGGCGGATGAAAACCTGAACCGACAGCTTACCTCGGACTTGCCGAGCTGGGCGAACATGTACGATAACTTCACGACATCCCACCCCGACCCGGATGCTCGAGCCTTTTACGTACAGATCGCCTGGGCCGTTACCCACCACCTGGAGAACATGGCTGACGACCTGGAAACCGTGGAGGATATGATGGCTTCAGTTAGCATTCGGGACTTCGCGCCGCCTCTGAGCAGCCCCCGACAGGAAGCCCCGACCAAATCCTTCAAAATCGGCCGGCTTGCATCTCTACCGGATAGCGAAAAGCACGAGATCGCAGATTTGATCGACAATGCCCTGAGAGAGATGGAGAAGACGCCTCTGCTGACCGACGATGAAATACTCAAAGCCGGGGACGAGATTTTCCGCGCGTTGGATGAAGCTGTTACGCAGCAGGTCACTGAGACCTACGGAGAGGAAGCTGCCCGTGCCCTCGTTGCTCAGGCACAGCGATCGTCCCGGCAGTCGGGCGGCGAAGCTTTTGTCTCCAGGTTGGAAACGCTTGTGGAAATTGTTGAGCCAGGTTCGACGGAAAATCTTGATGACGTAGTCGAACCATCCCTCACCGGCTCACCTGAACAGCGAGCAGCCGCATACCGCGCCATGGGCATAGCTCTGCGCCTCTTTCCATCGCAGGCCAAGAAGATCAAGGCTCTGTGCTGGCTTTTGCTCAGCGATCCCCTCAGGATCGGATTGGGCCTCATGGTTTTCTGGCAGAGCATCCGCTACGCTCATTCGAACGATGGAGGCCGTACTGCCGATCTCGGACCTGAAATCGCCGGCGTGCTACTCTTCACCATGTGCATGCCCGCCCTTGATACGATCGTCGATCATCTGGCGATGACGTCTGGAGGACAACTTCAACGTGTCCGCCCGTTGCAATACCCATACCGATTTGCGCAACAGCTACCTCAGGCCGCCGTTGGAGGCCATATCATCGGCTACACAATGGGTTTGATCCCTGGCGTGTCATCTGACGCAAACGTGCCTACCAGACTATCATCGGAGCTGGCCCGCCTTGTTGTCGGTCTATGGAGCTCCGCAGCCCTGAGCTATTACACAGACAGGTATCTGTTCGGTCAGGAGTTCGACCATCTGGAGATGGAAGGCTCAGCCCGCAACACCGCATTGAAGGCCCTCAACCGCATGCGACAAGATCTTGGCACTGTGGAGCACTGGATGAGGGTGAGGATCCCTCTGGCAACGGCCCTGGGTCTTCACAGAGAAACGACACAATTTTGGTTCAGGGTCTATGATAGCAGCGACAGCGCCATCGTCCGCAACCTTGTCGGCGGCTCGCAGTTCGCGACTTTCTACGTCTCAGTCACTTTGTTCATGATGCTTGGCGGATTGCGCTACGACATCGAGGATCCAAGGGTGCTTCGGCTCGCTCCATGGCTGTTCAAGAACAAGATCCCCATCACAGATCCCGAGCATGAGGAGGCTTAGTTTTTTTATGTTCAAAGTCTTGTCTTGGCGGAGGAATTGCAACTGAGCTTTGTCTATCGTTTAGTTTTGCCGCATTCTCTAAAGAAGACCTGTGTTGAATGCACCGACTGGATCGAGACAGGGGATACAGGTGGCGGACGCGGAGGATTTCCTTTGTCGTTTTGATTTCGATCGCGCTCTTTAAACCGGTTACATCGCGCTGTAATCCATTGTTAGTTCGGGACAATCGTTTGCCCGCGTAGTCAACGAATAGACCTTGTTCCCGACGATATCCTTGCCTTTCCGTGACCAGTGAAAAGATGGCAGCCATTCCGGCCTCCACTGCCATGATAGCCTCCGCGTCAGGAAGGATCGCTCGGGATGGGCCTGAAGCATGCGTTTTCGGCAAACCGCCGGACGTCGTCGATCGATGCGGATCCTCAGCTGTGGTGTTCTGCACTTTATCTGACAGCCTGATCCACCATCCTGTTCTCATGACCGTCATGCCGCTCGTAACGCCCACAGCCCCTTATCCGGTGACCTTTCATAGGCCATAAGTGCTCGCCAAGACCAGCCAAGCCTCGTTTATGCAGGCGGGTGGATCAGCCACCGTTTCAGGCGGCGCGGCATTTCAGGCAGCAGCGCAAGAGGCCACGTCATCACGGACGCCGGCGACGGCCCGAAAGGTCTATATAAGCAGCCATTCATCCCTTACATTCCTCCCCTTTTTCCTCCCACACCTTTCCATAGCATTACCCCCCGAAATACCGGTTCACAATGTGCGGTAGGGGCTTCGCGGAGGACGGCAGCGTCTACCGTTCGCTGTTCTGTCTGCAGTGCGGGCCCTCAATTTTGGAAACCGACTTCAACGACAGCGACGCGGAGAGGGTCGTCCACGACATCGCGCTGCGTGCGCAGGAGCAAGCCCTTGGCCAGCTTTCGAAACTGAAACCTCCTCAGGAACACCTGCCGGCAGGAAAAAAGCGCAGACAGCACCGTTATATCTGCCGACGACGCATCACAAACACGGCAGCGTTCATTCGCAGAATAACAAAGGACGCGATCTGGGCCAAGGAGGCCAAAGTTGTGAAGCTTATCCGGTCGCCCGCTTGTCCTCCCCAGTTCGACTACCTTACCGACATGTATAACAACGGCCTGCGGACCCCTGGTTTCGATTTTATCCGGCTGCTGATGAGCCTGCCTGAAAACATTAGCGTTGATGACGGAGTGAGAGCATATCGGGAAGAGGGGTTACCTGAAGTAGATTGCGTTTAAGTTTGTGTTTCCAGTTAGCTGCAATGTCAACGAATAGACCCTGTTCTCGATATAAGCCAAGCCTTGCCGTGAACCAATATAGATGACTGTAGTCATCCATTCGCACAGGCTTCGCCAAGCCGAGCGAAGCGAGGTAAGCTTGGCGAAGTCAAGCAAATGGATGACTACAGTCATCTATATCCTGCCGTCGCCGTTGAATGGCCAGTGCCCAGCGCCTTCAGCATCGGATGCACGGAGACTGGCCACGGCTTGCTTTTTAAGTATGAGCGCGCTGGTAGCCGCCGGCCGCTCGATGACGTCAGGCCAGTCCCGCACCCCGCTGCGGGCAACGTCAGCAATCTGCGGGCAGCGCTTCAGGAAATCCCTGAGCTGACATCGATCCCCTTTCCGTTCGGGCGCAATTACCTGCCGGGATTTTCCTATCGCACTCCCTAGCGCTTAATCAGAAGTAAACTCCGTATTCGAATTCTGAATCCGAAACCCGAAATGAGAGACATCGGCGCTCACTTCTTCTCCCTAAAGTACGGATAGATGGGCCTCTCCAACTCACCCACAGGCACGAGCTAGCCGCGCCGCGAGCGCCTACAAAGCTCCACCCCCGTTGGGCTGCGATCGTCTTGGAAGTGTCGCGCAGATAGAGGGTGATCTCCATGCGCAGCGCCACGACGACGCGCGCTTCCTCCCGTATAGTATCGGCCGGGCGAAGATCTCGCCGACCGCCGCCCCAGCGGCGCGAGATAGAAGCCGAAGGCATATGCACCGTGCCGCAATCGTCGCGCAGGCAGAAGCGCTTGCCGTTCGGGCTGTCGCGTCTCAGGATCAGGCCGGCCTCCACCAACACCACCAGATAACGCCTGAGCGTTGTCGGCGACATACCGCGCGAGCGGACCGAAAGCTCGGCGTTGGAAAGACGAGATCGCCGCCCGCCCGTCGAGTTCCGGTTCCTATGGAAGCTCGCCAGCGCCTCCAGCGCGGTTATGGCGCGGTCGAAAGGCCGTAAGCGGCGCGCGAGTCGGTCAGCGCGCGCATCATCTGCCGCAAGCTACGGCTGACGCGTTCGATGGTGCGGCGTCGGGAAAATTATCGCGACTAGCAGGCTGTTGAAAAAGGCCCTGGCGCATAGGCTCTGGTCGTGGTTCACTCACTTATGGCGATTTGGAGCTGATGGATGCGCGGCGGCGATGTGAGGACAGGCGAACTCTTCGGCTATGTCGATCTAGAGGATCGTGTTCGAAAAGATCATCCTCTACGGGCCATCCGGCAGATCGTGAACGAAGCGCTCCACTGGAACGAGATTTTGCAGCGCTTTATTCACCGATCGGACGGCTGTCGATCGCGCCTGAAAAGCTTCTTCGTACCATGCTTTGCAAGCCTTCTATTCGATCCGTTCTGAACGACTTCTGACGGCTCGGACAATCCGCCATCGGATGGCGGCGGTCGCAACGCGGAGGCAGACTTCCATGGCGAAAAGCGTTCCAATGAGACCTATGCATCAACGACCGATCCGGATGCAAAGCTATATAGGAAGGGAAAAGACAAGGAGGCTAAGCTGTGCTTCATGGGCATGGGTTGATGGAAAACCTCCATGGTCTTCTGGTCAATGGTTATCTGACGGAGGCAACCGGATATGCCCGAAACGCATCGCAGCTCTTCACATGATCGAACCCTTCTGCGACCGGCCACAAGCGATCACCCTGGGTGCCGACAAGGCCTATGACACAAGGGACTTCGTCCAAGATTGCGGTCGATGAAGGTGACGCCCCATGTGGCGCAGAACATTAACGGTCGCCGCTCGGCCATTGACGGGCGGACGACGCCATTGCGGCTATCGGGTCAGCTTGCGCATCCGCAAGCGCATCGAGGAGGCATTTGGCTGGATCAAAACCGTCGCGGGGCAAGATAAGACGAAGTTCCGCGGGCGCGACCGCATCGGATGGGCTTTCACCTTCGCGGCCGCCGCCTACAATCTTGTGCGGCTGCCGAAGCTCATGACGGAGACAGGCTGATGGCAAGAGTTTCTCCCTTCGCCAAGGCCTTCGCCGGTCGTTGGCGCATCGTCGAGATGGACAACTGGGACAGCGAGGTCCTCGATCTCGTCGAAGAGGCACATCTGACATTCCAAGGCACGGCGGACGGCGAAATCGCCTTCGTCGCGCTCAAGGGCTTTCTCGATGTCCGCTACGGCGCACGTGACGGATCAGTCTGTGCGGAGTTCTCATGGGAGGGACACGACGAGAGCGACCCGGCCTGTGGCCGCGGATGGGCTGCTCTCGGCTCCGCCGGACGCCTTGTTGGGCACTTCTACGTCCACAACGGAGACGATTCAGGCTTCGTCTGCGAACGCGAATAACTTCTTCAACGGCCTGCTAGAGCAGATCCTGTTAAATCTGGGTAATATCCTGCGGCCCTGAAGTTTGCGCAATCTGCCGGCGTGAATCGGTTGATCAGGGCGCTGACCGCGTCGCATAAAGTATCGATCTTCCGCTCTGACCGGCGCCGTAACATGGCTTTCAATTTGGAGAATGCGTCGATGGGATTAGAATCCAGACTGTAGGCCGGCAGAAACATGAGCTTGGCGCCGGCGCGCTCTATGACATCGCGCACACCCGCAGTTTTCTGGGCGGGCAGATTATCCATGACGACAACGTCACGGATCTGAAGGGTCGGCAGCAACACCTGTTCAACATATGCCAGGAAGGCATTGCCGTTCATCGCTCCATTGTAAACAAACGGCGCGGTCATTCCCGTAAGGCGCAGCCCGCCGGTGAACGTTGGTGTTTCCAATGGCCGTGCGGCACGCCAGCTCGACACCGCTCGCTCGAATTGCACGTCCGCGCAGGCCTGCATCGAAGACCGCGGTCGATTCAGCATCGGCGAGGTCAGGACGCGCTCGCCGACAGCGAACGCATGAAGCCGACGATATGCGCCTGCGGCCCGTCGGCCGGCTCGAAGCGAGTGACTAGATAGCGTAGCAAATCGAAATTCAGCGTGCCGCCGGCATTGCGTACCACCAAGAGAAGATCCGCCGTCACGAACAGGAAACTGGTTCTTCGGGGCTATGTCCAGCATCTGCGAATGCACCGTGACGATCACCGACTTCGGAGCGCAGAGCGCCGACGGGGTGAGATAGCCAAGCTGCGGTGGGCAGGCGATCACCAGGATATCGTAATCGTCGACGACGGTGGAAGTGGATCGAGATCGATGGCGAGAATCCGGCGGCCGGACAAGGCCAAGTGCTGCGCAAGATGCACCGCGTAGGTTGTCTTGCCGGAGCCCTCGAAGCTGGCGACGGGAGATGACCGGCAGCCCGTTCCCCGCTTCCGGGTTGCGGCGCGGCAGCTAGCTGGGCTCGCCATACAAATTCGCAAAAGGAAATTACCGGCGGACGGGCGCCGGGAAAAGCGGCGGCGCGTAAAAAGAAAAGGCGCCAGCTTCACCGGCGCCCGTAAAGTATAGATCGTCGTGCCCATTATCCGCGACTGTCACGTTGACGCCCATCCTCCCGCCCAGGGAATCTATCCCTTGCAGCAGCGACGCCAGCTCCACTGAAAAGCGACGGAAGGCGTGCTGACTCTGGCGGCATGGTTGCAGCCGGCTCCGGCCGCATTCCTATTGTCTCCAACAAGTCGTTCATCGTTCTTTTGCCTTGTTGAGGTAAAAATGACGAGGGCTGTGAGTTCTGGATCGGCATCGTTCCACCAGTGGTCGATGTTCCTGAGCCCGTGACGCCGGACGCCTTAGACGCCTTATCTGTGATGGGAGCGGGCTTCTCCTGTGACAAGAGCCTTACGGGCGACTGCCCCGCCAAAGCCAGAAAGGTGCTGACATCCGGTTGTTCCATCTTCGGTTCGCCACGGCTTCTACCTTGTTCAGGTGCTTTCGGCAGAACTTTGGGCATCGATGGCAAGCTTTTTTCGCCTTCCTGTGAACGGCCGATTACGTCGAGCGCGGGAGGGTTGGGCAACGGCTTTTCCTCAAGCTGTCGCCGCTGCTGGTTTTCGCGCCACTTTTGCTGCTGTTCCTCGGTCAGCGCTCTTATTTCCACCCTCGGCTTGCCGAAACCCCGCCTCTCGATGCGCATATAACGACCACCACCAAGGATCTTGACCTTCCCGGGCAACTGGGATCCGCTGAAGATTCTCGGGCTGCCTTGCAAAGCCCCGCTGCCCTTGCCATCGAGCTTCTGGCGAGCAACTTCCACGCCCATGCTATCGAATTCGGACTGATATTTTTTTAGACGGCGGCCAAAATGTGGCTTGACGATTGTGGTCGCTGACTTACGGTCAGGCGACATGGTCGTCTGAATGTCGCTGCGGAGGCGATGTCCTGTGCTGGCAAGTTGCGTCATGGCGCCGGTCTCTTCATCGCGCTCGAATACATCCATCCTCTTTCCGCGCTGCACGACCAGTCGCCGCTTGCCATGCTCGTCGGCGTCGGAAAGCGTACGCGTTTCATATGGAGACCGGAACTCGGTTTGAATAAGCCGGCCTTTTGTGTCCCTTTGCCATACATCGAGATAGTGTAACCCGCGCTGCGTCGTTTTCTTGACGAGCTGTCCGCTTTCGTTGAACTCCCGGACAATAAGCCTATTGCCTCGCTGTTTGGTGAGGCGTGCGACATAGGACCTCGGCTTTTCCCCAGGTTCGGTCGGTGTTGTTAACTTGATACCCTTGTAGGTCCGTCCGTTGGGCCGTCTCTTTACACGAACCAGCATGTCCGGGTCGACTGCCGAACCATAGTGCTTCCGATTTCCCCAAAAGGTGCTAAAAAGCTCTTCCTTTCGCTCCTTTTCGGAAAGGCTGCGGAACATATTCATCTCCGCATCGTAGCTCTTCTGCTTTTTCTCCGAAGGTTGATAATGATCCAACACCTCCCGCTCCCGCAGCGTTTCCCGAAATGCGGCAATGGCAAGCCTAGCTTCATAACGGTTTGCCGCCTTCTTCCTAAAGTACGGCTTGATTGGCTTGTCGCGCATACCTGTTTTTTTCAGGGGCATGATGAGACCTTTTTGGTGTTCTTACGGTGCGGCTCGGGCGGCACGAAAAGGAACCGCATCGGGCTTTGCTGCAAATAACGAGCGGTTTTCAGGATATATCGTGGCCGCTATTGCGGCTGCCCGTGTCACGGCTGTCGTACACTCGTGGAGGGTTGGGCGTTGGCGCGGGTGTATTTTGTTGCAGTGGAAATGAATTCATCATGCCCGCCTGCTCAGGCGAAACGTCGGCGGCGTCCCCCATATCGATACTGCCGGCCGTCGAACCTCGTCTGTCGCGCGGACTGGGCGTTGCCTGCCGATTATTCTCTAAAGCTGCTTTGAAGCTCTCGATTCCCCTGCCAGCATTCCGGATGTGCCCCGGCATGGCGAGAGCGTGGAACGTCTCCGTCCGGGCAGGCGTTGCCCTGGTATGGTCACCGGTATAGAAAGCCCGAACGGCATCGAAGCCGGACTCGGGCATAGCCTCTTTGCCGCCATAAGAGGACATAACACGCTGTGATCCACCGATGCCGCCCTGTTTGCCAATAACGGTCAGGGTGATTGACGACAGAGGATAGGCTTTCATGCGTTCCTGCGGCGTCAGGTCCTTTGTCGCGTCGATCAGAGCCGGGTCGTCCAAGGGTACCATCGCCCCCGCGAACCAGGCACGCGCCGGCGGCTCGTGTCGATAGCGATCAAAACGCGCCGTGTTCTCTGCCTTCGTCAGCTGCAGCCGGTCTTTCTCACCCGCTTCCAGCGAGGCCCAGGAGCCGGTATACATGCCGTGGTTGCGTGCGATATCCTGCAGATAAGTCGGATATTGCGCATGAACCGTTTCGATAGGATCCCAGTTGTTGCCATGAACGTTACGGACATTGATCGGAATGTTCCTATAGGTCTCATCCGGTCCCGGTCCCGTTCGCAATTTTTCTGCTTCGAGAGAGCCTGGCATATGCTGAAGGACGAGGTCGGCGTCGAACTGTCGACCGTTTTTGAACGTGACGAGAACCTCCGGGATTCTGTCACTAACGGATTCGCTCGTTCGTCCCTTCAATCTTTTGTCTGCGACGCCCCATTCTTCTTTATGCAGATCAATAAACTCGCTGGAGTGGCTGACATTTGTGCTTGCGGTAACTGCAATACGCGGAACGCCGACGATATTCCCATCGTCGTCGCTCACCGCGTAAACTCGTTTGAGCGACTCGATGGTTACTCCATCGCCCTTTTTTCGCCAGAGATACACGACGCCATCGTCGTAGATTGCCTGAGCATCACCCTTAAAGGCGCCGGTCGCAATCTGGTTCTCATAAGCATGGCTCTGCAGGCGCTTGGTGCCATCGGGCATCAGCTGAAACTGTTCCTCCCCGCGCAATTGATAGCGATTTTTCTCCTTTCCGTCACTGTCCGAGAATTTCCCCTGCGCTACCCTCTTGGGCCATAAATCGACCGGAACGTTCTGCTCTCGGAGGATTTTCCTTGCCTCGTTGCTTGCATCCTTACCGCTCAGCTTAGCCGTACCGGCATCGTTCCAGATATGCTGGTCAAGCAGGGGCGCAGGAATCAGGTTGCCATGTTTATCCTGGAGCTCGATTTGCAGGTTCCGCGCCTGGTTCTTCGACACAGGGCCGAAGTCTTTCGGTCGCCGGCCGATATAGTCTTCTCCATCGACGGAGGGAATCGAGATGAAGACTTTCATGTGCCTTTCGTTGATCTGAACCGGCTGGTCATCCCTCCCAGTACCGCCTAGAGCCATCGATTTAAATCGCTCGCCAATTTCGTCTGTTGCATCCATTGAATAGAATCCTTTTAAATGTGTAAATCCATTATTTATTCATTATTTCTTGATATTGAGTTTTGACGAATTCCATCTCTTCTTGAGCAATATCATCGTAATCATAGTGATCTTCGAAATATTCTTCAGGGCTTACGGCTTCCTGTTTGTCGTCTTTTAAATCCCTAAGATTTTTAGTGATTGAAATTTTCTCTTTCATATTCAATTTATCTGTCCTTTTCTGTCAATTTGTTGTGGGATCCGGGTATTAATGCGTATTATATTTGGATCACCTTGCCAATATCAAGCATCGTACGCACCGCTGTTACAAATGAAGCTCTAATCTTAACAAGCGCTGCTGCTTGCGTTCGAAAGTCGCACACGCGAGGTCGCATGGACTCGTTTCAGCGCATCGGCGATAGCGCCGGCCAGGCGGCGCGAGTTGATCGGCCGTTTGAGAACGTGGTGGGCGCGCGATTTCGTAGAATCTGCCTCGATACTTGCCTTGCCTTCGCAAAGATAGAGAACCGGCAGATCACGGAAAAGTTGGGCCGTATTTCGGATCATCTCATCCTCGTCGCCGACCACGACGACGACGAGGTCCGGAACATCTCCGCTCGCCACAAGCTCCTGCATTTCGGCGACCGACGTGACGCCCAGAGGTTCATATCCGAGGGCAGCGAGCTTTTCCTCCCACATCTGCAGCGACTCGGCATCAGCGTCCACGATCGCCACCAGCTCGCCATTGCCTCGCGGGATCTCCGCAATCTTTTCCGGCACCTTCATCGGCACGACGACACTATCGACACGGGGGAAATACAATTCGAAACGCGTACCCCTGCCGACGATGCTGGCGACATGCATGGCGCCATGCAGCGACTGGACGGTGCCGAGGACGACGGAAAGGCCGAGCCCCGTGCCACCTTGGGCGCTCTTTGTCGTGAAAAACGGTTCGAAGATACGCTTCAGCTGGGCCGGCGCGATGCCCGGCCCGGTATCCGTTACACTGATGCGGACGTAGTGGCCGGGCTGCAGGTGGCCGTGGGACAGGGAATAGATTTCGCCGACGCCGATCTCATCGATCGCCAGCTTGATGCGGCCTTTCCCGGCAATTGCCTCGCTGGCATTCTTGCAGAGATTAACGATCACCTGCTGCAATTCGATCTCGCTGCCCGAGATGGCCAGACCCGCCGCGGGCAGAGCGGCTTCCAGTTTCACGGCGGGATTGACGCACATTTCGACGACCGGCAGCATCTCGCGCGCGGCGTGAACGGCGTCGAACGGCTGCGGCTGGTTGCGGCGCAGGCGACTGAAGGCCAGCATCTGATCGATCACCAGCTTGGCCCGCCGTCCCGATGTTATGATATGCTCGACATATAGCCGTGTCTGAAGGCCGGACTTCAGATTGTTGGCCGCCATCTCCGCATACCCCATAATTGCCATCAAAATATTGTTGAATTCGTGCGCGACCCCGCCGGCAAGCGTCCCCACGGCCTCCAGGCGCTGGGTTTCCTCAAGCCGACGGTCAAGCTCGTCGAGTTCGGCAAGCCGGTCGTGCTTCTCGATGGCGAGCGCCAGAAGGTCCGTTGTTATACGCAGAATCTGCGCGTCTGTCCTGGAGTTCCAGTTGGCCGGTTGACACTCCGCAACCAGCAAGATCGCACGCCGCGCGTGCAGGGTGACCATGGACGCGACGGCAAGCGGCCCCTGGCCGGAACGGCGCAACCTCGCAAGCCCCATTGCCGGCATGCTGCGCCGCCACATCACTAGATCGGCGGGCGTGGATGGATGCGTTCGGATATCGGCGATGAAGTCATCGAGAAGCGGATGTCGAACCTGTGAGATCGAATTGGCGCCGTAGACGCTATCAATGGACCAGGTGATCGGATCGAGACTGGCAAGGCACACCGCCCCGAACCCCAGAACTTCCGCCATGCGCATCAAGGCATCGTCCATCACCGCCGGAAATCGCTCCGGCTCGAGGGAGAGGCGGGTCATAGCGTCGTTCACCGTCTGCTCGACATGGAGGCGCCAGCGAAGATTGTCTGCGCTAATCTTGAGATGAATCGCGAGATAGATGGCATAGGCGCAGGAAGCGAGCGATATAAGCGCCAGCACCAGCCGGATGTCCGAGACCCAAGAATTGATCCTGCCGAACTGCGCGAGATATTCCCCGCGCAGCGCGTGAGTGCCGCCCAGTGCATTGGTAGCCTGCGTCCGCCCAACGATCTCATCGACGGTCGGCAGCAGCCTGAGAACGAGAAAGCCGTGGTCGAGCAGCGATTTCTTCAGGTCCTCGGCGCCGGGAGAGGGCACCGCGCGCAACGCCGTCAGCCTCTCGTGGATGACGAGCGCCAGACCTGTATCCTGGGAAATCTGGTACTGCCACATCTCCTGGCCGAGTTGCTGCATATCTGCCGACGGCGTGCGACCTGAAGTCTCCTCCCGCAGACGCATCTCCTTCAGCGCTTGAATGAAAATCCTCAGCGAATTCTGGATCAGCGCATTACTGGACTTGAATGTTTCCATCGTGGCTGCGTTTGTGTCGATCGCGTCGGCGACCGTGTCGAGCTTCCAGCGCAGGTCCGTCAAATTGCGCAGGGAGAACGATCTCGACAGCGAGTTTATATGCTGCAGCTCGTCGCGCATCTCGTTGATCGCGACACCGAGAGAATCATAGTTCTTCAAGAGCCCTGAGCGGGCCTGCAGCACATCGCGCTGCATCGCCGCGTACGCGATATCGATATTCCTGAGCGCGTCCAGAATGGCCCGATGGTTTTCCTCGTTCGGCCCCCGCCCAAGCGCCAGGATCATAGAGAGCAGGCCGGCGACCAGGAGAATGGCGATCCTCATCGGTCGCGACGTTTTGATCGTGGTTGAGGCACATTGGGCACGTTGCCGGTCAGGCTCTCCAGAAACGCCCTCAACGCGGCGATATCGCCCGGCGACAAGTAACGCCCAAGCTGCAGGAGACCCATCTGTGAGACCGCCTCGGTCAAATCCGGCGTGCGGCCGTCATGGAAATACGGCGCCGTTTTCGCGACGTTGCGCAGGCTCGGAACGCGAAAAGGCCTCCTTTCTTCATCCTGATCGGTAGCCACGTCCACCGGGCTCTCCCGAAAATCACGGTTGTTGTCGTTGAATATTCCCAACCTTTGAGACATGTTGCCTCCAATGTTCGAACCTTGGTGACAGGATGCGCAGCCGTAGTCCTTGAAGAGCCCGTAGCCCTCGATCTGCTGGGGCGTCAGGGCGGCCAAATCACCGCGCATGTACCGGTCGAATGGCGCACCCGGCGTACGCAGCGAAATCTCGTAGGCGCCAAGCGCATCAAGCACGGCTTCCCTCGTCGGCGGCGAACCATAAGCTTCCCGAAAAGCGTCCCCATAGCCTTTCGAGCCGTCCAGCTTTGATACCAAATCGTCCCATTGCGCGCCCATAAGGTTTGGATCAAGAAGGACCTTCTCGTTCTGCTCGACGAGGGACCTGAGCGAGCCGCGCCATCCAAACATGTGATTGTTGGCCACGTTGAAGATTGTCGGCACATTGAACAGGGGTTTGCCGTCCACCTTCCCAGTGGGCCGAGGCGTCCGCATCGTGCCACCAGCCGCCGGATCATGGCAGCTGGCGCATGACATTTGGTTGTCGGATGAGAGTATGGGGTCGAAGAACAGGCTCTGTCCAAGTGCCACTTTGCCCGCATCGAGACGATCGATTTCAGGCAACGGCGCAACGGGTTCGTTGCGATCAAAACCAAGCGAAGGTTCAGACAGAGCAAAACACAGTCCCATCGCCACAGCAAGGGAACGGCGGGACGGCTTCATTGTAGCCGCACCCGCGCCCCTTCGACATTGACATCGGCATCGAAAATATAACCGGCGCCGCGTTCCGTGCGAATGTATTTCGGGCTGGATACGCTCTGTTCCAGCTTGCGTCTCAACCGCAGGATCAACACATCGACGCTCCGATCATAGATCTCCTGGTCATAGATGCGCGTCGCCAGAAGCAGCTGCTCGCGCGAGAGGATCTGCCGCGGCGCGTTGAGGAATGCCATCAGCAGATTGAATTCGCCGGCCGTCAGCTTGATGTTTTCGCCGGACGGATCGGTCAGGCGACGATGCCGCGTGTTCACGCGCCAGCCGTCGAACGTGAAGATCTTGTTGGGTGCGGATCCCTTCCGCTCGGGCTTCTCGCGCATCGCGACCTTGACGCGAGCCAAAAACTCCGTAAGGCCGAAAGGCTTGGTGATGTAGTCGCTGGCACCGAGCTCGAAACCGATCACCTTGTCCGTTTCGTCAAGGCGATCGCCACTGATGATGATGATGGGGATATCCGATTTGCTGCTGAGGTTACGCACGATCTGCAGGCCGTCCTCCTGGCCAAGGTTCAGATCGACGATGACCAGATCGGCTTCTTCCGCCGACATCTGCCGCGTCAGCTGGCGGCTGTTTTCAACCGCTTTCGCTTGGAAAGCATTCTGCGAGAGATAGTCGACCAGCAAATTTCTCATCGAGCTGTCATCGTCAACAACAAGGATGTTCTTCATGGCTACTCCTTAAACATGCGCAGATTTGACTGCAGGGAGACAGCCGGGAGGTTATGGAGTGACCCGATGTGCGGCAACGTGCGCATGGCGCATGGCGCAATAACGTAAACGAATGGTCGCAACTCTCGCCAGGCGCTTCCGGCTGCCATTGCCAGCGCCGTTTGGGAGGTGATCGACGTGGCTGGTTCAACGGCGATGGCGCGGCCCGGGCAACCTAAACCGTGGACACGGCGCGATGAGATTTCAATTGTAAGAATGACGGCCTCGATCTTGCCGACTTTCCGCAGCCAAGCCAGTGGCAACTCCGACGAACGCCTGTGGTCACGCTCGCTAAAATACTGTTTTCACAACGATTTTTAAAACGCAGCTTCAGAGCGACCTCTTTGACGGCGCTTCCTTTGCGCGTCTCTATAATTACATCTGCAACCCAAGTAAAGTTGACAGAATATCGTTCTGGATGGCTTTTATCTAGTTACTGAAAATATTCATAGAACTTTATATTATGTATACATTGAAAGTATTTCAGGATTTATTTCATGTCCCGATTTTTTAGTAATGAAAATGCGCAAACATCATTTTTAAGCTGCGTATCAATTTTCGCATCTGCTTCCCTCATCTTTATTCAACCGGAGCCAGTGCGCGCGACGGTGTTCGAAGAACTCGCAAACGGTGAGGTCGTCAAAATGGATGACGGGGCATCCGCCGATGCCCCGTCATCATCAAATAGCAGGGCTGTTCAGCAGGAAGCCGCGCTCACGTCCACGCGCGCCCGGTCGGAGTGGTCCAGCTCCGTTCTTTTCGACACTAACCCAGCGACTTCACAGCGGCAGGATAAAGTCGGCCAATTCACGCGCCGACAGGCTTTCGCCGCAACCGCCCCGCGGCGCATGTCCATGAATTTCAACGCGCGCCAGCAGAATATGCGCCGGATGACCGTCGCGGTTGGCCTGAACTATTCGGGGGCGGGTAGCGTCAGACGCGCACAGATCGACAGGAAGCTGTTTGCGGCGCTGTTCACAGCGATGATTCACCGCGAAAGCAATTTCAATCCCAACGCCGTTTCGCCGGTTGGCGCCCAGGGATTGGGCCAGCTCATGCCGGGCACGGCGCGCGAACTGGGCGTCGAGAACGCTTTCTCCGCCAGTGAGAACCTAGATGGCGCCGCTCGCTATCTGACGTCCATGCTGGACAAGTTCGGCTCCGCCGAGCTTGCTCTTGCCGCCTACAATGCCGGCCCCGGCGCCGTACAGAAGTACGGCGGCGTCCCTCCATACCGGGAAACCCAGCAGTACATCGCCGACATTTTTCACGCCATCGGGCGCAAGCCAAGCTTTGCCGCCGATGCGCCATCGATGCCGGCAAGGAATATCGTGGCCACCCGAGCCAATGGTTCTCTGGAACTGGCCAGCTCCCGATAGCCTAACCTAGACCTGCCACCACCAAGAAGGAAACGGAAATGGCATCGATTCAAAAATACCTTCGCGAACTAGACTACGCAAAGCTGCTCTTCGCGGCCGTCATCTTCTCCATTGCCGCGGCGGAGCCGAGCTATGCACAAAACTTCTCCGGCATCCAAAGCTTCCTGACCAATATCGTCAATGCGATCACCGGACCCATCGGCATTGCGATTTCCTCCATCGCGGTGATGGCGGTCGGCTTCTCGTTCATGACGGGCCGAATGGACTGGACGTTCGCAGTCTCCATCATCCTCGGCATCGCCATCGTGTTCGGCGCCGCAACATTCACCTCCACTCTGACGACGCTTTAATCCTGTCATTCCATAATAGATCAGAAAGTCAAGAAAATGAGGACACCTCTTTTCATCGGCCTCACCCGAGAAGTCACCTTCGCCGGTCTTCCGGTCATGTATCTCATACTTTTGATGATGATCTCGATGCTGGGATTCATCCTGACCGGATCCCTCACCTATCTCATCGTTGCTTCCGGCGTCGGATACACGGCGCTGAGGACACTTGCAGCCTATGATCCCAAGCTCATCGGAGCCTATATCTGCGCCATGCAGCAGACGCGCATGAATCCCGGCATCCTGCGTGGTGAGGAGATGGTGTATCGTGCTTGAGGCGCCTGCGACACGCGCGACAAAAAGCGTCAGGGGCAAACGGCGGGATAACAGCGCGCTGCTCGTCGGCGGCTTGCCTTATCTCAGCATCATCGACGACAAGACGCTGCTGCTGCGCGACGGTGATCTGATGGCCTCATTCATCGTTGAGGGCATCAACGCAGACACGATCGACAACCGCCATACAATGGACCTGTCCAACACCGTGTCGCGCTTCATCGCGCAGCAGCGCGCCGACGTCGCCTACTATGTTCACCGCATCTCGGTTGAGACCCGCCCGAGCATGCCGCCGATCGCAACAGATCCGTTCAGCGCGGAAATCGACCGGCGCTGGCAGATCTATCTCCAGACGATCGGTCTTCGAAACCGCATCACCATGGTGACGCTTGTGGTCCGCCCTCCGCGCAAGATCAGCAAGTTCCTGTCGCTCGTTCGCGGCAAGGACGTCCACAGCCGTGAAGAACTTGCGCTGAGGGCTGCAAGGCTCGACCAGATGATCTCAGGCTTCATGGTAAGTCTGAGCGAGGCCAAGCCGACACGCCTGAAAATCTCTGATGGCAGTTGGCTCGGCCTTCTGAAGACACTCATTTCCGGAAGCGACGCGATTGTCGTTCCCGGGCGCAAATTCCTGCCGGTCGCGGATCTCCTCGCCTCCTCGAACGTCGGTTTCCAGGGTCGCGTATTCACATACGAGGGAACAGCCAGTGAAACCCGACGCTACGGCACGATCATTTCTGTCAAGGATTATCCAAGTGAAACATATCCGGGCATCTTCGATCGCCTGAACCTCCCCTACGATACGGTCATCAGCCAGAGCTTCACGCCGATTGACCCGATTGCCGCCCAAGGCAAGATCGCGCGCGTTCGCAAGCAGATGCGCGCCGCAGAGGATGCCGCAGTTTCGCTGATGGCACAGCTCGAGGAAGCCGAAGACGACGTAGCGTCCGGCCGAGTCACCTTCGGCGATCACCATTGCAGCATCGCCGTGTTTTGCCAAAGCATCGAGGAACTAGAGAACGCGATGAGCCAGGTCAACCGCGCAATGCAGGACGCGGGCGCCGCGATCGTGCGAGAGAATTTCGCGGCCCGCGCCGTCTTCTTCGCCCAGCACCCGGGCAATTTCGCCTATCGCACCCGTCCGGCGATGATCTCGTCGCAGAACTTTGCGCAGTTCTGCGCCATGCACGGCGTCTCTAAGGGAAACCCCGTCGAGAAAAGCCCGTGGGGCGATTCCGTGACGATCCTTCCGACGGCACGGGGCGAGACTTTCCGCTTCAACTTCCATCTCGCCGGCGGCCATGGCCAGAGAACGGTCGGCCATTCCCTCGTGCTTGGCCAGACGGGCTCCGGCAAGACGCTTGGTACGGCATTCCTGCTCAGCCAGGCGCAGCGCCTCAATGCACGCACCATCCTGTTCGACAAGGACAACGGCTTCGAGATGGCCGTGCGCGCCATGGGCGGCCACTATTCAGCGGTCCGGATGGGCGAGGACACGCACTTCAATCCGATGCGGGCCGAATCCGATGCGCGCGGGGTCGCTTGGCTGATCGACTGGCTTTCCGCGCTCGCGCAGAACGATGGCGCCAGGCTGACGCCGATCCAGCTGCAGGCGCTCAGCGATGCGGCCACGGCCAACGCCACGGCAGACCCACGCCTACAGAACTTCGAGGAATTCCGCAGCCAGCTGCGCGCCACCGATGACGACGGCGACCTTTACACGCGCCTCGGTCGCTGGGACGACACCGGCCAGTTCAGCTGGCTTTTCGGCGGAAAAAACAAGGACACGCTGGCCTTCAACAGCCACATCACCGCTTTCGATCTGTCCGAGATCTTCGACAACGACATCGTGCGCACTGCTTGGCTGAGCTACGTCTTCCGCCGCATCGAGCGGCTGGTCGAGGACGAACAACCGACGATCATCGTCCTCGACGAGGCGTGGAAGCTGCTGGACGATCCCTATTTCGAGTCCCGCCTCAAGGACTGGATGCTGACGATGCGAAAGAAGAATGTCGCGGTCATCCTGCTCACGCAGCGCGTCTCGCACATCAAGAATAGCCGTGCCGGCGACGCCATTCTCGAAAGCGCCGTCACCCGCCTCGTCTATCCGAGTTCCTTCAACACGGAAGCGGAGCTGGCGCCACTCAACCTTACGCCGTCCGAAAGCGCGTTCCTGCAGATCAGCAACGTCGACAACCACCTTGTTCTCTTAAAATCCGGCAGCGACAGCGTGGTGCTCGACTTCGACCTCGGGGCCCTGGGCAAGGGACTGGGCATTCTGGGCGGCGGCCGCGGCGAAAAGGCACCTGCCGGCTGGCGAGACCGACCCGATTTTCAGATGGAGATGCTGCAATGAACCTCAAGTGGATCGCGCTCGCGATGATGCTGACGGCCCTCGCCTCATGCCAGTCCGTGCCGGCCGAGCGAAACAACAACTGCGCCTGCCTGTGGCAAGAACCCGCATTCGTCAACGTACTGGAAGGAACCGCCGTATGACCCGCTTCTTGAAAATCGCCATGCTTTGCAGCGTAGCCTGCACGACTGCAGCCCTATGGACGGCTCGCCCCGCGAACGCCCAGAGCATTATCGATCCTCTGCTGGATCCGATCATCGGCGGAGTTCCGAACAAGCCGGACGAGGCGACGGAGTCCTACGACAAGGGTGCGATCACGCAGTTGATGAAGATCGTCGAGCTGACCAAGGTCCTGGGCGGAGGCATTACCCAGCTCGTCGAAACGGTCATGAAGCAGACGGTTGCTCTTGATAGTATTCGCGACGCTCACATCGGGCGACGGGATATTCCCCTCCACAACACCGAGGAGGACGTGTTGGCCCGTGAAGGCGGGACGGGTCTGCTGGAAATGGCGACAAGCGCGCTCGACGGCGCCGTCGATGCGCCTGAAGGCGTCAAGGCGGCGCTGACCGAGTTTAGGACAAACTACAAGCTCGATGACGTGTTCGAGTTAAAGGACGATAAAGCCGTGAGCCTCGGCTTTGCGGCACGCGCATCTGCCCACGGCGCGATCGCCGCTTCCACCGCCGAGGAAAGCTACAAGCGCGCTAACGAAAGCATGACGCGCATCAGCGGCTATCTCGAGACCCTCGAAAACAGCAACGACCTCAAGACCAGCGTCGATCTCAACACGCGCGTCATGATCGAAATGACGCAACAGCTGAATGAAAGCCTTCGCACACAAGCCGCGATCGCCTCGGTCGCCGGGACCTATTACATGATCCTCGGCGCCGAGGTAGGCGGCAAGGACGGTTGGTCTAACCTTGTCAATTTCAACAGGTGATCGTCATGGGCCTTATCGTAGACGTCATGACCCACATCGATGAGACGGTGATCGAGTACGCCGAAGATGTCTTCACGGCAGTCGCCGTCCCGATGCGAAGCCTGTTGCAGGCAATGGGCCTGGTCGGCCTGATTTTCATTGCCGCGAACACGCTTATACAATTCAGGCATATTAATTATTCAGAATACATGCAGTGGGCGCTCAGATTCACCTTGATATATACATTTGCTACGATATGGGCAAACTTCAAATTAATATATGACGCCCTTACAGGACTCCCAGATGATTATGTTGCAATAATACTAAGGTATTTTATTAGCGGAATAACAAGTCATAGGGCTGACATACTTGATCCAAGCCGCATAAGCGACATGTATACGGCGATGGATGAATTCACACATGCTCTGGTCTGGATTGCGTACGACTACATAAGAGACATTTCAATATTAGACATAGGAAAAACGATAAAGCACTTGCTGATTGGTGCGGCGATACTCGTGCTCGCAGCAATTTTCACTGCTCTTTCCGCGATACTGGTGGCATTCAGCAAAATCGGTTTTGCGGTGGCGGTCGGATTGGCCCCGCTCGCCATCGTTTTCCTCATGATGGATCAGACCAAAAGCTACTTCGAGACCTGGCTGCGGTTCGCCTGCGGCTTTCTTTGCATACCTCTGATAACCGGGATGTTGATGGCTCTCGTCTTATATATAGCAAGTGAAATGCTCACGCAGTCCAACGCGGGCAGCGAGAACAAGGCTGCTTACTTCTACTTCATTTTCATGATGGTCGCAGCGATCATCATGTTATCGCAGGTGCCGACGATGGCCGCCACCTTGGCAGGCGCTTCAGTTGCAACGGTCGGTGCGAGCCTGGCAAGTGGTCGTCAAGTCTACGAGGGCACTAAGGCAACACTGACGGGCAAATCCCGGCGTACGCGCCAACGCGATCGCGATCGTGACAACGGTCGTGGCATGCAGCAAAGCGCGCAGGAAAGAGCATCTCGCCGCCAGGCGGGGCCGTCCGATCCGTACGTTGGACATCGCAGCCCAGCGAAGAAGGGCGCAATGAATCCCCACAAGGCCGCCGCCGTCACCGACGGCGCGAAAAAACAAACTCAGTCCAACGACCCCTTGGCGAATACGCCCTTCTCAGCCATCCCGGCGACAAGTCCGGCCCCCGCCCAGGGCGGTGCGAGCCAACATGCCGACCCGTATGCTGGACATCGCAGCCCGGCGAAGGAGGGTGCAATGAATCCCCATAAGGCCGCCGCCGTCACCGACGGCGCGAAAATAGGAGTTAGGTCGGACGACGCCTTGGCAAAAACACCCTCTTCGGCCATCAAGGTGACAAATCTCGCGCCAGCAACAAATAGGCGAACCAGCGCCACCCCGGTCGACGACAGAGCGATAAGTGCCGCTTCGGCAGCAAAGTGGGTAATCCCGACTTCGGCGGTCAATGAACAGGCACGCTCCACGACAGAGCGCAAGGATGACGACGAATGAAGCCGCAATTTCTGGAAAGACTCTTTCCGCGGGTCCCAGTTGAAAGGCCTGCAGCCGAGACCGATGCTCACCACGCTTTCGAGGACGAACTTTTCTTCACCCTTCGGCAGCAACGTAACGACTGGGCAAAGGTCGCCGTAGGTTCGGCCTTCGCATGCCTGCTCGCCATAGGTTGCCTCGTCATGGTCCTGCCACTGAGGGAGACGGTCCCCTTCGTCGTCATGGTCGACAAGACGACAGGGGAGGCGGAAAAGCTCGCGCAGGTTCGCCCGGCGTCTCTGGACCAGCAGGACGCGGTGCGTCAGTCCGAGCTGGTGTCCTACGTTGTTGACCGGGAGACCTACGATCCGGCTGACAACCCCGTCCGTATCCCTGACGTCATGAGGCGCTCATCGGAAAACGCCGCTGAGACCCTCTCGCAGCTGTGGTCTTCGTCGTCACAACAATACCCGCCGACAATCTACGGCAACAACACGCGCGTTCGCGTCATCGTGAAGTCCATCTCGATCAATCCCGCAACCCAACGCGGCGCCAGCGATGTCGCCCGCGTACGGATCACCAAGTATCGCGAGGAAAAAGGCCGGCAAACCGCCGAGCGCAGCTTCGTCGTTACCGTCGGCTATCTCTTCCAGCCGAAGGAGGATGCGACGCTTGCGGACATCTGGAAAAATCCGCTCGGCTTCACGGTGACCTCCTACCGCATCGACGCGGAGACTTCCGGATAGAACTGATTGAAGGATGGCTTAGATGATTCGTAAAATTACTTTTTACTTTGTTTTCTGCATTTTTTCACTCCGGCCTTCGCCGGCAATATCCTCTCGGGAACCGGCGAACCGACGGTATCCTTTCTGGCCGTTTAGCCGAAGCCAGCTTCGGTTCCCGATTTGTACAAGCTGACGGTCCAGACCTCACGGTGGGACCGTGCCCTCGGCTTCCCGGTCGTTTCGGATCGCCTGGAGGCGTCCAGCAAACAATTGCGCACAAGGAACTTCTGAATGTTGAAAAGAACTATAACAATTCTCATGGCCTGCGTCGTCGTAGTTCCGGCCCTTGCCGCTGACGAGGTTTCGACGCCCGCGGCCGCTGCCTCTCGTTCGCCTGCCGCAGTCCCCGCCAAGACCACGCATGCCCCGGCCGCCGCCGCCGATCCACGGATCAGGACCTATGCCTATGACGACAAGAAAGTGTATCGGCTCGACCTTCACTTGAAGTCGGTCACTGCGTTGCAGTTCGCCAGCGGCGAGGAAGTCCAGTCGATCCTGATCGGCGACAGCTCCTCCTGGGAGGTGGTGAAGCTGAAGAGCGGCAATGTCGTCAGCATCAAGCCGATCATCCCGACCGCGACGACGAATATGACGATCTACACCGACAAGCGCGTCTACTCGTTCGACCTGCGCTCGCACGGAGCAGCCGCTTCTGGGAACGAGAGCGCGACGCTGTTCCGGACGGTGTTTACCTATCCCGACGAGAAGAAGCCGAAGCCTGTTCAGGCCGACCCGGACATCGCCCCAGTCAACACCGACTACCTGGTGTCGGGCGCGGCCAAATTTCGTCCCGGATGGGTTCAGGACAACGGCCGACAGACGACGTTCTTCCTGCCGCCGGGAGCACAGCGTCCGGCAATCTTCAAGGTCGGTGCCGACAAGAAGGAAGAGCTCGTCAATTCCCGTACACGCGGGAACCTGGTCATCGTCGACGGCACGAGCGATTTTTGGGTGATGCGTATCGGCGACCAGTTCGTCTGCATCGGCGCAAAGAGTGCCGTCAGGCAGAAACGCGGTTTCATGAGCCGCATGGAGATTGCCGATGCGCGATAACGAACAGAACGCAAAGTCCGATAATGTGATCAATTCCGAGCGGGAACAGCAGGTGGCTGTCAGGCGCGCACGCCAGCGCGGCAGCTCCAGGGCCGCGAACATGAAACTCATCGTGACCGGTGCTCTGCTACTCACTGGCGGCCTCCTTGTGGTCGCCATCGCCGGCCCATCCGCCGCCCTGCAAATCTTCGGCGTCACGCCGGTGGAGACGCAAAGGACGTCGCAGATCGACCTCAAGGTGGACAAGGAAGCGAACGAACCGGTGAAGCTCGATTTCGTTGTTCCGGCCGATCCAGTCATCGAGAAGCCGGAAGAGGACCCCAACCGTGCCCTGAACGAAAAACTAAGGGCGCTTCAGGAGCAGATCGCGCTCATGGAACGCAACCGCCAGCCTGGCGTCTCCAACGAGCAGATCAAGAAAATGCTGTCCGACTATAACGCCTCGGTCGCTCGGCAGCTGGAAACTCAGCGCAAGGAAATGGCGGAAGAGAACGCCCGTCTCAAGGCGGAAGCCGATCAGGCAAACGAATTGCGCAGGCGCGCGGAGGAGGTTGCGCGGCAGCAGGAGGAATCCCTGAAACAGATGAAGGACCTGGACCAGAAGCAGCGCGAATCCGATGCCGTCATCGTCGATGAAGGCGAAGATGACGTTCCGCTCGACGACGATCGTGAAACCGGCGATCTCAGCGAGGAGCTCGACAGAAATAAGCGCTTTCTGAAGGCCAATGCGGACAGTGTCGTCGAAACGTCCGTTTCGGAAGATCTGACCGAACCTTCGAGCATGGTTGTCCAGGGCACGATCATCTCGGCCGTCCTGGAAACCGCGATCGACACGAGCCTGCCCGGCAGTCTGCGCGCTCAGATAACGGAGCCGGTTTACTCGTTTGATGGTTCGCGGATCATGATGCCGGAAGGCACCATCCTGATCGGCGAGTTCAACAACGACGTGAAACTCGAGCAAAAGCGCGTGATGATCGCGTGGAACCGCGCCGTGACGCCGGAGGGCAAGTCGATCGCGCTCGGGTCGATCGGAACCGACCGGCTCGGCCGCTCCGGTACGCTCGGCAATGTCGATAACCGCTACTTCAAGAAATTCGGCGCAGCCGCCCTGATCAGCACGATCACCGCCGTCCCCACCCTGCTCGAGGCGAGCGGTGGTGATTCGGATTCCGAAAACGGTTCCGGCACGAACGTGACCATCAACCCGGGGGCCGAGGCAGCAGGCGAAATCGGCAATGGGATCGGAGGTCAGGCCAGCGAGGTGCTGGGCGAGTACCTGTCGCTGCCACCCATCATCCGCGTCCCTCAGGGCGAAGAAATTCGCATTTTCGTCAACCGGGATCTTTTGTTCACATGAGCCATCATCATCAGCACCATCACAACAACAACCATCATCATGACGAACACAAGAGCGGGGTGGGGGCCAGGCATCACGACCAGCCCCCCCGCCCGCGGGAGATTTCCTACGTCGAGCAATATCTGAGCCCGCTGAAGGATTACCTAACGAACGACAGGATCAACGAAGTCGTCATCAACCCAGACGGCTCGATCTTCGTTGAGACATCGGGCGCTTCCCATATGCACGAGATAGACGTGTCACTGTCCGCGCATGCGATCAAGCGCCTCGGCGCGCAGCTGGCCGGCGAGACGCGCAACACGCTCGGCGCGCTGAACCCGATCGTTTCCGGCCGGGTCAACGTCTGGGGCTCACCACAGCGGGTACAGGTCGTGGTGGAGCCCGCGGTCGAGCATGGCGTGTCGCTGTCGATCCGCAAGTACCTGACGCGGGCGCTCGACAGCCAGCAGATCAGCTTCGTCAGTGGCGGTCAGATCCGCATCGATGACGAGCGGCGCGAGCGCCACAGCAACATTCTTGCCCTGGCTGAAGCCGGAAACTTGCAGGAGCTCTTCCGCCGGGCGATTAACGAGAACTTCAACATCCTAATCGCCGGCGGCACCTCCTCCGGCAAGACCACCGTGGCACGGTCCCTGATCGAGATGATGGATGTCAACGAACGGCTGATCACCATCGAAGACGCACAGGAACTTTTTCCGCCACATCGAAACCAAGTTGGGCTGATCTCCGACCGCAAGGCGAACTCGCCACGTATGCCCTCAAAGCTTCTCGAAAGCTGCCTGCGCATGCGCCCGGACCGAATCATCCTCGGGGAAATCCGCGGCATCGAGGCCTACGACTTTTTGGAGGCGATCAACACAGGCCATCCCGGGGCAATCACGACCATCCATGCCGATAGCCCGGCGCTGGCCTTCGACCGACTGGCGCTGATGGTAATGCGCTCGGGTGTTAGGCTGTCGCATGGCGAAATCGTCTCCTACGCCAAACGAACGATCGACCTCGTCATCCAGGTCGGCCGCCGCAACGGCAAACGCGGCGTTCTGGAAATCTACCTGCCCTCGCAGGACGAGGATCATCCATAATGGCATCGGTACAGTAAAAAAGGTGAACCGCCATGGCTCGGGGAATCGACGGCCGGACAGGGCAGGAACTCGGCCTGAACGGCGAGTATGCCGACAGGCCCGCTTTCCAGATCGTCAACGACGCGCATCAATCGTTCCTTTTGCTGACAGGACGGCTGATCAGTCTCGAATACGGCTCGTTTGGAGAAGCCGTCAAGAACCATCCGGCTTGGCCTCAGATAAACGTGAAACGAACAGCTCTTGCGGAGAAACTCCTGACGCTCGGAGGCAACGCGGTCTACGCGGCCGCCCTATCGGAGGAAATCCGTCACTTGAATGAAGTCATCAGCAAACTTGCCGGGGAATGGAGAAATTGAACGAGATTTTCAAAAATTTTCAATCCAACGGTCCAATGGCATTGTCAAAGGACATGGCGATTTCGATCTACGAGAACAGGATTATCCCTGATCTCGGCGTCAAGGAGCAAACAGGACAAGCTTTGAAGCAACCAACCCACATCACGGTGGCCGGGGAGCCCGGCAGCGGTAAATCCACGGCAATCAAACAGGCCGAAATGGGATTGTCGGGACCAACGCAGAAATGCTGTGGTGATGACTTTGTTGCCTATGTCCCGGGTTACATCGAGCTTGCAGAAGTACTCCCCGATCAAGCACTGACTTGGGGCAGAGATGCAGATCCCGGTTTTGGACGCGAGCTGTTAAGTCGCGCTGCGCGCATGAGGGCGAATGTAATCTCGGAGCGGGCGGTGCCAGATTCAAGTGCAGCCTCCACTGACTACTGGAAAAAACAAGGCTATCGGACCGAATTGCATGTCATTGCGACGCCAAGCTACCAAAGCTGGACTGGTGTTGTGGCTCGGGCCGATGAGGCGCTGCGCAGAAATGGACATATCGGAACCAACGTTGTCATGTCTCGTGACATACACGCTGATTGCTATGGAGGTTGGGCTTACGCCGTTTTCGAAGCTGAACAGAAAAAGCAGTATGATCGCATCGTTATTACCCGACGGGACGGCATTATCATGTATGATAACGAACTCGTTCGGCAGCAAGACGGGAGTACACAGTGGAAAGAGGTCACACAAGGACTTGATACTCTTCTTCTCGAACGTCACCGAGAAATCGACGACACCGCCGCGAAGAAATCGATAGAATCGTGGAATAAATCCGCGACGAACAATCTTTTGAACAAGCACTTTGGATCCTACATCGACCTGAAGAGCGATCAACAAATGCACACCAGATACTTGGCGAACCCGGCCAGTCGCGTCGATATTTTTAACAAGGACAGAAAATATAGCAAAGACGTTCTGAATAGCTGGAAAAAGCGCATCGGTGGCGACCTGAATAGATACAGCGAGATCGCCAAGAGATTTGATTTGTCAAAGGAATTCGATGCGAAGCTTCGGCAATATCGTGACGCCACGTTTGGTATAGCCGATCAACGCCACGCTGGCACTGCAGGAATCGCATATCTTGGACAAGGTCCCCAAGCCGCAGCGACCGCCAAACGAAAACGCGATTTCGGTCAGTTGGCACAGGGAAGCATCGAAACGGGCCGAACGGGACCTTCGCTAAAAAGACTGAGACTACCGCCAGACGTTCGTAGTGGCATAGACCAACAGTCGGGTCCCGGTCAACGTCCAAACAACGATGCCACAATCACATATCCGGCGCAGAGCGTCATGCCAGCAGTCCCGCGGGCGGCACAGGGAAGTAAGCAAAGACCTGCGCTGAACGTTCGCAGTCGCGCCGAAGGCAATAATCGCTGATTTCTGTATCTTTGCGTCCATCTGGCGAATTGGCGAACACGTATGTCATGTCGAACAGCAGTGCGGGCGCCTCGGAAGTCTGGAAGTTGCCAGCCGTCACCTTTTACCGCCGCAAAGCCTCGGGCAGGCATGTCTGCTACCTGTCCCGGCTCGTGCGGTCTCTATCGCCCGTATGCGCGGCGACGAGATCTTGTTCGATATCCGAACGCGATCTCGGCGAGCGGGAAGGCGGGGAATAGGTTCTGGGCAGCAGAATATCGAGGCCGCGGTTCGCCGTTTCATCGGTCGGCGTCGGTGCGCGAGAGACGTCTTGTCGCAGCGGTTGTGTGCCTGTCGATGCAGCAGAGCGAGGAGACTGCGGCGCGCTTTCCGAACCGCTGACGGTAACTAGCTTTATCTCCTCTCTCGACGGCTTCCGTAATCTTACAATTTTCCTGCTATCAGCCTGCGCTTGCTCCTGCGAGGCTGGATCAAGATAAATCGGGATTTCGCCGAAGTAACCTTCTCCCGCGACCGCATCGGGCGTCTGCAGGCCGTCGATCGACGGGGACGTGCCCAGCGTCGAACCCGACAGGCTATCCGTTACGGGTGACAAAGTGGAGGACGAAGCACCCCATCGAGGCGAAACATCTCGATGTTCCGCAACCGACGACCTCCGTTTCAGAGGGTTTTCGTCTAGCCCGTCGAACATATCGTCGTGGGCAGTGGCAACATCCGACAACCCGGAATTGGTCGACCAGGCGGAAAACCGCGATGTCTCATTCCCAGCGGGTTGTTGAGCGGAAGCCGATTGACTGAAATCGCTGCTCCGGTCTGAACCGTGCGCCTCACGAAAACTTTCCACAATCGGTGAAACGCGCGACGGATCGTCCAACCCTCCGTGAAGCGGCCGCGGCAGATCGGACGCGTATGTCAGCGACGCCGGCGGGCTATTGATAGCGGCGGTCGGGAGCCTTGGAGGCGGTGTGCCATCGATCGGCCTGAGAAAGTCGGTGCGGCTGATCTCACCTTTTGGTGGTCCGATTTGATCAGGGGTAATCTCCTTCGCAGCAGGATGACGCTGACGAGGAGCAGTAGGCAGCGGCGGCAGAGGTCTGTCGCGTCCTGTTTCAGGCTTGTCCTTTCGATTGAAGACGTCCTTCACCTTCCTGAAAAAACGCCTCAAGCCATTTTGCTCTTCGGCCACCACAAAAGCTCCTCTCGCCGCTGTTCAAGCAGCTTGCCGACCTCTGCAGCGATCCAATTGCGGATATCTGAGCCATCAAGCCGCTTTTTCAAAGTTTCACCGTTATCGGCCGCTTTCGTCGTCAAGCTCGGCACGCTGCGCCAGCTCCTTTGCCTGTTCGAGCAACGATTGCCATTCTTCTTCCGTCACGCTCATCCGGTCAGACAGGAAGCAGCTACCTCGCGGAAGTTCGGGTGACCGCGTTTCAGCCGCCTGCGACGTCGCGGTCCGCGTCGATTTCCCATCGGTCATGACGTTTTCCTTTCGTCGATTTTCTGGATACTGACGGGCTCTTCCGCAGCCCGGGATCGGGGATGCGAGATCTCGACCTCGCCTCAACGGCAACGACTCGGTGGACGGAGATTCAGCCCGCGTGCCATTGCTGTCGCGTTCATCTGTTCTTGGAGCTCACCGCGGCTCGGGCGACTGCGTTCTTCGGATGACGCCGACGAGACGGGAGCGTTGGATTCTCTGGCAGGCGCGACGCCTCCATCATTTGCCTCCGTTGAAGGGTCTGCCATTCTCTGAACTCCTTCCCATACGCAGCTCCAGAAGCTGCGGTCGTCTGTTTCACCCAATAGTTATATGCGTCGCCAACCGGCGTTTAGCGTCCGGATTCTTCACTCCGCTTGCACAGAATACTACTTAACGATACCGAGGCGCGTAAAGTGTATTACAATTTCAGGTGTAATACGGTTGCCCTAAATGCGTCTCAGACCTCGTGAGAGATCGCAACTTCACGGGCCTGCAGGGAGATGATACGGTCGAGCAAAGCTTGCTGCGCGGCGAGAGCGCGAAGCTCTTCCTCGCTCGGGCCTGGGGGCTCCGGCTCGATGTAATGGGGCTCGGCGGGGGCAGGGCTGACTTGTTCCTCGCCATAGTTCCATCCTGCGCCACCGTCGCCCTCCCCTCCGGCCGGCGGGTCGTCCTGCGGCTGGCTTTGATACATCGGCAGATCGACCGCGGCCGGCATGCCGGACTGCACTGGCATTTTCGGCAATGGCAGAGGCTCCAAGGCGGGAGCCGGCTGCGAAGCGGGCTGCGGCGCGAACTGGCTGTGATCGATGGGAGCTGGCTCCGGCAGCGGTCCCTTCTGCGCCTCGAACAGCTTTTTTAGAATACGGTCGGAATAATACTTGACCTTGTGCAGCTTCACCGGCGGCTGACCCTTGATGAGGACGATCTCCGTAGCGTCATCGATGATGCGGACCTGCTCTGGTCGCAGCAGCTGCGCGCCCTGGTTCGAAATCGAAACATTGGTGTCAAACATGTTGCTCGTGCTGAAGGAAGTCGACCTCTCCTTGTAGGTATATTCACCGATCGATTTTGAAATATAGGTCGGCGTCTCGTCGTCGGCCGTCGCCATGAAGACCTGCAAGCCGGTGTTACTGAGAAAATTCTGCTTGCCGGATTCCTCGTAGGCGCCTGTCAGGGCCGACAGGCTTTGGATGATGAACATGAAGCGCCCCTTGTAACCGGCGATCGTGGTAATCGCAGTTTCGATCAGTTCCAGTTTGCCGAGATGCTTGAACTCGTCGAGCAGGAACAGGACCTCGAACGTTTCGTCCTTGCCTGGCATGGTGCGCTGCAGGATTGAGACGATCTGCTGGAAGAATAGTCGCACCAGCGGCGCGATGACCTCGAGATCGTTCGGGCTCACACACAGAAAGATCGACGTCGGATCGCGGCGCAAATCGTAGATCGAGAAATCCGAGGTGGTCGTCGCCGCCTTGATGAGCGGGTCGGCCCAAAGGTTGAGGCCGCCGTCGCCGAGGACCGAGGTGTAGGACGTAAGGATCTTGGTATCGTTGCCGGCCATGTTGTCGAAGATGCGCTGCGCCTCGACGGTCTTCGTCTCCTCGGCGAGCTGGGCAAACAGTTTGTACTTCTCGCCGGGCTGCGCGAACAGGTCGTAGACGGCGCCGATAGTCGGTGTGCCGCGCTCGATGCAGGCAAGGATACCCGCCACGAACAGATCACGCGCGCCATCGATGAAGCCTTCCGAGCCCTTGCCCTTGGCCTCGATCAAATTGTGGGCAAGGCGGCGGGTTTCGCTGAAGCGGCGATCCTCGGGCATATTGACGAGGTCGAGAACCGGGTTGTAGCTGTGCGTGCGCCCTTGCGGATCGAACGGAGAAAACTTGTAAACGCGGTCGCCGCGGGCAAGGCGAGAGCGCGAGGTCATCTCGAAGAGTTCGCCCTTCACATCAAGCGCCAGGATCGAACCGTCGAAAGTCAGCAAGGTTGGAATGACGACGCCGACGCCCTTGCCGGCGCGCGTCGGTGCGACCACCAGACTATGGGGCTGGTCGCCGTTGGTCAGATAGCGTCCGAAACCACGCGGTCCGGATGTTTTGCCGAATATCGGACCGTTGATGCGGCCATATTTCTTGATGTAGCCGCCCGGAACGAGCTCCCCGAACCGCGCCCAACGCGCCGTCCCGTGATGCTGACCATTCCGAAAGAGAAAGACCGCAAGCACCATCGGAACAAGGATAGCCGTGAAGCCGATGATCCATAGGCCGCGGATGAAAACCTGTGTAGGATAGCCCTTGTAGAGAGGCGTCTCCCACCAGTAAGCAAGCAGGTCGAAGTTCTCGATGACGGAAGCGTTGACGCCATTCTGGAAGCCGGCGTAGAGTGTTGCCAGGAACAAGCCGACAACGACGCCGAAGACCAGCCCGAAAAGAAGCGTCTGCAATTTTCCCTTCGTATCCATCTCTCAGATCCCTCTGTTATCATATCCCTTGGTTGCGGATCAACGCGTGCTGTCGTGATCGCGTTTTCGAGGGTTCTTGCGTTTCGTCGCATCATCGCCCGCGGTGCGCGCATCTCCCCCGCCGCCCTGGTTGCCCGACGCATTGGCCGGCGCCGGCGCCTGATTTGAAGCAGCGATCTCTTCCTGCCGCCGGCGGTGCTGGGCGCGGGTTACTGGCCCCTGTCGCTCTACATCCTCGATCGGCTCGCCCCCCTGCGGCGGGTTCACAGTAAAGGTGAACAGCAGCTGCTGTTGAGGTGGAAAGGCGCCTGTCGCGTTGGGGGGCCGAACGTTCGCCGCCTCCTGGGCAGCCTGGGCACGTGTCTTGACGACACGATCGATGTCGTCTCCCCGTCGGCGCGCCCGGGCCACCCTGCGCGCCTCCTCCCGCTCGGCATTCTCGCGGCGCGAGCGCTGGGCGCGGGTCTCGATGGCGCTGTGTGCCGCGAGCGTTGCGGGGTCCGTTTCAGCCTGACGCCGGCGCGCGCCACGAGCGGCGGCACGGGCGGTTTCGGCTTCGTTCCTGCGCCCGTCATCCACCTCCCTACGTCCGCCCCGTCCGCGGCGACGCTTTCGCCCATTGCCGTCGTTGTTGAGAACATCGGCCTCCCGCTGTCTCCGAGCATCGTCACGCTGACGCGCCTGCTGTTCGGCCACTTCACTGAGGATCGACTCGTTGAGCCGCGATTGTTCGGATTGTCCATGGCCTGGATTATCGACCCGCATGGCATCGCCGTGCGGCGGCGCTCCACTGGTGGCGGCCACAGGTACAGGTCCGGTTTGCGCCTGATCCGGCGGCCCGCCCGGCGCTGGCAAGACCGGTACGGAACCGATCGGGCGAATTGTGTCGCCCGGCGGCTGGCGCTCGGAGCCGCCGCCACTGCCCGATCCGCCTCCGGAGGTGGGCGCCTGCTGGGCGGCCCGCATCTGCTGCAACATGCGCTCCCTGGCCTCAATCGTCGCAGGACCGGGACCGCCCTCATCGGGGATACCGGCCTGCTGTTGCGCGAGATGATAGGCTCTCTGCAACTCCTGCGGAGATGTCGCGTCTTTCAATGTCGCCGCGTCGAATTGAGACTGGGCCGGCGCGTTGGACGCTTGCTGCCCCTGCGGTGCCATGCCGCCGCCCGTCGCCCCACCTGTCGTTTCTGCCTGCTTGCCGGCATTGATTGGTTCGCGTCGGCGGGCTCCCCTTGCCGCCTTGGAATTGGACCCGTTACCGCCCTTACCAGACGAGCTGTCGCTATCCGAGCTGTCGTCGCTGCTATCCGATCCGCTGTCATCGGAATCGTCGGGATTGAGGTAATTGGTGATTTCGTTCTCGGGCCAATGCTCGCGCAGAAGGATGTCTTCTCGCGCCCGGGCGTGCGTTTCCGCCTCCGTCAACGGACCTGCCTCCTCCGTTCCCGCCCATTCTGGCACCTGCGCCGTCGGATCGGCTGGCGGGAAGTAATTCCTGATATCCCTTTCCCGCGCACGTATGTAGGTCTGCGCGATCGACGTCGAGCGTCCCGGTAGACCACGGTTGGCGCGGGACGTGGCTTCAAGATCGATTCCATGATGACGGGCCACCGTGACGAGTTCTCTACGCATGAGGTCGTAGTTCATCAGCTCGTTGCCCGGGGCCACCCACAACAAAGGGTGCCCTCCCCGCGAACGGTCCTCGTCAAAGGCGCGGCGATTGACGATGACATGCAGATGCGGATGCTCACGGTCCGTGTGGAAAGCGGTGACGTAGTCAAACTCGAGGTGCTCGAGCGTTCCTGCCAGAGTGGTGCCGAACATCGAACGCGCCCATTCGCGACCGGCGCGACAGGCAGCGTCCTGATAGGCCTGCCTTCTGTTCTCCGGATCGTTTTCGACGTCATAGCCGGGCGGCGCGAAATCACGGAACCGGGGGAAGGACACCACGATGTGTGACGTCATGTCCTCGTCGCCATCGGAAACAAGCTGGCCGTCTATATAGTTGCCATGCTGGCCGGCCCATAGCCGCGCCCACTCTTCCAGCTCGCTGTAGGGCATGATCGCGTTGCCGTGGCGCGCGGAAAACTGAAGTCTTACGTGTCCACGGCGGGTCAGATATTTCCACTGCGAACAAATCCGCGAGACTGTGCGCGCGCCACCGCCACGCACCACATGAATGATCGCCTGGTGTGCCATGATATCACACCTTCCCGAAGGACCTGTCCGCTTCGGGCATCATGCTTTTCGCTGCGTCCGTGAGTTGAAGCCTGCCATCGAGGCGGCGACGCGCGACATTCAGCATCGACATCAGCGTCGCATCCAATCGCGCAAACTTGTAGCCGAAGGATGCGTGCAACGCCTCGAATTCCTTCATATCGACCTTGCCGCTCTTTGTGTAGGAATCGTTCAGGTCGGCGATCTTTCGGGAGATGTCACCGATCGTGCGGATCATTTCCTCAAGGCAATCCTGCGTACCGTCATTGACCTCGAGAAAGCCCCCGATCCTGCGGGCTGCGATACGCAGCGCCATGTTGTTGGTCAGGCCGAGCGTACTTGCCTGCTCGGAGAAAGCATCGAATTCCGCTTCCCGCAGTCGAACGCTGACTATCTTGTATCCGTGCAGATCCGACGGTTGCTTGCGTCCGCGGACAAGGGTGGTCGCCACCTCGTCGGGCAGCAGCATCGGTTCTTTGTATGACATCAGAGCATCCAATAAAATTTCGTGAAATCAGTCGATCAATAAAGTTTTCACCTCAATGGCAATGAAGGTGCAGGAAACATCTGCGTTGGGTCAACATCTAATTCAAGATCGCCAATCTTTCGAATTACAACTGAAACCAATTCCATCTCTATAGGCATGTTATCGCTATTGAATTGGCCTTATACGCTCTGTACGAATAAACAATATTACACGTTTACTTTTCTATTCTAGCGATCTGCAAAAATGCAGCGGGAAGGTTTTTGATGAAGCTGATCACGTGCTGCTCCTTCAAGGGAGGCGCCGGTAAGACCACCGCATTGATGGGGCTGTGCTCGGCCCTGGCGATGGAAGGCAAGACCATTGCTCTTTTCGAGGCCGACGAGAACCGCCCGCTGACGCGATGGAAGGAAAACGCGGTCACGCGCAATACCTGGGACAGCCGATGCGAGGTCTTTACCGCCGACGACCTTCCGCTGCTGGAAAAGGCCTATGACGAAGCCGAGGCGCGAAAATTCGACTATGCCCTCGCCGACACGCACGGTGGATCCAGCGAGCTCAACAACACGATTATCGCCAGCTCGAACTTTCTGCTTGTGCCGACAATGCTGACGCCGCTCGATGTCGACGAGGCGCTGGCCACCTACCGCTACATCATCGAGTTGCTGCTGAGTGAAAACCTGGTCATTCCAACGGCGATCCTGCAGCAACGCGTGCCGATCGGCCGGCTGACGACGTCGCAGCGCAAGGTGTCCGACATGCTGACCGCGCTGCCTTTGACCAAACAACCGATGTTTGAGCGCGACGCCTTTGCCGCGATGAAAGACCGGGGCATGCTGCATCTCAGCCTGCGCAACGCCCGCGTCGATCCCGGCATGCGGCTAATGCTGCGAAATCTCGATGCTGCCATGGAAGACCTGAGGCTTCTTTCCCGCTTCATGCACGAGGCACTGGGACAGTAGCATGGCGATCCGCAAGCCGGAGTTGACCGTGGCGGAGGCAAGACGCCTTGCCGCCATCCGAGCGACTGCCACTGAAAAAATGACAAAGTCCGGTGGAGACGGCGCTGCGGACAATTCCGTCACGTCGTTCGTAGTTCCGCCGCCTTCGACGAAGTTGAAGGCAGCCGCCGGCGACGAAGCAGCCCAGGCCCGCGAGCCGGTTGCGCCGCAGAGGCTGAGACAAGCAGAGAAGACCACGCCTGCGCCCGCCCCCGCAACGAGACGCAAGGAGGTAAAGAAAGTGCAGGTCTTCGTCTCGGCGCTCGTTCCAGCGCCGAAAACATCGTCCGTCTTCGACATCCTGATCAGGCAGTATTCGTCGCAGAAGGCGCTTCAGATGATACTGCGCAAGGCACTCGAGGACTACGAGGAAATGCTGAGCGATGGCACATTCCAGAAGCAACCGACGAACTATCAGAGCAGCGAAGCTGCAGACGCCCTCGTGCTGACGTCGCGCATGATGCCGACATCGTTGCTGACGATTGCGCGGGCGCATTTCGATCCCGTGGGCCTGGAGAGTCGACGGGCCTTCGGCTTCAAGCTGGCAACAGCCGCACTGGCAAGCTTTTTCGCACGGGAGCGGCGGTAGAGTCCCGTGCGGTCAAAGACGATCGGTCCAGGCGATAAAGCTGAAGATGCTGATGGACAACAAGCAAACATGCATGAGTTGGAGCCGAGACAGCTTCTTCGAAACTTCAAATGCCCTGCCGTCGAAGCACCGTGGATCTGGATGACGTTCTTTGCCAAGTCCACACCGATCATCGTATCCTTCGTTTTGCCGTCCTCTCCGCCTCGTAGAGCTTCTCAAGCGGATCACCCACCGCACTCAACCGGTCGTACCGCTCGATATTTGCTGAGGAGCTGTTTGACGCGGTATAATAGGCTGGGCGCAGAAAGATAAGAAATGCTTTCGTAGACCGACCACCTGCGGATCCGGGGGTGAGGTTCTGCCGGCGGCACCGAGCGGTAAAATGCTTCCAGTCAGCGGCATAGGCCTTGCGAGTATTGACGGAAATTGCCGCCCGCGACTTCACTGCTCACGCCGGTGTCTCCCACGGATTGATCACCGATGCGTCCGTGTCTTCGAAATCCTTGAAGTTGCCTGTGACCAGGATCAGGTCGTGGACGATCGCGATCGCGGCGATCAACCCGTCGATGTCACCACGCGGCCGGATCGTGGCGATGCGGCCCCATTCGACGGCGATGTGGTCGGTCACCGGCAGGATGCGGTCACCATGGTCGTGGCTAAGCTTGCGCAGCCATTCGGTGAGCTGAGCGGGCCTTCGGATCCAACTTCTGTTTCAGCGCAATGCCGCGCATGATTTCGCCGAGGGTCAGCGCGCTCAGATGGATGCTGAGCGGGTCGGCCGAACGCAGCCAGGCAAACCGCCTGTGGCGTGCCGTCGCGCGTCCGAAACGATTGGTGTCAACCAGATACATCAGAAGGCCATGCCGCGGCTCGTGGTCTTGGCGCGCGCCTCGACCGCATCGGCGAGTCGGCGAGCAGGCCCTTGTCGCTTTCAAGTACCTATTGCATCATACTGACGCGAAGGAGGTTTCCGTCTGGTATCGGGAAGATCATGTCCTTCTCGTAATCGGTGTCAGCCGCTCCGAGTTCGAGAGCGCTAAATCTGGACGGGGTACCTTTAGACTTGACGACGCCCCCCAATTGACGGAGCAGACGGTATTTTGCAATCCTTGGTACTGCTTCCGAATGGCCCAAAAGATCAAGGCTATCCTGCGCGAGACTCAAGTTGCAGATAATTCGGCATCTATGGACGATGACGAGTTGAACGTGCGGGCATTTCGATTGTGAACCGCCAATTTTCGGACGATTGGCAAAAGATCGACGTCTGGATTGATGTCTCCAGACAAGTGAACACGATCGCTGAATAACTCACCAACGAGGATTTGGCTTGTCGACTTGTGGAGAAATGTCGGCACGACAAGATAATTGCTACAATCGAGCCTTCGCAATGATCGTCGAGGCACATGCCAAATTGCCGATGGCGGCCGACCGCTTCAAGCGACGGCCAGTTCTTCCGCATCAGCGAAAAGGGGGAGGCAATGAAATCTGATCAAGGCGAAATATGGAAACGAGCCAGGCTTGAAAGCCTACAGCCATGTCTCGGACCAGTATGCGCCATTCTCCACACAAGTGATCCCGGCTACCGCAAGTGAAGCACCTTATATTTCCTATGGTCTCCTGATGAACGAGACTGGAAAATGTATACACGAGCAATATGCTGATACGGGCGGCTTTACGGATCACGTCTTTGCCGCCTGCTCGATCACTGGTTTTGCGTTTATCCCGCACATCAGGGATCTGCCGTCCAAACGGTTTTATGTTTTTGATCCGGGAAGTGCGCCAGCCAATCTGCGTCCATTGATCACCGACACGATAAAGGAACCTCTCATCGAGCGGAATTGGGCTGCCCGATATCGCGCGATCTGGAGACGATGATTTCCGATGCAGTCAAGAAACCATCTGTAAAGATTGATAGTCAGCGGATGCGCATGCTGGCCCCCGTCGTTCGTCGGTAAAGAGAATAACTACAACGATAGCCAACGGTTTTGGCTTGTTCCCGTTATATCTTCACGAGTGGAGAAGGCACATTGGTCGGAACGATGATTGCCAACGCTGCATGCGAAGGCACGGTGGAGTTTTCGCGAGCCAATCACCTAAGGTGAGGACCTCAAGCTAATCTCCGCGTGCGGCTGTCTGCGACCTGCCGGCCAGTTCAGCCCGCTTCTCGCTGGGCGAGGAGACCTCCTTCGTCCTTTCCGTCAGCAACGTCTCAGCCTGCCTGTAACTCATTGCATCCTCGAACTTCGCACCAATTTTCAGGGCCACATCCGAGATCGAGACAGGCAGCGGCGTCGATGACAGCTCTCGCACCATAAGCTTGTCGAAATCAGGCGCTTCCCCGTAACGCATCTCGACACTTTTGTTGAATTTGCACCAATCATATTTGAGAGACAGGTCCGACGCCGCCCTAGCGATTTTGTTGAGCGGGTTGGGTAATCGGTCAAGCTCATCTTCCGCCTTCGAAAGAATTTGATGCAGGTCCGATTCGGCGGCGCGCCGAACGGCAAGCTCCTGTCCATGCCTCTCGATATGACCACCCAAGTCTGCGTTGCCTATCGCATGATCTTTCAAAAGCAAGAAAGCCTTTGCAGACAAAAAGGCGCCGCTTCCTCCGCCTTTCAGGATGTTCACCGCGGCGTCGGCGATCGACTTGTGCTGCTGGGGATCGAACTGCGCAGCGTTGAGCGCGAACTGATGCAGCATCCTGCCTTTTTCCATACCATCGGGGGCCCGCAAGGCGGCACTCAGCAACGAGGCATTATACTCGCGACCGCTGAATTTCATTACCGCATAAATATCGTCCACATGATCGGCGAGATACTTCTTCGACCAGGTGGCCGGGTTGCCTTCGCCGTCCGAAGCCTCGTATTCTAGGAAACTACTTTTGTCATCGAGGCGACGTTTGACATGAGCGCTCTCGATGAACGTCTTCGTCAAGCTGACCGCGTGGAGGGTTGTTTCAATTTTCGCGAGGTACCGAGATTTGTCCACCACCTCGGAAAAGCCTTTCGACAACAAGCGATACTTCGTCAGGTTGCGCGTGCCATCCCCGAGATCTCCGAGCGCGGAATACGTCCCCATCAGTTCGAAGGTTTCGAGCGCTAGCGCGTTGATGCCAGCCCCGCTCAGCTTCTTCTCCGGTCGCGGAGCGATGTCCACAGCAGGACCATTTGCGGCACCATCGTCCATAACGGCGGCATCGGCGCTCGGCCTCGTCCTTTTCAGGCGATCCGTCTCCAGCCCCTTATACTCGACCGGCTCTCCGGCAAGGCGCAGCGATCGGCGTGGTTTACCAGGCCGGCTTTGCTCGACGCCTTCGTCAGAGCGCCTCCTCTTGCCTAAGTGAATCACGGATTTTTCCATATGAACACCTCGCTGACATCCGTTTATCGTTTCATCCTGACATAAAGCGAAGCGCTGATCGGCACTAAATCGGCTACGTTTGAAGGCAACCGCCAACGTTCTTGCGCTCCTGCGCTGCGGCCATCATCATCGACACAAGCGAAAACTCGCCACGGACGGCCTTACGCGTCAATGTCCTGAGATATCCGCCGGCCGAATTGATCTGGCCTGCCCGTTCGAGGATGCAGGCTATCACCGTCGCCGCGCGCTCCGGCCCCATGACCTCACAAGCTTCCTGATAGGCAGAGGGACTGACGCCCAGCATCGATCGGACCACGACGGCCGCCGCCATCAGTTCGCGCCAGTTGGAAACCTGGCCCCGCGGGCCATAGGCGACGATATCCGGGCAGTATCGCGTCACCATGCCGAGCGGTGGAACATTCGGCTCGTTCGCCACCGCTGGTGTTTCGGCAACCGGCATGTCGGGCAAGGCCGAACCGGTCTCCCCGTTGCCTGGCTTTCCTTCCAAAGCCCGTTCAAAATCATGAATGGATTCGGGTTTTTGATTCTGTATGTGGAAACGGCTTTCGTTGCCATTGGTGTCTGTTTTTTCTGTTTTCCAGTAATTTTCCAAGCGGTTGAGGATGTCCTGCTTCATGCGCGCGAATGCCTGCTCCGCCTCCGACAGAACCTTGGCACATCTGGCGCGGGACGCTGTTGCGATCAGAGCGCGGAAATCGGCCTCGATATCCGACCAGTCGATACCGGAAACTTCTTCCGACACCGCCGAGATCAGCTTGCGGACATCGCGCCGCAGCAGGGTGATGCGTTCGCGCAGGATACGCATCTGCCGGCGCTGCGCGACAACTGCCTGTGCCAGGACGGCAAACTCCGTGGCCCGGGCAAGGAGTGGCGCCAGGCTGAAGCCGTAGGCCGCCTCCAGCCGCCCGTCATCGCCCTTGCGAGCGTAGCGCTTGCCATTCGGACTATCGCGCCGATGGATGATCCCGGCCTTGACAAGCAAGTTGAGATTTTCGCGCAACGTCGTTCCCGCAATGCCGTTCGCACGCGCCGAAAGCTGTGCGTTGGACGGAAAGACGATCAGGTTTTGGTCCGCGGACAGCTCGATCGCCGGGTGAAAAGACAAAAGCGCGGTGAGAACGGCGATCGCGCGATCACGCAACCCGAGCTCCGCGCGCGCGTCGCAGAGATCGCGCAGCACCTTCCACTTATCGACTGGTTGGCGCGTAAGTGTGCTTCCTACCGCGATCTGTCCTTTCACCTGCGCAAGCGTCACCGCCCGCCGCCCGAAAGGCGTCGTCACATCTCCCGCTTCCATCTTTTCTCACCTTTCAAAAAGGCAAAAGAAATCGTTCACCCGGAGGCGTTCAAACCCTTGACTATGCTTGATGGAAGTGCGATTCTCATTTCCTGTTAGAGAATGAGATGAGGCTTCCATCGGTAAACGCTTGGGGGCCTTTTTTCTTTTGCGGATTAACGTCGTCTCAGCATCGAACAGTACCGTTGATGTGTTGCGGCAAGCCGGCTATCGAAAAAGATCCAGCGGGCTCGATGGCAGCGGCGCATCGCCGAGCGGGGCCGTTGCCTTCAGATCACATGGTTCCCTGCTTCCGAAAAGGCGTTTTTCGTAATGCTGTCCCCAGCCCTGCAGCGCGCGCAGGATGGGCTCGAGCGTCTGCCCGAAGGGCGACATCGAGTACTCGACACGCGCCGGCACCTGCGCATACAACTTGCGCACCACCAGACCGTCGCGCTCCAGATCGCGTAACTGGTTGGTCAACGTTCTCTGGGTGATTGCCGGTACGCGGCGTCGCAACTCGCTGAACCTGGCGGTTCCGTCCAGCAGATGGAAAAGGATGACGCCCTTCCACTTCCCCGCAAGCAGTCCGAGGGCCAGTTCGATCGGCGAGGCAGCTTCCCTTTCAGTGCGGCAATGTGGTTCTTCCAACATCTCGGTACCTTTCTTGTACTATGACGCGTTTTTGACTCCAGGCATCTTTCAGTACCGCGGACAGATTCACAAGCATGCAGGCAGCAATGCTTTCACCGAACGGCTACACCTGTAACAATCCAGTCGGGCCACAGTTTCCTTTTCATCTACGGCGGAGAAAAGCACTCGGACAAGGCAGGTGAGTAAGGTTTTTTCTTACCAATACTTCACTCATCCCGGCTCTATGATATCAGAGGCGATCATGCTGCGAACGCCGGCGTGGATACTGTTGCGATGCCATCTTTCATGCCAGATCATGGATATCTGATAGGGAGGCAACGCACCTTTTTTCGGAACGAACGTTGCTAGACCGTAGCGCGCGGCGAGAAACCTCGCAGACAAGTCGCGCGGCGGTATGGATATCCGGCACGGTCAGCGTCTCACAACCACGCGGGCGAAGCATTTCCAGTCCATCATAAGCTTCGCCGAAGCCGGTATTGTAGGTGCTGCGGATACGCAGCGAGAGAAAGCGTCCGAGATCGGCATAGGCGATCTTGCCGGTTATCGCCACATGCCCCTTGCGCGCCATGCAGACCGTTGCCACGGGCGGCAAGGCGTCACAGTAAAATCCGGGCGGCGTATCGTCGGTGATCCCGAGCGCCAAATCCACGCCGCCGTTTTCAAGCTGTGTGATGACGTTCGAAAGACCGATCATCGGCATGAAGACCGTGGTAGGCGACACTTCCCGGGCGTCTAGAGGTGTCCCACATTTCATCTTATTTGAAAAATCCCTATCTCAGCTATCATACGTTTAAACAGGAACTGCGAAATCGGTTATGGCGCGAGCACAACCTTGCCGGTGGCTTTTCCAATACAGGTCAAGATGTAGCCGTCATCGACGTCTCTTTGAGAAAGAACCGTCT
This sequence comes from Rhizobium etli 8C-3, assembly GCF_001908375.1. Lineage (NCBI taxonomy): Bacteria > Pseudomonadati > Pseudomonadota > Alphaproteobacteria > Hyphomicrobiales > Rhizobiaceae > Rhizobium > Rhizobium etli. Next base: position 252,311 of record NZ_CP017242.1, on the reverse strand, counting down.
GGTTGTCCATCTGCACCTCGCCCGAGACCTTTCGTATCTTACACGCGCCGCAAACGCCGGCACGGCAGGAATGGGTCAGGCTAACGCCTGCGGCATCCGCCGCCTCCAGGATCGTTTGTCCCGGCGCGATGCCGAACTTATCGGACGTACCCTCGATGGAGATCTCGGCCTTGGGCGCTGTTGCCGGCGCAATCAGCATGTGAGGAGTGGCGCGAGGCATCGTCAAGGCCTGTGAACTCGCAGGCGCCTTCGCTGCGGCATTCATTGCGGACGCCGTAGCATTGGGCGCTGTTGCCGGCGCAATCAGCGTGTGAGGAGTGGCGCGAGGTATCGTCAAGGCCTGTGAATTCGCAGGCGCCTTCGCTGCGGCATTCATTGCGGACGCCGCATTGGCAACAGCGCTTGACCGGGATGGCAAGAGCCCGCTGCCCGCCGCCTGTCGCGCCAGATCGACGGGGGCGGTCTCGGCGGGCTTACCCGGAACAGGACCAGCTTTCGGCGCCGGCGACGCGATCGCAGAAGCGGCTGGCAGGGCCTTGCGTGCAGCCGGCACTGGCGGAGCGGCCGGTAATCCGCCAAAGCTTTCATCGTGATATTTCTCCAAAGGTAATCCCATGTCGGCCAACAGGGACTTGGCAACCGCAATGTAGCCGGGTGGCCCGCAGACGAAGGCTTCCCGCTCCCTGAAGTCGGGTGCGTATGTCTTTACAAGCATCTCGTCGAGCTTGCCGATCGGCCCGTGCCACGGCCGTGCCGGCGATGCCGCCGCCGGGACTATCACCAATTTCAATTTGTCAGCCAGGCGAGTGCTCATATGCAGAAGCTCCTGGTGAAAAATGATGTCATCGGGCGTTCGCACATTGTTGATGAAAACGATATCGGCGTCGGACGCCGTGTCTGCCAGCCAGCGCAGCATGGACATGGTTGGAGTGATCCCGCTGCCTGCCGCCATGAAAAGCAGCTTACGCGAGGGATAATCGAAACAGGTAAACTTGCCCGCCGGACCGCTGATGGCGCATTCAAACCCCTCGACCATGTTGTCGAACAGCCAGTTAGACATCCAGCCCATCGGAACTTTCTTGACGGTGATCGACAGGGTGTAGGGTCGTGAAGGCGACGACGAGATCGTGTAGCTTCGCCGCAGGACTCCGTTCGGCAGGGAGATCTCGATGCCGACGAACTGCCCCGGCTTGTAATGAAACAACGTTGGAGGATCGGAAACGAAGCTGTAGGTTTTGGTATCGGCCGTTTCCCAGGTGACGGAAACGCAACGGACATTTGTCTTCCCCACCGACCAGACGCCTGTCTGCCCCGGGGACAACGCCGATGCCGGCCATACGCTGGCTGACAGCGCGGGAGAAGCGACCGACGCCGGAGGCGCCGGAGTGCGAGCCGTCGCCGGCGCGATCGGAGCTCCGGGACGCTGGTCAAGCATCTGGGCGATCTCTGGCCGGTAAGCCTTACCGAGGATCAACGTTAGTTCCTTGCGTGCCTGCGCCCGCAATTTCTGGTCGCCTTGGGCGACCTTGAAGCCAAAGGCACTATTTTCGAGCCGCTCCATGAACTTGCCCAGCGCCAGGCGGAGATTGCTGCCGCGCTCCGGGCCCAAGACCATCTCCGCCCGGTCGATGGCTTCGTTGATGGTCCGGCCATCGACCTTGAACACTTCGTCTTCATAGTCCCCCCAGAAGGATGAATACTTGTCCAGAAGTTCTATGAGCGCGTTGCGAAGATCCTTATTGTCGATCCAGCTGGTATCTCTGATCAAAACCTGGAACTTGCGCACTTCGAGCGCTGTGATGTTCTTTTCCACGTCCGACACATAAACAAACATGGAGAAAACGATTTTCGCAACCTCATGGTTAATATTTGGGACTTCTATTTTGCCCAATGTATTCATGACCTATAGTCCTCTATGATTCAAATTATAAACAGTATTTTGAAATACATTCCCAGAAAATACGATCAATGCTTGCGCGGCAATCGGTCATGTTGGTCCTGCGCTTTCCCGCTCATGCGGGCAAGTATGCTGGTCGTGTTCAAACCTTGCCTGGAAGCCGCTGCAATGATCTCCGGCGTCGGTGGCACCTGTAGGACTATCGCGAAGTCGCTTGTCACTTCTGGCACAAGCGGAGATTCCGGATCGGTAAGCTCCGCATTCACGAGGTCTCCCGTGCCGAATGCGATTTCCGGAACAAAATCCATGCGCCTGGGGTCAAAAAGCCTGATCTGCCCGCGTTGTATGAGGAAATGACAATACAGACCGGCTTTGGCCTCTAGTTTGCTGCTTTTGACGTGACGCTCGACATGAGATTGCAGAGCGATGCCGGCAAGATCCGCAAGCGGCAATTTGGCGAGATGCGCATTGCGCGTCAGCATCGCAAGACGCAGAACCGGATGAACGACGAGCGTATTGTCCGTACCGAAATTGTCTTCGCAATCAATCTCGATCTGAGGGGCTTCGTTGGTGGCACCACCAAATGTCACAATGCTCTTCTTTTTCAAAACAACGGACTCTTCGACAAGCTGCTTGCCGTTTATGTAGATCCTTCCCTCGTCGAGGCGAACCAAGCGAATCTCGCCATGCCGCAAGGTGATTGCGGCATGATAAGCCCATATGTCTGGATGAATGGGCGAAATGTCGTTGTCGAGCGACCGGCCGATCGTGATGCGACTTTTCGCCGACGTGAAAAGCTGGTCCCTTTGCCCGGCGACACGGATGGTTGCGTGCAGTGACATATTGTCCGCGGTCACATCCGATACGCCGGCCATTCCGGCCATGTATTCGAACGCGGCGACGAGCAGCGGATGCTCCCGGTTGGGTAGGCCATCAAGGATTTTCTCTGCTGCGTCCCGAGCGACTTTCTGATCGATGTAGCCGAAGACCATCAGGCCTATCGCCTTGATGACCGGATCTTTGAACTCCAGCATGTGCCGAAGGTTGCTGGCCGTATCGAGGCTTAAAAGAACGGCCTTTCGATGCGTCCAACGCTGCCCCGCGGATTGCGGCTTACCCGCCGGATCGGCTTTCGCTTCACCCGTGAGGATTGCGACGATCTTGGGGTCGAACGCCTCACGCCAGCGTTTACCAGGCTTGCCGGGAACGGACTGCCGCAAAACGAGGGCAAGCTCGTGACCACAAAGCGAGATTAGGTTTTCAGCATATTTGAGTTGGTCCGACTCGGCGCTGGAATTGCGCAGGATCGATAGTGCCTCGACCCTCATTTCCTGCTCATGCGCATCCATCGCATCATGCAGCAGATCAAGGAGCGTCGCTCCGAGAGGGTCGGAGATTATAGCCGATTCAATGCACAACCGCAGGGACTTCTGCCGGAGCAGGGACTCGAGGGTCTGGTCCAAGCTTCTAGAAACAACTGTGACCTGCGATGACAGGTCCTGGAGCGCACGCTCGTGGTCTTCGTCGTTTATCTGCAGGCTCTGACGCAGCACCTGCACCGTTGCCTGGAAGCTGGCGTCGGCGAAGACCTCCTGTAGGGAAGCTCCCTTTTCAAGCCGCGTCATCAGCGCACTGTTGAGAAGAATACGATAGTGACCCATCGATTCCTGCCGTTCCTCGTCGGTCATATAGGGGATGCCGGCCTCGGAAACATTTGAGCATCCGAGCTGTTCCAGTAGCGTTTCATGCTCTTCTTCGGAAATGTTCATCTGGGCGCGAAAATCTTGCAGAAGCTTCAGCGAACCAGCGCTTGCGGTTCTGCCGTTGACGACCGCTTCCTCAAGAATATTACGGTATGCGTCCAGCTTCTGCTGCTGCGAAAATCCGGGAAGAACTTTCGTCAAGAGGTAGACTTCCTCGGCCTTCAGGCTTTCAAGCTTGCGACCGTCGAGAAACTTGCTGACGTTCACCTTCATCTTCTTCAACTCGCCCAGAAGATTGGAAGCCATGCTTTCCTGCTGGTAGCGGGTCGGGCTCTGCTGCAGCGCCAGACGCAACCAGATCGTCGTGAGCGCAACGATCACCATATCGATGACGCGCCCGCTAAGATCCGGAAGCAAAAGGATGTTCGGGCGCCCGCCGAATAGATAGAAGGCGTTGATAGAAGCCCAAGCTGCGATGCAAAGGCAGTGATGGACGATCAATTTTTCAGAGATGTTTTCCTTCCTGCTGCAATAGCGCCGGTACAAAGCTTCCAGACCCCATCCAAGCAGAAGCGCCGTCCCGCAAAAGACGGCCAGAACAAGGGGTGCGGACACGAGCTTGGGGATGGGAACGGCCTGCCTGTTCAGGAAAAGGCCTGGTCCGAGAATTCTCTGCGCGGCGCCCTCCTCATGGGTCCAGATGCCCGAGAAATAGTAGTCCCAGTTTCCGGAATAGAGATAATAGAACCCGTAGAAGCCAAATATTAGTCCTAAGAACATGTAGTACACATTCCGGCGCTGAGGATCGAGAATTCCGTTCCAGTAAGATCTCTGAAGGTCGATGTCGCCGCAATTGGCGGTACATGCGACACAGGTGCTGACATCGCCTTTGGGGGTTGATTTGCGACACATGGATTGCGGAACCAAAGGGCGCGAGAAGTGCGGCGCGCTTTCCACGATGCCACCCGGCTCCGTGTATATCTTCTGGACGATGTTTGCCGGGCAGAAATAGTTGCACCACGTTTTGCCGCCCCAGAGTACGCCCGTCAGCATCGCCAGGCCGATGACCGTCAAAAGAGCGATGGCTAGCGCGGTTCGGTCTGTGTTGATGATAAGAAGACGCGCCGTGATGCCGGTAAACAGCATCCCGAACTGGATGTACCAGCTATTGCGCGCAATCCAGCCGTTGGGGGTGATCAACGGTATTTTGCGCGTTATGAGCCCGGTGCGGCGCTCGAGCTTGCTGCGAAATCGCCGTATGCCGAGATAGCCCGGGATCTGGGATGCGAGCGAAAGCGGGCATACCCTGCGCCAAGCCTCATGTCCAAAAACCATGAGAAATAGCGGAACGATCGGTACGAGCATTGTCCAAAAGACGCGCGTTCCCATGGCATAAGGCGTGGCGACCAGCTCCTCGTCCTGAATGTTGACGACATGATCGTCGACGCGAAACGGGCTGCCGAGTTTGTCGGGTTCTGTCAGGGTGATCGAGACAGGATCCCAGAACAGTGACGCAATCAATACAAGCCAGCCGGCAAGAAGCAAGCCGCGCACGCTGAGCATTTTCCGTTCCGAAACGCGTGAAAACATCCCGCTCCCCGTGATGCCTCTAAAGTCGCAGCTTGGCACCAGAAACCGCGCCGGAAAATCCCAGCATCCACGGCGTTCGCAGTTGAAACCAGGTCTGTTTTCAGAGCGCAACTTATTGTCCAAACTCCAGACTAATATTGATTCCGTCGTGGCAAACCGTCGTTTCGGCCATGGTGGAATAACAGTCACGCATGATTGCTTCCAACGCATGTCCTGCTTAACAATGCGGCGGGCATCAATATTACTTTCGATTGCAAAAACGATGAGGCGCGGCTCGTGACAAACAAAGACGAAGCAGAGTGCCCCGAAAAACGATTTCGTTTTGCCTTGCGCTCGGCCTGCGATTTTTGCAAACAGGGCATGCTTCGCTTGTTGTCCTCGCCCGACAAGGCCATCTTATGTCTCGCAGCAGGCATTGCCTTCACAGCGTTTGTCGCCGTGGCGAACGAGCTGTCGCCGCACGAGCCAATCACGCCGGTACCGCTCGAGACAAAGCTCGATCAGCACAAGGTCGCGCTAGGCGGAAAACTTTTCAATGACAGCAGGCTTTCGGCAGGAAACGGCCTCGCCTGTTCAAGCTGCCATCTGACACATCTTGGCATGGCTGACGGTTTGGCGCTGTCACGCGGCGTGCCGGGAAATCCAGGTGTACTGAACACGCCCACACTTTTTAATGTGGGCTTGAATTCTAAATATACATGGAGCGGCAGATTGTTATCCCTCGAACAGCAGGCCCATAGCGTTGTGGAAAGCAAAACCGCCATGGCCACACGATGGGAAGAGGTTCTCAACCGCCTGAAAAATGACTCAAGCCTTGTTGCGGAATTCGCCACGATCTACCCCGGAGGCATACAGCAGGACAGCGTTGTCGATGCTCTCGCGAACTTTCAGCGCTCACTGAATACGCCAAACGCCCCGTTTGATCGCTATCTACGAGGCGAAGCCGACGCGATCAGCCCGGAGGCGAAAGCTGGCTATAAGATGTTCAAGGATTTCGGCTGCATATCCTGCCACCAAGGCGTGAACATTGGCGGCAACATGCTGCAAATCTTCGGTATTTTCGGCAAGCCGACCTCGGCGGCACAGGGGGACTCTACTCCTGGTGCCGCTCCGGAATCCGGCATCTCTGACGACCGCCCCGTTTTCCGTGTTCCTTCGCTGAGAAACATCGCACATACCGCTCCTTACTTCCACGATGGTTCTGCTCAGACTTTGGAAGAGGCGATCGGCGTGATGGCCTCGCATCAGCTTGGCCGAACGTTGACGGCCGATGATACAGGCAAACTTGCAGAGTTCTTGAGAACGCTGACTGGAGAATATCAGGGCACGTCCCTTGACGACCGATGATTTCGGGAACAACCAAAGCAGCCAGCCAACAGGAAAGAAACAGATCTTGAAGACCTCCCCGATCAGAGACTTTGCTTCCTCCAAAGCTGCTTGGATCGCATGTCTCATCCTCATCCTTGTGCTGTCGGCGAGCCTTGGCGGCTTGATCTGGCTGTTGCGGACCCCAGACAACACGCTTCCCGCCTTCCGCAACGATTTCGAAACCATGCGTGGGCTAGAAGCGCAGTGGGACTCGGAAATCCTCTCGCTACAGCTCGGGGTAAGCCCTAATTACGACGCCGTCACCAATGCCGCGAACAAGCTGAAGCTCGGCCTTCGGGGGCTGCAGAACACAATAGCGGCGCAGCGAAGCCTCTCTCCGTTGGCCGCTGACTTCCAGGTCTATGTCAATACCGTGAACGAGAAGAGCAGGCTGTCCGAGCAGGTCAAGGCCAGCTACGCCATGCTCCGCAATTCCATGAGCGTTCTTCCGGATGCCATTGCGGATTCCTTCGCTGACCCCGATTCGTTGAAGATGGATGAGCCAACGAACAAGCGCATGGCGGACCTGGTGACTGAAGTCATTACCGGCCTGGTGAGCTTTTCCACGTCGCCGACACCACTGCTGCGCGAAACCGTGGCAACGCGTATCGAGGCTGCACGTAAAGCCAGTGGCAGCGTATCTCCGGACCTGCAGCGATCCCTGGAGCGATTTCTGTTGCAAGTCGAGGTGGCAACGAAGGAGAGGCAGCGCGGCAATGATTTGATCCTCTCACTGAGCTCGATTCCAACTGATACGGTAGCCGTTGAAGTGCAAAATCAAATCCAAATGGTCGAAGGAGAACAATCCAACCATTATACATTGCTGTGGTATGTATCTGGATTAGTATGTGTACTTTTAACTCTTTCAATCGTTTCACTTCTATTTGTTTTGAGGCAAAATTATATTAAGATTGACGAAGAAAACAAGGTGCTTCAACAGGTCAATCACGATGTGGAGGAAAGACTTTTACAGTCTGCAAAGCTGACGGCTCTGGGCCAAATGGTGGCGGGGATAACCCATGAGATCAATACACCGCTCGCATACGTAAAGGCAGTGTTCGAAGTGATCAAGGAACGGCTGACGTCAGATCCTGACCTTGCGGTCGCCCAGGTTGGCGAAGACGATGACGCCACGCGTGAGAAGCGTGAGGAAATGCAGCTTCTCCTGGAAGACGGCTTGCACGGGATCGAGGAAATAACGACGCTCGTCAAAACGATGAAGAACTTTAGCAGGCTGGACAAGGGCCATATCGAGAGCTTCTCGGTTGAGGAAGGGATAGAAAGCGCGCTAGTGATCGCACGGCCGCAGTTGAAGTATGTCGCCGACATTCGAAGAGAGTTTGATTCCGTGCCGCCTATGATGGGATCCCCGTCACAGCTCAGGCAAGTATTATTGAATCTGATCGTCAACGCCGCCGATGCGATGGGCGAGAGTGGGAAAAGAGGCACATTGACACTGCGGACACGCATCACGTCGTCCGACACCATTGAAATCGATGTCTGCGACGACGGTCCCGGAATGACGGAGGAACAGATCAGCAAGATATTCGATCCGTTCTACACGACCAAGGCCGTTGGCAAGGGAACGGGCATGGGATTGTCCATATGCTACCGGATCATCGAAAATCACGGCGGGACAATCACTGTGAATTCAAAACTTGGCAAGGGGGCAGTGTTTACCATAACGCTACCGCGACAGGACGAGAAATATTCGGATTTCATACCGCAAATGGAAGCAGACAGCTCAGATGAGAACATTTTGAAGCGTGCGTAAAAGAGTTTTTTCTTATCGATTTGGGGTGCCACGATCAATCTGAGGTTCAATAAAATGAGTGACAAACCCGTTCTGCTTTTCGTCGATGATGAAGAACGCATCGTGCGTCTCCTTAAGATGATCTTCCGCAGCGAATACGAGATCTACACGGCACTGAGCGCCCGCGAAGCTCTTGCCATTCTTGAAACAATTCCGGTCGATGTGATCGCCAGCGACCAGCGCATGCCGGAATGTACCGGTATTCAGTTGCTGTCACAGGTGCGCGAGCGGTGGCCGGAAACCATACGTATTCTTCTGACAGGTTATAGCGATCTTGTCGCGATCATCGGCGCCGTCAACGAGGGTGAAGTGTATCGCTTCATTAACAAGCCGTGGGACCAGACGGAACTTCGCGCAGTCATAGCCGATGCTGTCGAAACCGCCCGTAGCGCAAGGATGACGCGAAAGAACATCACGCCGATCTGGCAGGATGATAACGCAGAGCCGCAGTTCAGCATTGCGTCCCAGTTGCTTGCGATCGACGGCTGCGACAACGATCGTCAGGAAGTGGTCGAGATGTTCACGTATGATTACCGGGTACATGCCGCCTCCAGTGTCAAGGAAGCGATCAAATTCATCATCCAAGAGCAGATTGGGGTCATCGTTACCACGGCTGAGGTCGATGGGGTAGACATGACGGAAATGCTGTCGGAGGTCGCACGTATCGATCCGGCGATCACCGTCGTTGTAATGACATCTAAACCACAAAGCGACACCATCATCAAGCTCATTAACAGCGGCCGGATCTATCGCTTCGCCATCCAGCCGCTCAGCCCCAACCTCTTTCGACTGGCCGTAAACGCGGCGATGCGCGAACACCACCGCCGTCTTGCCGATCCCCGTGTCGTGCGCCTGCGCATGCAGCGCGAACTTAGCGGCGATTCCAGCAATAATATGGTGTATGACAGCTTCGTGGAAAGCCTTCGCCGCTTTACCGAGGTCAGTTGACACGGCAGCGCCGTCCTGAAGGGTCGTCCTTAGCGCAAAAGCGACCGGCTTGAGGAGTGCACGCGCCTCGGATGAGCCGACATCAACACTCGACCGGTCACGTATCCGACAAACGCCAGAGGCTCGCATCAGGAGGATAAGATAAACCTGATCCGTCCCGCGCCGTGGCCACAGATGATGAACGTCTGCGGATCATCCGCCACGCTCCCCTAGCAGGCTGTTGAAAAAGGCCCTGGCGTGAAGACTTTGGTCGTGATTCATTGGCTTTGTCGAGATTCGGAGTTGATTGATGCGCGGCGGCGATGTGAGAATGGGTCAACTCTTTCAGTTATGTCGATCTGGAGGATCGTGTTCGTCGTAATCATCCGCTGCGGGCAATCCGGCAGATTGTGAACGACGCGAGCCGGTTGTGGAGTAATCATCCGGTGAAGAGAAAGAGCTGCTTTTAAGCTAAACAATCAAACGGTGTCTTCCCTATGTGCAACGATGACAAGGAGCGTTCCATCTTGGCTTGATGACGGATGATCTCTTCGGCGAGCACAACCGCATAGAAATTATAAATTGGTAGAAATCCTGCTCGCCTAGGAACAACATCACCCAAGTTTCAAATGCAACCAAATATGCTCTAGTCAACCGGACAATTAGATGTAATTGGTGTTGGGCAGTACGTAAACACATTAACGATTTTTGATGGAATCGCTGATTCCGTTATGTCGAGTTTGTCGCAATAATGCGACTGTTCTTACAACTGCTTAATATGAAGGATCGATATTGAAGCTCAATTTATATTTACCGAAGCGGATAGTCGACGCGGGCCCGTTGCCGGTTCGTGTCCTTGACGCAGCCGTTTCAGCAAGACGGTATTACCCATGATTTCCACCAGCCCTCGGCCTCTCCCCGCAGCCGCGACCGCTGCAATCGCTTCCGGCGGCAACTTCGTAAAGACCGCACGAAAAGCACGAGAGTATAGCATTGAGGATCTGTCGGTCACATGCGGTTTGACGATCAAGGAAATCACTAGGATAGAAGGCGGCGACGATGCCGACCCTATCAAGCTGCGCCGCATTGCATCAGCGCTGCAACTCGGGGAAACCGTGCTTATAGATTCATAAGTGCGCGATCGTACAGCAATGCGCTCGTAACTCAATCGGATAGAGTTCCAGACTTGGTTTCTGGCCGTTGCAGGTTCGAACCCTGCCGGGCGCACCATCGCAACGCCCAACGCCGGGTGGACAAAATAGGACCATGCGTGACGCTGACAGATTTACCTATGCCACGCAGCCTCCAGACCAAGAATCCCTCGGCCAGCCCAGTCCTCAATTTTGCCAGAACCACGTCCAGGCGTTCTCGAATAGAGATGTGGCGCTCCACGGCTGCAACGTATCGACGTCATGCGTCGGCTGGTCTTCAACAAAGCAGCGGGGGGCGTTCAGTAATGAGTAAGCATTCGCCGAGGACCGCAGGGTCAGGTTTTTTTGCGCGATCGGCGCTTCCACTTTGCGGCTAGAGCCTCGACGTTTTTGCGGAGATTGGCGGCGTCGACGTCGCCAGGATCGTAGTGTGCGTCGCCCCACCATTCTACAAGTTCGTGGTGACGCTCATGGTTGGTGTCCGCAATTGCCTCGCGGAACTCTTCGTAGCCCCATGGGCCGCCGACATCCTCAGGTGGACATCGTCCGACAACCTCGAGAAGGAAGGGATCATCGAAGCCAGCGGTAGCCGGAAAGGTCTTTTCGATTTTCACGGTGTGCGTCCAGCCGTCGCCGAAGTCATAGAGATACTTGAATGATCTCGCGCCGATATCTTCGATAGCGGCAAGAAGAGTTTCCTTGCGAGCATCGATGGGGCCATCAAAGCCGCCATCAGGCACGCCGAACCCGATGTCACGGATCCTGAACTCATATAGATGGCAGTTGGTCCAGCCGAAGGCCTCCTGAAGAATCTCATGAAGCCGATCAAGCCGAATGCGGAATGGGACGACAACGCGCCGCATCACCAAGGGATCAACGTCATCGAGCGTGATCTTTAAGCGAACGAGAGGACCTGCCATCAGGCCGCCTGCCTCAGTGGCGATGTCGTGGTTTTCCGCCAATTCCAGGGGAGAAGCTCATCGATCCGGCTGGCTGGATGATCGGCGATGCGGGCGAGAACATCTGCAAGCCAGGCCTGTGGGTCAATGCGGTTCATTTTCGCGGTGACGATCAAGCTGTACATTGCCGCCGCCCTCTGGCCCCCTCGATCGGACCCGGCAAATAGCCAGGCCTTTCGTCCGAGCGCCATTGCCCGTTCATTCTGCCCATGTCGGTCAGGAATTGGAAGTTTATTATCGTTGGCATCCGTATTTTGGCCGCAAGGTCAACGTCCGGCGGGTAGAGCATCGAGCAACGGGCCAATTTCTCAAGGTGTTAGGTCCGTCAGGTGCCGTCGTTTCGATGGCTGCCTGGATGCTTGATCCGGTCGTTTGCGCCGGCATGACCTCGGGTGCGCCACAGGTCGATCTGCTGGCATTGTCCGAATTGAAGAGGCTGGTCACGGTCGTCGCTGCTCCGCCACACTCCAGACGCGATGATGGATTCGCACGGGAGAAAGTCGATGAAGCAGCACGCCGCGCCCGCGTTGAACTCGGGCAGACAGATGAACCTGATATTCGAACCCAGCCGGATAGACGGGATGAACGAAACGGAACGGATGAAAGTCGTTCTGACGCTTGCCCGGATTCTGATGCAGGCCGCTGGCATCAGCATAGAGGAGCTTGCCGATGACAAGCGCTGATCTCCCGGCGACCGTGCTTCAGCGCAAGGCGGTCGTATATGTACGCCAGTCCTCGCAATCCCAGGTCATGACCAATCTGGAAAGCCAGCGGCGCCAATATGATCTGGTCGACATCGCACGTAGCTACGGCTTTGTCGACATCGAGGTTATCGATGACGATCTCGGGCGATCGGCGAGTGGAACGGTAGCGCGGCCCGGCTTCGACCGTCTGGTCGCCTGGCTCTGCGCTGGCAAGGTCGGGGCTGTCCTGTGCTTCGATGCGTCGCGGCTCGCGCGCAACGGGCGCGACTGGCATCATTTGCTCGAACTGTGCGGACTTGTCGAAGCCCGTGTTATCGATCATGACGGGGTGTACAACGCTTGCCACCCCAACGATCGCCTACTCCTTGGCATGAAAGGCAGTATCAGCGAGTTCGAGTTGGGTGTGCTGCGGGCAAGGATGCTCGATGCCGCAAGGTCGAAGGCGCACCGCGGCGAACTGCGCTTGTCGGTTCCATTCGGCTATGTATGGCATCGCGAGGCAGGCCTGGGGCTTGATCCCGATATTCGTCTGCAAGAAGTGATCCGGCTTATCTACGCCCGCTTTCGCGAGCTCGGCAGCGCCCGTCAGGTGTTGTTGTCGATGCAGGCGGAGCAGATCCACTTCCCGCGGCCTGCCGACGAAGGCCGCATGACGAACTGCATCTGGCAGCCGATCCGCTACCGCAATGTGATCAGCGTTCTCAAAAATCCATTCTATGCAGGCGTTTATGTATATGGCAAAAGTGAGAAGCGCACCTCGATTGTTGAGGGGCGAGCGCGGCGGACCTACGGACATTACAAGCCGGCGGGCACTTGGGAGGTGATGATCAAGGATCATCACGAGGGTTACATCGGCTGGGATGAGTTTGAGCGCAATCAGAAGCAGTTGGCGCTCAACGCCTATGGTCGCCAGGATGGCGCAAAATCAGGCCGCGGGGGCAAGGCGCTCTTATCAAGCCTTCTGACGTGCGCCCGTTGCGGCCAACGTCTCAGTGTTTGCTATAGGGGCGGTCCGATCAGCCAGCCGGTCTACCGCTGTGATAGAGGTAACCTGGCTGGGCAGCCTCGTTGTATGACCTTCGGTGCTCCGAAGATCGACACGGCGGTGGCACGGGAGCTGTTGCGAGCGGTAGAACCCTTGGCGATCGAAGCTGCGATCGAGGCGGAGCGAATGCATCAGGAACGACAGGAAGATCGGCGCCAGATCCTCGACCTGGAACTTCAGCAGGCCCGCTACGAGGCTGGCCTTGCCGAACGGCGCTATGCTGCATGTGATCCCGACAACCGCCTGATTGCCGCTCAGTTGGAGAAGAACTGGGAGGCGGCATTGCGCCGCGTACGCGATCTGGAGATGCGCAAACCCGCGCACGACCCAACGACGATCGTCGTTGATCCCAATGCCTTTTCCAACCTCGCAGAGAACCTGTCGGCAGCCTGGAATGCTCCCGATGTAACCATGCGCGCACGCCAGCAGCTTCTCCGAACGTTGATCGCGGACATTATCGTCGATGTTGACGATGCTGTCCGTGACGTTGTCCTCACCATTCATTGGAAAGGTGGTCAGCATTCGGAGTTGCGTGTTCGTAAGCCACAGTCTGGCGAACACGGCAGCGCGACAGCCGAAGATGCACTGGAAGTCATACGCGGCATGGCTGGCCGCTGGTCAGACGAGCATATCGCCGCCACACTCAACCGAATGGGCTTTCCCACCGGCCAGGGAAAGACATGGACAGCCCATCGGGTCCGTTCTGTTCGTTACGTGCGTGGCATCGATGCCTACCGTTCAGCCGATAAAAATGGCGAATGGCTCACGCAAGCAGAGGTCGCCAAAGCGTTGGGCGTCTCAAGCTATCTGGTACGACGCCTTGTTTCCACAGGCGTTCTTCCTGCGGTCCAGGTTGTTCCGCGAGCGCCCTATCAAATCCGGGCCGCCGATTTGACGTCCGAGCCGGTCAAAGCGGCGATTGCCCGGAAAGGTCGCCCGTTGCGCGATGTGGACGCGGACACGCTTCCAATGTTTACATACACTTAACGAAGGGGTGCATAATGAAACACGTCTCGCCACACCGCGCAGCGATCGCTCCGCGCAATTGTTCGACAAGCAGATACGACCGTCGTCGAGGAAACGGGTGAAGGATTCCCAACGGTTCAGCATGTAGTCAAACGCCTTTGCCAAGTCATTGCCGCGCGACAACCTGGCGCGTTGTTCGCGTATCCATATTTCCATGTCGTCGATCTGCGGCTTTGATAACTGCTGGCGGATTGCCTTTCGTTCAACCGCAGTGCGGCCATTGATCTGGCGTTCGATTTCGAACAGCGCGTCGATCCGCTGCACCATGTTCAATGCGACTGGTGAGATTACGGCGGCACTTTTGCCTTGCGCCTTTCGGCGCGCATTGGTCTCCAGGTCAGCCTGCGCAAAAAACGGTCGTCGCGCGTGCGCCCAACACCCCGCTTCATAAATCGGACCCGGTCTTCGATCAGGAAGATAGAGCTGGCCATAGCCCGTATACGCATCCGCCTGAAGGATGCCGCTATAATTGGCCAGATGCGCCTGTGGATGTTCACCGGCCCGGTCACGGGAATAATAGAACATCGCCGACGGTGGCGCCGCTCCCCCAAACGGAGCATCGTCCCTGACATAGCTCCATATCCGACCGGTGACGGTCTTGCCGAGAGCGAGAACCGGCACGGTCGTGTCATCACCGTGGATCCGTTCAGACGCGAACGTATGGCTTTCAATCCGCCGCACCAGCGGGTCAAGGACCTGGCAGCACGCGCCAATCGCGTCTGCCGCTGTCGATAGACTGATTGGCACACCTTCCAGAGCGAAACGTTCGACCTGGCGATTGAGGGGAATGTGCTGGCCGAACTTGTCGCAGAGCATCATCGCCAAAAGGCTCGGACCAGCCCATCCTCTCGGGATGACATGGAAGGGTGCAGGTGCCTGACTGATCTTCTCGCAGTCACGGCAGGTGAACTTTTCCCGCACCGTCTGAATGACCTTCCAGCTACGCGGTACGCTCTCCATCGTTTCGGTGATGTCTTCGCCGAGCTTGCGAAGCCGTTCACCACCACAGCAGCTGCAGGCAACCGGACCAGGCACCACAACACGCTCACGCGGCAGATGTTCAGGGAAGGGCTTCTTGACAGGCCGCTTGCGCGTAAAGCCGGTGACCGCAATCGCCGCGGCTGCAGCAACGGCCATTTCGGCGGCAAGCTCATCTTCGGTCGCCGTCGCTTCGGCGTCCTCAAGCATCAGCTCCATCTGCGCAATCAGCCGCGCGGTCCGTTCCGACTTCTGACCGCGCAGTTCCCGTTGCAGCTTTTCGATGTAGACTTTCTGGCGAAGAATGATGGCCTGATCGTCGGCCTCCTTGGCCTTGGCAACAGCCAATTCGGCCAAAGCTGTAGCCCGTTCCGCCCGCGCTATCGCCAGCTCTGCTTCTAGGGCAGCAGCATGATCACGGTGATTTTCCGAGCCGGTTTCCATGCTCGATGTGAATCACAAAACCACTGATTTGCATAGCTTTTCTTGGTGTTTCAGGCGGCAAATCCCGCCCAAAATACACTATCCCGCGCTCGTCGGCCGCCATGTCTGCTGCGGGTTTCGCCAGTCAATTCCCTCAAGCAAATACGACATCTGGCCAGCCGTCAGCGCAATCGCTCCGCCCTCCGTCGCCGGCCAAATGAAACGGCCGCGCTCGAGCCGCTTTGCGTATAGAGATAGGCCAACTCCGTCATGCCAAATAGCCTTGATCAGCCGACCACTTTTCCCGCGGAAGACAAAAACGTCGCCCTTGAACGGATCACGACCGAGACCTTCCTGCACGATCAGAGCCAGGCCCTGCATCCCCTTGCGCATATCGCAATGGCCGCTCGCAATCCAAACACGCACGCTCGAACTGATCGGGATCATTTGAGCGCACGCATGACTGCCGCGGCAAGATCATAAGGTGCCGCGGAAGCAATCCTCACCTTCGTGCCGTTCGCAAAGTCCACAACGATGGTCGCCGCGCCACCATCGCTGCAGCCAGGGACGTCCAAGACAGTCGCCGGCACGAAAGCAGGTCCATCTTTCACCGACAGCGCTTGGCGGCGCCAGGTGTAGATCAGACCCGTCGAAACATCGTGAGCGCGACGAACAGCCCACGGCTTTCAGCGTTGACGGCATCGCAACAGCACCCTTTGTCAGAGCTTCTGCTTTGCCCGCTTCGGCATGAAGTAGGTGCGGATATTGACAAGTGCTTCGGCGACGTCCGCAGCATCCTGGCGGGTTGCTTTGTGTTTTGCGTCGCCGAGCTTGCGGATGGGCGCGATGATGTCGCCAGTGACGGCATGACCTCGAAGGACGGGCTGCCAAAGCCTCGGCGCGTATTGTGTTCCCAGCAGAAAGCAGAGGTCCCAATCGAATGGATCAAAGGTCTGGTCATCGATCCTGGTGAACCTGGGCCGGTGGTCTTTCGGCGTTTCGGCAAGGCTTGCGGAGATGCGGTTATACTCCGCAACGATCGTCTGCACGGCCCGATGTTCTGTTGTTTCCATCGGCAGGTTCAGGGCATCCGGGCCAGTCAGCTCCGGGATCCATTGACGCGGGTCGATGAACCTTGGGCCGATGATGAGGGCCGTAAGATAGCCATCGAGACCGCTCATTGACCAAATCGGCGATGCTGGACGACGTCCCCTGATAAACGCCTCGAACGCCTCATCATCAAGCTTCGGTCGTGCGGTCGTCATGCCCTGGCTGTTGTGCGTCATGCCGCCCGTCGCTCCTGCTCTGTCATCGCCTCGCGCTCAGCCTTCCAGTTCCACGGCAGGAGACTTTCCATCTCGCTGGCTTTCACTTTGCCCGCGACGATGCGTTCCAGCACATCGGCAAGCCAGACCTCGGGGTCCACACCATTCAGTTTACAGGTGTTGACGAGCGATGCCAGGACCGCGAAGGTCTTGCCACCCCGCTCGCTGCCCACAAACAACGAGTTCTTTCTCGTCAGGGCCACGGATTTCATCGAACGCTCGACCACGTTGGAGTCCACTTCGATCCGGCCATCCTCCAGGAAAGCTGCCAGTCCGCTCCAGTGGTTGAGCGTGTAGGTGACGGCCTTGCCAAGCGCCGATTTCGACGACACCTCGTCGCTCAATTCGGTGATCTGGGCCTTCAGTTCTCTCATGACAGGAGCTGCCTCGCGGCGCCTCACTACGAGCCGGGTATCGGCACTTTCGCCGCGCAGTCTCGCTTCGATGCGATAGATCTCGGCAATCCTGGCAAGGATCGACAGAGCCTCCGAGGAGCCGGTGAGCTTGACGACATCGACGAACTTGCGCCGGGCATGGGCAAGGCAGAAGGCCAGCCGCATGGGAGCGACATTGCTCTTCCCCCGGCGCTTGGCCATGGTTTTATAGGCTTGGTACCCATCAACTTGAAGCACGCCGGTAAACGACGACAATTGCCCCTCGACTTCGCGAGCGCCGCGGCTTTCGGCAAAGATATAGGCAACGGCCGGCGGCGCCGGACCATTCCACGGCCGGTCGTCGATTGCCTGGGCCCATAACTGGCACACCTTGGTTCGCTTGCGCCCCGGATCGAGCCGCGGAAGCGGCGTCTCGTCACAGAACACCCTCGGCTGGGAGCGGATGAAGGCGGTGAGCGCATCGTAGAGAAGTTCAAGCCACCAGGCGACCCGCGTGACCCAGGCGCCGAGGGTGCCGCGATCGATGATCACGCCGCAGGAGGCAAGCATCTGCGCTTGGCGATGGAGCGGCAGATGCCAGGCGAACTTCGAAACGGCGACATGAGCGGCAAAGGCGGTGGTCACCATGCCGCCATCCATCACGCGCGCCGGCGCGGGCGCTTGCACAATGACGCTCTCGCAGGCCCGGCATGCATAGCGCGGACGGATCGTCCGTTTGACCCGGACAACCGCGGGCACGATGTCGAGCGCCTCGCTGACATCCGTGCCGATGCAATGAAGCTCGAATGAGCAGCAGGGGCAGACTTTGCTCTCCGGTTCGATGATCTCGTCATAACGCGGAAGGTGTTTGGGCAAACGGCCGATATTGCGAGCTGGCGATCGCCGTGCCTGCGTCTTGTCCTCGGCGACGGGCGCGACATCGTCATTGGCAGCAACGGGAATGTCGCCGAGATCGCCAAGGTCGAGCATTGCCTGCGTCGGATCGATGATCGTCATCTTCTCCGATTTCGTCCCGAAGAGCTGGCGCTCAAGGAAGGCCACGCGCGCTTTGAGATCGGCATTCTCTTCATCGAGCGAGAGAATGATCCGGGTCAATTGCGCAGCATCCTGGGGCAAGGGATCGGGTCGAAGCGGCATGGCAGACCCTACCATATGAGCCTGAATCTTCAAGCAAAACCAATAGGATCAGCCTGCTTTCGTCGGCCTTTTTACCGGGTTTCGCTTGACCCGCGTCCAGTCAATTCCGGCCAGCAATAGCGAGAACTCTTGGCTACTCATCTGCATCGCGCCATCGCGGACCGGTGGCCAAACGAACTTCCCGCCTTCCAACCATTTCGTCGCCAGGATCATGCCTGATCCGTCCCAATAAATGCAGCGAAGTCGATCGCAACGCTTGGCGCGGAACACGAACACGTCGCCGCAGTAAGGATCGGCCGCAAGCGCTGACGCCACCAAGGCCACCAAGCCATTCATGCCGCGCCGGAAGTCGACAGGCTGCGTCGCCACCATGATCTTCACGCCATTTGGCGAAACTCCGATCACCGGCGCCCTCGCAACGCCGCTACTACCGCCTGCGCCAACTCGGGCGCCACTGCGCCGATAACGCTCAGCCGCGCCCCGGCAATCTCGATCTCAATCCGACCGGCGGCGACGTGGGCGACATCCGACGGCGATTCCTGGCGTGACGTTCGATCGCCAACCACCGTCACCGGCACGAACATCGCCTGCTGCGCGCAGGCCTTCGCGGTTCGTTGAGAGGTCAGCCCAGCGTCCCGACGCCAGACGTTCAGCAAGCCGCGATTGACGCCCCAGCGCCGGGCAACGGCCGAGATGTTCACGTCAGGTTCCGCGCTTTCCGCCAGGATCTGCGCCTTCTCCTCGTCAGTCCAATTCCGCCGCTGCCGCCGACCGGTGATCACCTCGATCCGACGATACTTTCCCTCATGCCTGGCTTCATGCATGCCTTCATCCATGACTTCAAGCATGGCATCAGCGCGATCTCCAACCATTCCATTCCGCTCCTATCGATGAAGGAGCTTATCTCGCGGGCTCTACCAACAAAGAAAAGGTGGGCTGTTCGTCGCGCTCACGAAACATCAAAGCGACGCGCCACCTCCGAGACATTTGCCCCCGGCGCAAATGCCGCCTCCAGAATTTCCAGCCGATCATCTGCCGACCAACGACGACGCCGTTCTTGACCCGTCAGCAAAATTGCCTGTGCCATCGTTCCTCAACGCGCTCTTAAGTCCACTCTCAAGAGCGCAAAATCACGATATCGCCAAAAACTCGCAAGGCGGTCCACGCCGGAGGGATACAGTAATGAGCATCTTCTGTGAGTTGCAGCTAGAAAGGTGGACCTCATCGTGTTGGGCTTACACCATGCGAGCTCGCAAGATGTATTCGTTGGTACAAAGGCAGAGCATATTGCTTGCAACAGCGTCGTTCCGGTTCTGGTGGTGAAAGACAAACTCGCGGGCTCCTACCATACCGTTGTGTCTGCCACCGAGTTCTCACCCTGTTCGGCGCGTGCGTTGCCCATGGGGCTTGAACTTGCAACTGACGCCGATTTTTTCCTACTGCATGTCTTTGAGACACCGTTTCCGGGTCGCATCAAATTGAACGCCGAGCAGTTGGCGGAATATGAGCGCCCCCTCGTCGAGGAATTCCAGCACGAAGCTCAGAAAGCCATGGACGCATTCTTAAAAGAACATGGGCATTGCGAGGCATCCGTAACCCCTAAACTGGAACGCAACGAGACCGAAAATGGCATTAGCAAGATTCTTCTCGAGCAGGATGCTCGATCTTCTCGTCCTTGGCATTCACTGGAAAAGTCGCATCGCTGCAAGCCTTATCGGTAGCTATGCTTTGGATTTTCTCAATGCTCCGCCTTGCGATGTACCGGTATCGCGGTAGAACCGTCAGAGCCTTGGACGTTTCTATTTGCCAGCGGCGCGCCACCGACAAGTAATCAGTATGAGGCCTTTCTTGCAGCGGCGACCAACGCTTGGCCGGCAGTAAACATCGGTGCTGATAGGGACCCAGAGGCAGATTTTCAGGCCGATTCCGTTATGGGCAAAAAACCACTCTGACGGACTAGCTCATATCTAACGGCAAAATGCGGAAGGGGTTCGCTCCTCGCGCACGAGGATCGTTCCGGTCCACGGGCCTTGGCAACGTGTCACCGTCGAGATTGCGGATTGCCTCAGAAAACGGCACTGGGTGTTTCCCGCATAGCAAGGTCATCACTGTGCGGCCCGGAAAGGAAAGGTGCTGCTGCCGTGCGGAAGAAGAGGAGACCGCGGGCTTCATGGCTGGCGCTTCAATGCTGGTCGGGTCTTGCGACGGTGCGATTTGCCGGCGCGTGGTCGGAGCGCCGTTCGCCGCGTCTTCGGCGGCAATCGGTTCGTCAACTGCTGCGCGGCCAGGGTGGCCGTCCCGGCGATGATCATGCCGGCGATGTTGATGAAAAGCTGGGTCAGTGCCGCCCAGGCTTCGGCCCAGGCGCTGACCGCGAGCGTCAGTCCGATCGTTCCGACGGCCGGCACGGTGGTGACCGAGATGAACACGCCAACCAGCGCGGAGGATTTTGAGGCGGTGAGCGAGAGCACGCCGGCACAGCCTGCGAGCAGTGCGATCACGAAAGACCACACGTCCGGCTTGATGATGAAATCCGTGGCAGCGCCGGTGGTGGCGGCAAACCGGTCAATGAGGCCGGTCTCATAGGCAACGGCCCAGACGACGCAGGCGATAGCCGTTGCGAGCGCGAAGCCGCTGAGCAAATTGGTCATTGCCGGTCGCAGCAGTGTCCAGCGACGTCGGACGATAGCCAGGCAGATAGCGGCTATCGGTGCGAATTCGGGGCCGACCACCATCGCGCCGATGATGAGGATCGGCTGGTCAAGATAACGCCCGACGCCGGCGATCAACGTAGCCAGCACGAGGAAGCTTAGGAACGACCAGGACAGCCTTGCGTCTTCCTCGGCCCGATCCTCGATCTCGTCCCAGATTACGGCGTCGGCGGGGTGGCCGTTCGCGGCCGCCTCGGCGGTCTCGGCCGCATTGGAGATAACCGTCACATGATCGAGCAGCGAGATCGATCCCGTCGCTTCGATCCCCAGCTCCCGCAGCATATCGACAATGCTATTCACATTTTCGCGGGCGACGTCAAACAGGAGCAGATCGCCGTGGCCGCCGAGCGCTACCCCGCGCATGATCGCCAGATTCGCAGTCGTCGGATCGGCCCTGATGGCCACGATTGCGTCATTACAAATTTGACGTGGGGCCAGGACGCGGACCTGAAGCATCGACAGTGCCCTTCGATGGACAACTCTTGAAGAGCCACCGAACCGAAAGGTTCGCTGCCCGGTGAAAATCGCTAGCCTGGCATTCACAGCGAATTAAAAAGTTGAAAAATCTCAGTATGTAACCACTAAATCAAGCGTCTAATTAGCATTCGGTATCGTTTGAAGTATCATAAGATTTTAAGGTGCGTATCATATATGTCGCATGCTGAAAATCGAACCCATTTGGAATCTCTTGGAATCAAGTTTCATTTGTAATTACTCAAAAGGTTCGCAGCAACCGGGCGCGATTCATTCGTCCGGATAATGATAATAAGAACGGGTGCGGCGTTCTCCTTCCAAGAGAAGATTGAAATTACTTGTGTAAAACATCCGAGTTGTAGTCGAAACCTCGCTGTAATACGGCCCGGATAGTGTTGAGGAGGGCGCCGCCGAGACCGTGCGTGTGGCGCTGCCTGGCTCGGAATTGCCGACAGGTTCGTTCACCCATGCGAAAGTGGGCGTCGTTCCCTGGTAATTTGAGACCAGCCGTCCTGCACGGCAGACCCGGTGAGGATCGCAGTGCTCTCGCAGGCCATTGGCTGGCCTCCCCTTCCTGAAAGCCTTTGTGCAAGGCGCTGTCCGTCCGCTCCAACAATCGGACGGACATTGCCTTCCGCGTCAATGTGTGTGGCCCACCGGGGATAGGATGTAGCGAACATCAGAGGGGCCGACCCACGCGTCGGCGACGGCCGTGAGCGGGAGCGTCGTGACGGGAGCGTCAAACCCTGCCTTGTTCGTTTCCGTCAGAAGCTCGCGGGCGCCGGCCAACAATTCCCGGATGGCGACGCTGCCGATGCCGCTGCCCATCAACTCGAGCCCCGAACCGCGGAAAGCATCGCCACGGAGCGAAATCTCGTCACCCGCAGCCGTGCCGAGCTGGACGTAACGCACCCTCGGTTCGCCCATTCTGGAACCGCGATTCTTCGTTGCGGCCGCGATCACCCGGCTGGCAGGCTCGCCCCAGATGAAGTCGAGCACGACATCGACACCGCGGTCGAACTCGGCGCGCAGCGCCCCGTCGGCGACGTCGTCGAGAGCAATTCGTGCTTCGACTTCGAGCCGGTCCAGCCGCTCGCGGCTGCGACCGACCGCGATAATCCTGCCCGCGCCGAAGTGCCGCGCGATCTGCACGGCCATCCCACCGGCAGCGCCGGTCGCGCCGTTGACGAGCACGGTAGAGCCGGGCTGGATCGGCGCTCGGCGCGTCAGGGCAACCCATGACGCCAGGCCGCCGGTCGCGACCGCCGCAGCGCGTACGTCGGAGATATCGCCAGGGATGGCGACGATCATTTCGTTCGAGACCAGCGCCAGTTCGCCCATCGAGCCGAAGGGGGCCTTGGGAAAAAGGAAATATACCCGCCGGCCATCGGGGTCGGTGCCGACGCCATCCACGCCAGGTACGAAGCCGGCCTGGGCGCCGCTCGTGTAATGCCTGCCCGACGCCAACGCCTTGACGATGGGGCTCAGCGGCGCAGCGTGAACCCGCACAATCGTTTCCCCTTCACCCGCGACAGGTTTCCGGAAATCGCCATAGGTGGGCGCATTGCCGAAATCTGTGACTACTGCAGCTTTCATCTGTTCTCTCCGTAAAGGCAATCGAACTGTCGATTTAGAGATGAAGATATCTGCGATCCGTGGTACGCGCTCTAGCTGGAAGTCTCAATTTTCTTCGCGATCGTGCCTTTCCCATGGACCCGCTTTCCGAAATTCTCTCGCTGCTGAAGCCGCGCAGCTACATCACCGCCGGTTTCGACGCCGGCGGCGACTGGTCGCTGCGACTCGACGATCTTGCCGGAAGGATCAAATGCTACGCCGTAATCCGCGGCAGTTGCTGGCTCATGCTCGATGACTCCGGCGAGCCAGTCCAAATCCTCGCCGGCGACTGCTTCGTGCTGCCAAGCGGACGCCCAGTGCGGATATCGAGCGACCCGGCGCTGGCCCCGACGCTCGCAAGCGAGGCCCTTGCGCCGGACCGGGATGGAGAGACTGTCACCTACAACGGCGGCGGAGACGTGCTTCTGGCCGGAAGCCGCTTCGAAGTTAGCGGTCGGCATGCCGACGTGCTGCTCCGGACGCTGCCGCCCGTCATCCACCTCAAGGCTGCCGGGGACCAGGAGGCGCTCCGCTGGTCGATCGAGTTGATGATGCGGGAACTCCGGGAAGTGAAGCCGGGCGCATCTCTCGTGGCGCAGCACCTTGCGCATATAATGCTGGCGCAGACGCTCCGCCTTTATCTGTCGCAGCAGTCCGGCGCGGAGATCGGCTGGTTCGCGGGCCTTGCCGACCCGCAGGTCGGTGCCGCCATCGGGGCAATCCATGCCGATCCGGGACATGGTTGGATGCTCGAAGAACTTGCGGCACATGCAGGAATGTCACGAACCGTTTTCGCACGACGTTTCCGAGAGAAGACGGGAGAGACGCCGGTCGCCTATCTCACGCGCTGGCGGATGATGCTGGCCGCCGAGCGACTGGTAACCGGCCGCGAAACGCTGGCGCGTATCGCGCGTGCTGTCGGCTACGAATCCGAGAACGCTTTCAACACGGCGTTTACGCGTGTCATGGGGCTATCGCCACGGCGCTACTCCAGAGCCGCCGAGGCGCATTCCCTTGTCGAACAGCCACCAAGCGGTGACCTCTAACGCCCTCATACCGATCCTGGTTTCGACCGCATGGGTAATCGGCCGGCGTGGTGAAGGTTCAATCTTGAAAATTGGTGTCAGTAGCGCAAGTTGCAACCTCGACCAGCCTATTGTCCACGAGCTCCAGGTCAGCAGACGGGGCCAAAGACCGTCGCCATCTCCCGCACTATGTCCATATACGAGCGAGATGCTTTTCATGGCAGGTGACCGCAAGATCCGCGTCGGCATCATCGGCGCGAGTACCAACTCCTTCGCGTGGGCATCCACCGCACACGTCCCTGGGCTCAAAGCGCTGCCTGAGTACGAGTTGGTTGCGGTTGCTTCACGCAGCCAGGAGAATGCCGACAAAGCGGCCGCGCCTGCACGGCATCCCGGACGCGCATGTTGATTACCGCGAGATGGTGGCCCGGCCCGATCTCGATATGATCTGCGTCGGTTCTGTCGCAAGCTTCTCAGCGAATTTTGCAACCTGATTGTTCATGGCATAGATTCTGGTTGAATATGAGCAGGCATGTTGAGTTTCCCCGATCATGATCGATTTCAAAGGCAGTCATTACCCGAAAGATTGATTTTATACGCGGTATTTTTCTACGTCAGGGCATGCGGTCTCCTATCGTGATCTGGAAGAGATTATGGCCGAGCGCGGCGTTGCTGTTGACCACGCGACGCTGAACAGATGGGTGGTGAAATATTCGCCCCTGATTGCCTGCCAGGCCCAGCGCCGCAAATCCGCAACCAGCAGCTCCTGGCGGATGGACGAGACCTATATCCAGGTCAAAGGCAAGTGGACCTATTTCTATCGCGCTGTCGACAAATTCGGCAAAACCCTTGATTTCATGCTGTCTGAGCACCGCGATGAGGCCGCGGCCAGGGCTTTCTTCGCCGGCACGATCAAGAGCAATGGCTGGCCCGAAAAGGTGGTCCTCGACAAGAGCGGCGCGAACCTGGCAGGATTGCAAAACATCAACCGGCTGCTGCTGTTGTATGGATGGTTCTGGCTGATCGAGATCCTGCAGGTCAAATATCTCAACAACATGATTGAGCAGGACCACCGGTTTATCAGGAAGCTGACCCGACCCATGAAAGGCTTCAAATCTTTTCAGTCTGCGTCAGCAACACTGGATGCTAGGGAGGTGGCTCACATGATCCGCAAGCGCCAATTTTCAACATATGGCCAATCGGCATTTCAGTAATTCGCCGCACTCGCGGCATAACTGTGTCCAGCGATAACCGTCTCTGCGGCCTTTCCAAAAACTTGCGACAGAACCCCTTTCCATCACGCAAGACCGTTATTGCCGCAGCCGACATGCTGAAGGCGCTGGGACACTCCGGTTTGACCGCTTCCACAAGTAAATGTTAAACGCCTTGTGCGATGTATACGATAGCCCTTGCAACCTGAGTGAGTATCTGTGGGCAGATTCATTTCTGAAACGACGTACTGGAAAATATCTGACACATTGAAACGGATAGACGCTAAGGTGCCGATGGCACCGACAAGCAGACCAACGATTAGTTCGAGAAAATGACCACGGCACAACACATCGTAGCTTTGCTGAAGAGCCACATAGACGGAGATGAAGGTCGCTTCCTTTCCGTGGCGACACAGCTTGCCGCGCACGAAGCCCGACAAGGTCATGGCAAGCTCGCACAGGAGCTCAAAGAGCTAATCGACGCCGCTCGTGGCAAAACGTCGACGGTCGCACGCATTGGCGCGGGCCCAGTGCCGATCGCACAGCCGAAAGGCGAGTTGACGAAATTGCTCGCCGCACGTTTCTCGGACACGAGGCTGGCAGACATGATCTTGTCCGACGAGCTTCGCGAGCGGCTTGGAAGAGTGATCGCTGAACAGCGGCACCAAGAGCGCCTGCAAGCCCATGGCCTGACACCTCGCCGCAAGTTGCTCCTTGTCGGCCCACCAGGGTCTGGCAAGACAATGACTGCGGCGGCGTTGGCGCATGAACTTAAGTTGCCGCTTTTTACAGTGCTTTATGATGGCCTCATTGGCAAACTCATGGGAGAGACAGCTTCGCGCTTGAGACTGGTATTCGATGCCGTCGCGGCGCAACGGGGCGTGTATTTCTTCGACGAATTCGATGCGATCGGATCGCAGCGGTCCGGGCCAAATGATGTCGGCGAGATTCGTCGTGTGCTGAATTCCTTTCTCCAGTTCATCGAGAACGACTATGGCCCGAGCGTAATCATCGCTGCCACGAACCATCCCGAACTTCTCGATAGGGCGATCTTCCGTCGCTTTGACGATGTCATCGCGTACGAACTACCGGACGAACGCATCACGCGTGGAATCCTGGAGACGCATCTGTCACGCTTTAAGCCGAAAAAGATGAATTGGTCGGCAATCCTCGATGCGGCCAAGGGGCTCAGTCAGGCGGAGATAGCACGAGCGGCTGACGAAGCGGCAAAGATCGCTATCTTGAGCGACAAGCCGACGGTCGAAACCTCTCTACTACTTGGTGCCCTGTTGGAACGTCACAACACGATGCGATAAGGCGACGAGCAGTATATGGCCCGACCGCCTCGCAATCGATCTCACTTTTTCTTGGACGGTGGCGGACAAGCAGAGCCTTATACCTCGCCGCGTACGGTCATTTCCGGTCTACCCCCTGCCCGTGCACGCGCGCAACACGCTGCAAAGCTTTCTCAATCGCTTGCAACCGCTATCGCCGGAGCGCAGCAGACTATGGCCGCGAGGGAACCGGCTATCTCGGAAGGCGACCGTGGTTTCTACTTGCAGTTTGAAATTCCCGCGGCTGAACGGGGTGCCGTCGATGCATTGGAAAACAGACCGGCTGGCATTGAACTGGTCGCCGTTCCTCAGGTTGCGGCTGGCGAGGAGAGTATCACCGCGACCGTCTTCGTGCCTGAGCGCTCACTCGAGTTCTATAGCAAAAAGATCGACGCCTACCGAAACGAGCAGACGAAGACGGGCCGGCCCAAAAACGAAGCCTTAATTGCGCGCGTTGAAGACGTTCGCCTGGCTGCCGTGCGATCACTGTTCACCGACGCTGCGGAGCTCTATCCTCAACCAAACGCAGCTGCATGGTGGGAGGTCTGGATCAGGGACGGAAGGATCGCATCGTTTCGAACAGTGGCTGGCCGTTTGAATATTCCTCTCAAGGATCACGCGATCCGCTTTCCTGAACGGGATGTCGTGCTCGCTCACGGCACAGAAGCCACGATCGCACGCGTCGTGTGCAATTCGGACGCTATCGCTGAACTTCGACTCGCCAAGGATACACCATCAATCTTTTTGAAGATGGGGGCACCTGAGCAAGTTGAGTGGGCAGAGGATCTCGTAGGACGTCTTGTCGCCCCGGACGCGCTCGCGCCGGCCATATGCCTGCTCGACAGCGGAGCGACACGGCAACACCCTTTGATCGCTCCCGCGTTGCCGGCCGACAGCCAGCATGCATACGACGACAATTGGGGTGTGGGCGATAGCCAGTTCTGGAACGGGCATGGCACTTCGATGTCTGGCGTGGCGCTTTATGGCGATCTCCAGCAGACGCTCGCGCGGCAAGGTGCCGTCGAATTACCCTATTGGCTTGAGACTGTAAAAATTCTCCCGCCAAACGGTGGCAATGATCCGCTGCTATATGGCGCGATTACAGAAACCAGCATGACCAAGGCCGAGGCAAACGCTCCCCTTCGCAAGCGGGTCTTTTGCATGGCGGTTACAAGCGAAATCGGCCTCGCACGCGGACGTCCTTCGTCGTGGTCGGCTGCTATCGATCAGTTGACCTACGGTGGGGGCGCTCTTTCACGTCTGATGGTCATCGCCGCCGGCAATCTGCGCGGTGACATCCACGCAGCAGAATATCCCGATCGAAATGATCTGGAGGAGGCGGAAAGCCCAGCCCAGGCTTGGAACGCGCTCGTTGTCGGAGCCTATACTGACAAGATCAATATCGTTGATCCGGCGTTCGGCGATTGGGCCGCGGTCGCTCCGGCCGGTGATCTATCACCAGCCAGCAGGACTTCGGGCACGTGGGATCGTCAATGGCCGGTCAGGCCGGATGTCGTCTTCGAAGGTGGAAACTTCGCGCACGACGGCATGAACCCGAGTTCTCACATCGACGATCTGCAGCTGCTGACGACGTATTACCGACCCAATATTCGTTTGTTCGATACATTTGGTGATACGAGCGCCGCCGCTGCGCTTGGCGCGAACCTTTGTGCGAACATCATCGCCGCTCGTCCGACTCTTTGGCCGGAAACGGTACGGGGGCTCGCCATTCATTCCGCCGAATGGACACCGGCAATGAAAGGCCATTTCGACGGCGCCGGCACGCAAGCCATGAAAATGGCAATGCTCCGACGCTACGGCTGGGGCGTGCCTGACATTTCCCGTGCGTTGAGAAGCGCTACGGACGACGCGACCCTTGTAGTCGAAGACGTTTTGCTGCCGTTCAAAAAGGAAGACTCGAGGATTAAGACCCGAAGCATGAACTTGCACGCTTTGCCATGGCCACGCGACGAGCTTCTCGATCTCGGCGCAGCTGACGTGGAGCTTAGGATCACGCTGTCGTATTTCATCGAACCCAATCCAGGCGAACGCGGGTGGACA
This sequence comes from Rhizobium etli 8C-3, assembly GCF_001908375.1. NCBI lineage: Bacteria > Pseudomonadati > Pseudomonadota > Alphaproteobacteria > Hyphomicrobiales > Rhizobiaceae > Rhizobium > Rhizobium etli. The sequence continues at coordinate 223,440 of NZ_CP017242.1, read as the reverse complement.
CGTCGACATCGTTATTCGTCACACTCTCTGCGATTTGCCGTCAAACGCTCTCTTGAAGATCTTCAACAGTTCCGGACGCGCATCAACAAAGCAGCGGAAGCAGAGGAAGAAGGTCAGATTGGCGCGGCGGCCGGCGGCGACAACTGGTTTCTCGGCATGATACGTGATCGAGGGTCTGTGCATTCCGACATCTGGCGGGGCAGCGCGGCGGCGCTCGCCGAACGTGATGCGATCGGCGTCTTCCCGGTCAGCGGCTGGTGGAAAGAAAAGCCAGGGCTTCAGCGTTGGGATCGAGCAGCACGCTATGCGCTCGTGGTATCCATCAGGGCGCCCGGCGCAGAGATCGACATTTACACTGCAATTGAGAACAAGCTGGAGATCGAGATTCCTGCAGCATGAGGCTGACCTGACCGAAAGCTGGTCAGGATTTCAAAGGAAGTGAGGCGAGCAAGCTGTATGCGCTACGGGTGCCGCCTCCGCGGATCCATCCGCCATTTGCTTTCTTGCTACATGCCCCCTATCAGCATACGGTAAAGATTGGCCTGCGTCGCGCCGGCCGGCATCGTATCGGCGGTGTAGGGCACGTTGATGTAGGCCGTACCATTCGCCTGCGGCGTCGCATGCACACCGCAGGCGCGAATGAGTGCAAATCCCATCCGGCCGAGGGCCATCAGCTCATCATAGCTTTCCCACTCGCCGCGTCGGTCCCAAAGGACGCGCATTTGCGAAACGAGGTCGGTGATCGCGTCCGCGCCCTTTAGCTCCGAAGCGATCTCAGGCAGTTCCTCGTCGGCCTAACATTTTCAACAAGATAGCCTGGCACTTAATTTGAGACTTGGCAGTATCGCGGTAGGGACGCCCATTACTGGGCGCCCCCGCTCAGATCCGAGCGAGCCCGATTCGAGCACTCGGCTCCTACCTTGGGTGGCTGACGGCGAAGCGCTCATTGGGTCACGGGTGAAGGATACGCGGCTTGGGGAGCCAGTCGTCGGTCAGTTTCGTCATGCGGGCCCAGGTGAAGCCGTCTCGTTGGCTGCGCCGCCGAAGCGTCCGCCGCCAGAGATCGGTCACATGGTGCCGGAACGCCGAGAGCGCCCGGCCATTCGTCGGCACCGCATAATAGCCGAAATAACCTGTCACGACCTGCCTCAGCCACTTCCCCTGTTCGGGGATCGGCCGATGCATCCGACGCCGCAGCTCCGCCTTGATGTCCTTGAGCTCCGCCCGCATGCGGTCGCTTCGGGTCTTCTGCCTAAGCTGGAAGCGCCCTTTGCGGATTTTCCGCAGATGAAGGTAAATCCCAGGAATGCGAAAGTCTCCGGTTTGCCGAGCCCGCGCTTCTTGCGATCGACCGCCGCAAAGCGACCAAACTCAATCAGGCGGGTCTTGTCCGGATGGAGCGACAGCGCGAACTCCTCAAGCCTTGCGCGCATCGCATCGAGGAAGTGACGAGCATCCCCCTCGCGCTCGAAACCAACGACCACATCATCGGCATAGCGCACGATGATCATGCCGCCGGTAGCCTCACGCTGTCGCCAGCGCTGGGCCCACAGGTCGAAGACGTAGTGCAGATAGATATGGCCAGAAGCGGCGAAACCACCGATCCTTGACCCGTTCCCCTGTCCTCCACAGTCATGATCCCGTCTTCGAAGATGCCCGCCTTGAGCCATTTGCGGATCAGGCGGATGATGCGCTTGTCGCCGATCCTGTGTTCGACGAAGCGAACCAGCCATTCCTGACTGACCGCCCCGAAGAAATTCTGAATGTCGGCGTCGACGATCCAGTTCACCTTCCGTCGGTCGATTGCGACGTACAAGGCATCCAATGCATCGTGCCGCCCTCTTCCGGGTCGGAACCCGTAGGAGAACCCACAGAAGTCGCCTTCATAGATGGCATTGAGCACCATGACCGTTGCACCCTGAACGATCTTATCTTCCAGAGCTGCAATCGCTAGCGGCCGCTGTTTCCCGTCCGCCTTCGGTATATACGTCCGGCGAGACGGTTGTGGTCGATACGTTCCCCGATGGACCCATTCGTGCAGGTCCTTGAGCCGAGGCTCAAGGACCGCCTCGTAGTCCTGCCATGTCATGCCATCCACCCCTGGAGCGGCCTTGCGCTTAAGCGTGTAGAACGCCGTCCGAAGTGTGTCGACATTGATCTGGTGGAAGAGCGCGGTGAACCGTTCCTTCTTCCTCAGCCTTGCGGCTTGCCGTACGCGGTCCAGCGCCTGGGACATGCGAGCCCGGCTCTGTGTCCGGTGCATGTGTTGCTGTTCCGCTTTCCCCTTGGTCCCCGGCCTTGGCTCCACCAACTCCGCCACCGGTCGCCCGGCTTTGTTCGTCGGCTTCCCAGCTACTATGCCGGTGTCAGACTTCTCTGGATCGTGCATCAACGGCTACGGCTCCTCGCCTTCCCGTTGCGGACCATCCACACCGTAGTCTTGGGGTGTTTGGTCAATCCAGAGATCTCCCGGTTCCCGTACAAGGAGCTTCCGCACATGCCAGGTCTCAGACCACGCCGGATCGGAACAAGCGCTCGCGAAAAATCGCGCTTGTCCGTTTCGCCATCCGCTAAAATAACGGATCGGCATCCGGGACGAAATCCCTTTCGTGGCTCAATGGCTGGCTATGCGCTCCCCTACCGACTCATCTATAAGGCACCGAGGCTTGCCGAAAACCGCAATCCTGCTCATTGCGGAGCATCTCAGGATCGTGTCCCAGTGGGTTCTGTAATCGCGTCTGTCACGCCGGACATCGGGATATTGCTGGTCAGGCTAGGCGCGCGGCAGTGTAGTGGCATTCACCAGTTTGCATCTGGGCACCCGCTTTTTTTGGACGATTTGACCTCTCGGCTTTCATCGTTCTGCCAGTGACACCAACTGCTTTTGCCTACTCTTGGTCGGTCAGCCACGCCAGAGCTTGCTTCCCCGCCGCAGTTACTGTGACGCTGCGGTCGGCGTCCCGCTGGATCCATGTCTTCGCCAGGAGGTGCCGGCAGAGCGCCGCTCCAAGGTGACCTCCTAAGTGAAACTGATGATGTTCGCTCCAGTCGGGGCAGGCGAAAGCTAGTCGCCTATGCGAATGGGTTTCTTCGTGTGTACCGTAGTCCAGTTCCAATCGATCGAATGCATCCCGCGCGTTAGGCCCGATGCGGACATCATCCCAAGGGAAGGCAGGTGCCGTCAACGCACCGTAGCCAATCAAACCTTGCATAATCTGGACGCCGATGCGGCCGGCCAGGTGATCGTAGCATGTCCTCGCCTGCCGAAGAGCATCCGGCGTATGCATTGTCGTCATCGTTCGGCTGCCGGTGGCGGCCCAGGAGAGCGAGGCAATCACCTCGGCGATTGTCGGCGAGGCGACGCGATAAATGACCATCCGGCCATTTTTCTCCGCCTCCACGAGGCCGTGCGCACGCAGTCGCCGAAGGTGGTTGGAAACATTTGATTGGGACGTTCCGGTCGCCTCGGTAAGCTGCGCGACCGAACACGGTCCCCAGGTGAGACACTGAAGCATCTGCAGTCTCAAAGGGTCGGCGAGCATCTTGGCGATGGCTGTCGCTACTTCTAATTCATTCGTCATTGACTTCTTCTACGTTTTAGCGTCATCTATCACCAACAAATGATATGTCAAGCTGGTCGGTGATTGCGTGCACTTGGCGAGGGGCCGAATGTTCAAAAATGCGAAGGTGGCGGCCGTCAATCTCGCTGTTGCCAATGCGATATTCGGCACGATCGGCCTCTTCGCGGTAGAAGCGGGCCTGCCGCCGTTTGCCACCGTATTTTGGCGCTGCGTTTTCGCGACCGTGTTCCTTCTGGTGTGGTGTGTCGGATTTGGCCATCTGGCACCGGCTAATCTCTCACCAAAGTTGCTGATATATGCTGCTATCGGAGGCATCGGCAATATCGGAAGTTCCGTGGCCCTGTTCGGTGCATACAAATTCTCCAGTATTGCGACTGCAACTATTATCTATCACGTGCAGCCTTTCTTTGTCGTCCTGATTGGCGCCGTGGCCTTGAGAGAAACCATAAAGGCGTCAGAGATCCTTTGGATCGTCCTTGCATTCGTCGGCTTGATCTTGTCCACCGGCCTGATCGGCACGACGGGGGGCGGCGATGGCTCATGGGTTCCCGGCGTCGGTCTTTCACTCGGAGCCGCGTTTTTATATGCCGTCGGCACGATCATTGGCAAAGAACTCGGCGCGCAGAGGCCTGAGGTCACAACACTGGTGCAGACGATCGTCGGTGCTCTTTTGCTGTCGCCTTTCGCGGACCTGGCCGCCTCGGTGCCCGTGCAGTCGTGGAAGTGGCTCATCTCTTTGGGGGTTCTGCACACCGGCATCGCCTATGTGTTGATTTTCTCAGCCTATCCGCGCCTTAGAACACCTGTTATCGGCGTTTTCGCGTTCATTTTTCCGTTGGTTGCAATCCTCGTCGATCTGCTGGTTTACGACAAGCCCATCGATTTGCTTCAGGCGGCGGGATTGCTTCTGATCATGCTTGGTACGTTGGGCGTTCAACTGGGTTGGGCGGGAAATTTTCGCCGCGAGCGCGCGGTCCAAGGTTCGTCCAATCCCAATTGAATGGTCGCAGAGTATCGCTCGTTCTTGTTGATCAACCCGCCACGAGACGGCAGCAGAGTAACCTTGAGGAGCTACTATGGATTCCAGTCGCCACTGCCCGGCAATGATGTTTCCATCCATGACCGATATCCGGTTCAAAGGCGTGCTAAACCCGGTTCCGATGGCCTTCAACAACGCCTCTTTTCGAGTCCACAAGGTAAAGAACGAAGGCATTCGGTTCTCGACGCCGCTTTCGATCAGCCACTGATGTTCGTCGCTACAGAAGTAGTCATAGACCATATCTTCAACATCTTCGATTACACGGTGTTTTTCGATGTCAATGCCGACGTCAGTGGGACTGATCGCGATGGCGATGAAATTGCCGGAGTGGGAAACGTTGAACCTTAGGTTCGAAACGGGATCGGAGAGAAGCGGCTTGCCGTATCGGCCCTTGGCAAAACCTAGCGACGCAGGCGCTATGCCGAGTTCCCGAGATAGCTCGGATCTCAGAATAAACTTTGACAAGATCGAGCGCGTGCGTTCGGCCCTGTCGAACATCGCGCCCGCCTCTTCCAGTTCGTCGGCGGGCAGATGGTCCAGGATGGCCTGCGGCAACGGCTCCCTGCCAAGGATATGCGGCGATGCGTCGTACAGTTTGTAGCGGCAGCTCTCATCTAAAACTTTTGCATCAAACAGGAGCATTCGAAACCCGAGCGATCATTCTACGACATGACTTTCGGACTGATCGGTGAGGTACACGCCCCGCGGTCGAGTGTACGAAACGTCTATTTCATCGAGAGAAAGCAACGTCATGCAAGATACCTACCACGGGAACGAAATCGCGATCATCGGAATGGCATGCCGGTTTCCCGACGCCGACACCGTAGACACATACTGGAAGAATTTGAAGCAGGGTCGCGAGAGCATTGTTCCAATCTCCCGCGAGCAGCTTCGCCGCCTCGGTGTGGCGGACAAGGTCATCGATGGCGGCGACTATGTTGGAGTTTCAGCCAATCTACCGAACTTTGACACCTTTGATGCCGGGTTCTTCAAGTTGACGCAGAAAGAGGCAGAGACGATCGATCCTCAACATCGTCTGTTTCTGGAGTGCGCTTGGGAAGCGCTCGAGACTGCGGGATGCGCACAAAGGCGAAGCGAGCTTCTGATCGGCGTTTACGGCGGTGTGGGACCAAGCACCTATTCGACGGATTTTCTGCAGAATCCATATCAGGTCCCCGGCACGAACCGTTTTCTCGACAGCGCCTCAGGCTTCCTTGTCATGCTAGGAAACGACAAGGATTATGTCAGCACAAGAACGTCCTACAAACTCGACCTGCGCGGACCAAGCCTGAACGTGCAGAGCGCGTGCTCGACCGGTCTGCTCTCGGTGCATCTGGCATGCCAGGGGCTGCAACTGGGAGAATGCGACGTTGCCCTTGCTGGCGCATCATCGATCCTCATTCCTCACGGCGTAGGCTACATCCATCAGGCAGGCGGTATCGTTTCTCGTGACGGCCATTGCCGGGCTTTTGACGGCGCTGCTGATGGAACGGTTTTTAGCAGCGGAACAGGAGTTGTTGCTCTCAAACGTCTGGACGACGCGTTGTCCGACAAAGATTTCATTCACGCTGTCATCAAAGGTTCTGCCACAAACAACGACGGCGCCGCTAAAGCGAGCTTTGGTGCGCCGAGCGTGCGGGGACAGGCTGACGTCATCAGACAAGCGCTTGCCAACGCCGGCGTTGAAGCAAACTCAATTGAGTTCATCGAAACCCACGGAACCGGAACGCCGCTGGGAGATCCGATCGAAGTGCGTGCCTTGTCTGAGGTATTTGCACTGTCGTCGAACGAGCAGGCCCGCTGTGCTCTCGGCTCGGTTAAGACGAACATCGGCCATTTGTCGGCCGCCGCGGGTATTGCGGGTCTCATCAAGGCGGTCCTGGCGTTGCAGCATCGGACGATTCCGCCAACATTGCACTTCCAAAGTTTAAATCCGGCAATTTCCTTTGACGGAACACCTTTCTACATAAACACCGCGCCGGAAGATTGGCCCGGGCAGGCGCCTCACAGGGCAGGCGTGACATCGCTCGGTGTTGGCGGCACGAATGTGCATGTCGTCCTGGAGGAAGCTCCTCGGCAGCGATCGGCCGACGAAGAGCGGAAGGGACAAAGGCCAGACGTCCTCGCGTTGTCGGCGGATTCCGAAAAGGCATTGAGCAACCTGCTGCTGAAATACCGCGACTATCTCCTTGGCCCGGTGGCACCAGAGCCATCAGACGTCTGCTACAGTGCAAACACAGGGCTTGCACATTTCCCCTACCGCTTCGCGGCAGTGTCGACGAGCGCGGCCGACCTTGCCGAGCAGCTTGACGTCGCGTCGAAGCGCACGTCTTCAGTCGCTCCCAGCCAAGACGGCAAGCTGGCATTTCTGTTTACCGGCCAAGGATCCCAATACCCAGGAATGGGCAAGATTCTCTACCAAACTGAACCGGTCTTTCGCCACTGGATCGATATCGCAAATCCACTAGTCACGGACGAATGCGGCGTCCCTCTCCTCGACCTATTGTTCTCTCCTCTAGTGAACGAAGAGCTGCTTGATCAAACGCGCTACACGCAGCCCGCCTTGCTGGCGTTTGAATATGCGCTCGCAAAGCTCTGGCTGGCGCGTGGGGTCAAGCCCGATGTCCTCATTGGACATAGCCTGGGCGAATTCACTGCCGCCTGCGTGTCCGGAATTCTCCCATTCGACCAAGCTCTGCGGCTTGTCGGGGCGCGTGGTCGGCTCATGCAGGACGCTCGTCCGGCCGGTGCGATGCTGGCTGTTGCCATGGGCCTCGACGAGGCGCGTCGATTGATCAGAGAATTCGGGTCAAGCCTTTCTATCGCCGCGAAGAACGCGCCGCTCAGCGTGGTTGTATCGGGCGAAAAACAGGAAATACTGGCCCTTCGTGAAGAGCTGGAAAGATGCGGCGTCAGTCATTCGATCGTCAACGCTTCGGTAGCGTCCCATTCTTCGCTGATGGAATCCATAGTCGGGGATTTCGCCCATCATGCGAAGTCTGTCGTTTTTTCATCACCGACGCTTCCAATCATCGCAAATGTAACGGGAAGCATTTCCTCGCAGGAGATGACCAGTCCCGACTATTGGTGCAAACAGCTGCTAAAACCTGTCCTTTTCGAACAAAGCGTCGAAACCGCGTTGCGACTGGGTGTAACGACATTCCTGGAAATTGGCCCCAAATCCGTCCTTTCAAATCTCGGTAAAATGTGCGCCAGCGATCGACCGGCAATCCAAAACACTGCCTGGATTACAGCATTGAGTGAGAACGTGGATGATTGCGAGCAGGATGCGCTTGCTTTGGCTCAACTCTTTGAAAGTGGCGCGGGGATTGATTGGGCGGCCATTTACGAGGACAGGAAGGGACGGCGTATTCCTCTTCCAAGCTATCCATTCCAAAGACGGCGATATTGGCCGGGCGTTGACGATAAGGTCGATGAGAGATGGTTTCATCGAACGCTTTGGCGTCCTGAAGAACAGGCGGATCGTTCAGCAGACAGCCCGCTGCCCCAGATCCTCCTCGTATGTGGCGCGGACACTGCAGCAACCGAACTGGTCAACCTGCTTGAGCGACAAATTACCGCCGAAGCGGCAAAGACAGTGCGTAGGGGCCGCCACAGGCCAATCGTGATGTATCTCAACGAAATCAATATCGCTGACATTCAGGCGCTGCTCCGCCACACGACGACCGGAAAAGACGCCCCGGAATGCCGACTGATTTACGTGGCCTTCGCGTCGTCACGGGAAGACGGTGAACCAGCGCCGCAGGCGGGACCAGATGCCACTCAAGGGATCTTTGATGCGGTACGCTTTGTGCGCGACGCGTCCGCCTTCGATGGCTCTATAGACCTCAAGGTCCAGATCTTGACGCGCAACGCAGTCAGCATCGATCACCAGGATCTTCCTGTCGTGCCCGCCCAGGCCGCCATTTGGTCTGTCGCGACGGTGTTCGGGCAGGAGCACCGCGACATATGGCACAGTGTGATCGACTTCGACGAATCCTCGACGGATCTTGTAGTCGCACGGCTTTTACGCGGTGATTTGGCCGACCAGACGGCACTTCGACGCCGAAGCAGCTTTGTTGCCCGACTTGAGGATGTGGAACTAGCAGAGTCGCGGTCGCTCGCTTTCAGGGATGATGCCACCTATCTCGTCACGGGCGGACTTGGCGGCGTCGGAAGATCGCTGGTGCGATGGCTTGCAGATTGCGGCGCTAAAAACATTCTGCTCATCGGCAGGTCGCTCGAAGACGAAACCAAGCGGAGCGAACTGAAAGCCCTTCGAGAACGCATTCCAAACCTTCGCTTCGAAAGGGCCGACGTAGCGTCCCGCGCGGATATGGCGCGGATTTTTTGCGATATTGAGGTATCGGGCTTCCCGTTAAAGGGCGTCTTTCACGCGGCTGGCGTCAATGAAAATGGCATGATTGCGGATGTTGCCCATGACGCCCTCGACAGAGCCTTGAGGCCAAAACTTCATGGGACGCTCGTGCTCGATGAACTCACGCGCTCGTGCGAGATGGATTTCTTCATCTGCTTTTCCTCTCTGTCATCCATGCTGGGGTTCAAGGGGCAGGCTGCTTATGTGGCCGCAAATGCCGCCATGGAAGCAATCGTGACGAAGCGCGTTTGCGAGGGGTTCCCGGCGCTTGCGATCTGCTGGGGGCCCTGGGCAGGTGACGGAATGTCGGCCTCTCTCGGTGCCCGACAGAAAGCGCGTCTTGCCGCCATGGGCATTCGGGAATTTTCCCCCGATGAAGGGGTAGAGAAACTTTCGCGCCTTTTCGGCCTCTCGGGAATCTACGGCGCTTTTCCAATCGTCTGGCAAAGCTATCTCGACCAGTTCAATCGACGAATTCCGCCACTATTTTCGGCAGTAACAAGCCCCAAACCGACAAGCGTTGTCGGCACTGGACGAACATCCAAACGCCCGTTCAAAGACGAAGCGGCCGCGCTTCCCATCGAGGAGCGGACGGATTTTGTCGTTTCGAGTATTTCCGCGATCGTCGCCAAGACCCTTAGTACATCCCCGAAATCGGTTCGGACAGACGAAGCGATCAATCGGCTGGGCTTCGATTCTCTCACCACCTTGGAATTGCGCGACGCCCTGAAGGCACTCGGCGTGGTCCTACCCCTTGGCCCGCTCTTTTCCGGCGCCTCGATCGCCGACATCTCCAAGATAATCCTCGATCAACTGGAAACCCAAACGGATGTGCGCCTTGCTCCGCCGTCTTCAGTTCTTCCTGCTCGACGCGAACCGTTGATCATTCCAAGACGGAGCGGAAACGCGAGCATGCAGCTTGTTTGCTTCGCGTATGCTGGCGGAGGTCCGGCCGTCTTCAATGGCTGGGCCGACCAACTTCCAGATGACATCGAAGTGGCTATCGTTCAATTGCCCGGAAGAGGCTCACGGCTGGCTGAGCGGCCGCATACGAGGATGCATGATCTCGTTGATGAGCTGACGCCCGTCTTGGCCGACTACCTCGACAGGCCATTTGCCTTCTTCGGTCATTGCATAGGCGGTATCCAGGCTTTCGAACTGGCCCATCGCCTGGAGCGCGAGTATCGATTGCATCCGCTTCATCTGTTCGTCGCCGGGTCGAGAGCTCCGCAGATCTACAATGAACGACAGGCGTCTATTGACGCTGTCCAATTCGGTGCGACGGCAGCTCGTTCCGGAGCTGCAACCGAAGAGGATTTCATTGACATGCTTAAGGATGTCAACTTCGCAAACAACAAGGCTCTCTTCAAGGATGCCGAATTGTTGTCTCTCATGCTCCCCGTCATCAAAGCCGACTACGAGCTTAACAACACCTACATCTATCAGCCAAAACACCCCCTTGCCACGCCCATCACGGCAATTGGCGGTCGGGCCGATCCTTACACGACCGGCGAACATATCCTGGCGTGGAGCGAGCAATCCATGTTGCCGTTAGACACCCATTTCTGCCCGGGCGACCACTATTTCATGGAAACCCATAGCTCCTTTCTGATCGAGACAGCTGCCCAAATTCTTCTGGGATATGCCTCTCAGGCAAGGCCACGTCACATCAGGATTGTTTCGTCCAACTGACTGTTTTTCAAATGGAGATTCCGATGTCGTTGAAACTGATGAATGCCACGATCAACGTTGCCGCACTTTCATTTGTGATGATGTTCTCGTTAAGCCCAGAACGCGTTTTGGGGCAGACACAATCAGCGCCGATCACGTTCTACGACGGGGGATGGGAGAACATCCAAATCAGCAACGCGATTGCCATTTACATGATCAAGCACGGCTTCGGGCGCCAAGCCGTGGACGTCGATTCCAATGTTCCGAAAATGCAAAACGCGATGAGAAGCGGAACGATGGACGTCAATCTGGAAATGTACAACAACCTCATGGCGGAATGGGTGAGCGCACAGGTTACAGACGGCAAGATTGTCGAGCTCGGCGAAACTTACGAGAGTGCCTCGCAGGGCTTTTATGTTCCCACCTATGTCATCAAAGGAGATGCCGCCCGAGGCATCAAGCCCCTCGCCCCCGATCTTAGCAGCGTTCAGGATCTTCGCAAATATCTTCAAGCATTTCGCGAACGCGATCCGGACAGGCAATCCAAATTCATCAATTGCATACCCGGCTGGGCTTGCAGGGAGATCAACCTGATCAAGCTTGCGACATACGGGCTGGATAATGATCTCAAATCCATCGAACCAAAAACAGAAAACGAGCTGAACGAAACCATTCTGAAGGAATACGAGGCGGGGCGTCCGTTCATAACCTATTATTGGGCTCCCAGTGCGCTGCCGACCATGATCGACCTGACGCTTCTGAAGGAACCTGCTTACGACCCAGCTTGCTGGGCTGCAATCGAAAAGCTGCTCACGCCGTTTCAGCCTGGCGTTCCGGCTGAACGAGCTTGCGCCTATGAGACTATTCCAATCCTGAAATATGCGACGAAGAAAATGGTCGGTGAAAACCCGGACGTCGTAGCCTTCCTGCGGGCCATGTTCATCGGTTCCAAGACGATGGGCGAGCTTGCGGCTTACATGCATAAGCAAAGGGCCACGCCTGAGGAGACCGCACTTTATTTTCTGAGAAATCATCAGACGACCTGGACGAAATGGGTCTCCGATCCCGTCCGATCGCGGGTTGCCGCGTCGCTCTCCCACTAATTCATCGCAACGCTCTCGCTGGAGAATGTAAGATGGCCGACTTAAACTTGCTGCGCAAAATTCAAGAATTCAGCTGGCGAACTCCTGATCACCCAGCGATAGAGTTTCACGGCGAAGTTACCACCTATGAAGACCTCGCCGCTCGCGTGGCTGCAATATCCAAGCATTTTCTCGCAGCCGGCATTTATGTCGGTTCGCGCGTCGGCATCCATCTTCGACGCTCTCCCGACATGGTTGCTGCGATTCTCGCAGCTCTAAATGTCGGGGCCGCGTTTGTCCCATTGCCCCTGGATTCGCCAAAAGCAAGAAACAGACTGGTTGCCGAATTGGCTGATCTCAATCTGTTGATCGTCGATGACGAACTTCATGGCAGCGATTTTCCCGCCCGCAACCGTATGTGGCTGAACGAAATTGGCTTTGCTGGCAATCCCATTCTGCCAGTCGCTGCTTTCGATGAGCAGGAGTTGGCTTACATCATATTCACGTCCGGATCGACCGGCCAGCCCAAGGGCGTGATGGTTAGGCGGTGCAATCTCGACTACTTCCTGGATGCGATCGACCGGGTCGTCGATTTTCGCAGATGGAACAGGATCCTGGCGGCCACAACGTTTGGGTTCGATATTTCTGTGCTTGAGCTGCTTCTTCCGCTGGCCAATGGCGGTACCTTGATTCTTGCCGATGATCATCAATCGAGAAGCAGCGATGCCCTGATCAAGCTCGTGGAAGGGCGAGAGCGATGCCTGATCCAGGCAACACCAACTATGTGGCGCATGATCGTTTCCTCGGGTTGGATTCCCGACTGCAATGTCGGTGCCCTTTGCGGAGGAGAAGTTCTCCCGACCCAATTGGCGCGAGAATTATTCGATCGTTCAAGGGCCGCATGGAACCTCTATGGCCCGACCGAGACGACCATTTGGTCGTTCTACCATTGCCTCTCGGAAGCAGATTTTGAAGATCCCGGAAAAGCGGTGCCAATTGGCTATCCTTTGCCAGGGACGAGCTACGCGATTGAGAAGGCCGATGGCGAACTCGGGGATGGTGAGCTGCGCATCGATGGCCCCGGTGTAAGTGGAGGTTATTTCCGACGCCCGGACCTGAATGAAGGGAAATTCACAAGTGCGTTGGAGAACGGGCCGTTTGACCGCTTCATGACGGGCGATCTGGTCGTCGAGCGCAATGATGGCTGTTTGATGTATGTCGGACGCAAAGATCGCCAGGTGAAGCTAAACGGGTTTCGTATCGAGCCTGGAGAAATCGAAAGAGCGCTCGATCGTCTGCCGTTCGTAGAACAATCGGCAGTCAAGCTCACTGAAACGAGGTCGAGTGAAAAGTGCCTGACCGCGTTCATTGTTGCTCCGCAGCTTGACGAGAGGGTCGAAAGCTGGGGCGCGGTCTGGGATGCGGCCTATGACCTCCATGGGCAAACAAGTATTGCCGAGGGAACGGGATATACATCGACCTTCACCGGAAAACCGATCGGCGAAACCCAAATCAAGGCGTGGGCGCAGGCAACCGCAGATCGCGTCTTAGGGTTTTCTCCCGGCAGTGTCCTCGATATCGGCTGCGGCGTGGGCTTACTTGGCGAGCGCCTCTTAAGGGAAGGCCTGGTCAAATATCAGGGCTGTGATCTGTCAAGTGCGGCTGTCGCAGCAGCCCAAAAGCGGCTGGCGCAGCAATTTGGACAATCCCCCCGCTGGCAATTGTCCTGCGTGCCGGCCAACGAAATTCGCAGCGCTGTGTCAGGGCCTTTTGACCTCGTCCTGCTGAATTCCGTAGTCCAGTACTTTCCAGACGAAGACTATCTGGCCGCCGTTTTGCAGCAGGCGATTGCGCTTTGCCGACATGGTGGAAAGATCGTCGTTGGCGACATTCCTGCCGCATCCATGAAGCCGGTTATGGCACGCATTGCCGCGGAGGCTGCCACAAATGACGGCAGTGCTGATGCAGATGTCGAACAGTGGATCAAGACCATCGGCCGTGGCGAGCTCTGGCTCGATCCGGCCGACTTCGCACGGATCACACAGAGCCAACGAAGAGTGGCTGCCACCGACTTGGATCTGCGACTTGGTGAAAGCGATGATGAAATGACGCGCTTTCGTTACGATGCAGTATTGCATCTAGATTCGGACGAACGGACCCCCTGCCACGTCGCGGCGGTTTACGACTTCGAGAAAGATGTGCCGAAGGCGGGCGATCTGTCGGAATGGCTGAAAACGGTTCCGGACGCATTCATCTTGCGACAGATCCCCAACCCACGAGTTCTTGGCAGAACGGTACAGAGACAGCATGACCCTATTGCCTCTGTCGGGCGCGATGAAGCTCAAGTTTTGCCCTTAACTTCGATGTCAGACCTTACCCTTGAGGATTTTCGCAGATGGGGAACAGCAAACCGGCGGGCAGTTCGCATCATGTGGAGTGAACCGATCACAAAGGGCAGTGTCGATCTCTGCGTAACACCGGTTGATAGTTTCTCGTCACTCTTCGAGCGGAGACATCTATCTCGGATCCTTGGTCATCAGATGCCTCAATCGGTGAGTTGGTCGATCAATCGGCAACGTGATTACAAAGTAAGAAAGCTATTGGCCGAAATTCTGCCGCACTACATGATCCCCTCACAGTTCGTCTATCTTTCAAAAATGCCTCTCACCTACAACGGAAAGGTAGACTACAAGGCGCTTCAAACAGTTGATCTCCCCCAGTTCTCACAGGAAAGGGAAATCGAGCTGCCAGATGGAAGCAACCGTGATCGCATCGCCGCCATGTGGTCAGCTCTTTTGAGCATAGATAAGCCACCGGTGGACCTCTCCTTCTTCCTCGCCGGCGGTTCATCCATCTTGACGGTCGAACTCGCAAGACGATTGTCTAGCGCGTATGGCGTGGAAGTGAACGTCGTTGACCTTTTTGTTCATACGACGATCATCGGTCAGGCGGAGCACGTGGAGAGGTTATTGAACAATCGCTCAGCGGAAAGAACTGAAAGAGCGAACAACAAGATCATCGATGCTGCGAGCCGTCGGCACAACGCTGCGCTGGCGAGAAGGTCAGCGAGAGTTTCGCTGCGGGAGTGAGGCGTGCCGAAACACGAAGACCGTTCCGGTGAACGCGTTCTTGCGCAACCCGCTCTTCACCAGTGACCGTGCCCGGTTGAAATATTCCATCTTGAAGTAGCTCTGGCCTATTGAGAGGACCAGGAAATGAAGCGCACCGTTTCACAGACGAACAGATCATCGGCCTATTGAAGGAGCACGAGGCAGGCACGCCGGCCTTTGAGCTTTGCCGCAAGCACGGCGTCAGCGACGCCAGCGTCTAAAGGTGGAAAGCCGAGTTCGGCGGCATGGACGTGTCCGAAGCCAAACGGCTGAAGACGCTGGAGGACGAGAATACCAGGCTGAAGTGGCTACGGGCGGATGCCATGCTCGACAATGCGACAATGCAACGCTTTCGCGCAACTGATGAGCCAACATAGGATGAACGAACGGCGGGCGTATAAAGCCATCGGCTTTTGCCGGATGACGATCCGTTATGAAATGAGACGCGACGATGATCATGGCCTTCGCGAGCGAATGAAGGTTTTGGCGCAAACGTCGCCGCTTTGGAGATCGACGCATTCATGTGCTGCAGGCGCGAGGGACACTTTGTAAACCACGAGAGGCTCTTCCGGCTCTATCGGGAGGAGAAGCTGACGGTGCGCGCGAGGCGGGCGTAAGCGAGCGACCGGCACCGAGCGGTGCTATTCTCGGATCTGACAGCTTAACTGGCGGTTGATGATAATTTTTAATTTTAACATATCTACAATTCTTCATTGCATAATAACGCAGATCAAGCTAAGAATGTAACACATCATCGCCAAATGATCCATGAACCCGGGTTTCTTGAGGAAGTCGTCGTGCAGAGGGGCTGGCTGTAAACTACCTCGGCTAACCATCTGACGTGAAACCATAAATACGCTGTACGGAAATTATTAGGAGCGCATCTCCGCCCGTTCGTCCACGATTTTTCTTCTATCTGGTCTCGGCAAGTCTCAACCGATTTTGGAGTGAGTCAATGACAGTTGCATTATGGAGTCAGCCAGTTGCGGACCCGGCCTATGCAGGCCCGGCTATCGGCGCTTATGCGCCTGCAGTCAAACCGGCGCCCGCCTTCGCGCAGACCGATCTGGTTGCATTGTCGCGCTATTTTTCTCTTCTGATGATGCGCAACATCACAAGCGATGGCTATGTCATCGAGGATCCGGCATCGTCCAGCAACTTTTCGGTCCCGGGCTGCGTCATCGCCGCACCCTCCTATCCAGCGAACACGCCGGGTGTCGACCAGGACTATGTTTTCAACTGGGTCCGCGATGGAGCTATTACGGCTATCGAGATCGCGCTCGCCGGCTTGCCGCTCGTTCCGGGCGGGGGTGTGCCGAGCCTGATCGACTACGTGAACTTCGCCGCGCTCTGTCAGGCGAATGCGAAGAATTCCGCGACCGTCACACTTGGCCATGCCTGCTTCACCATCACTGGTGAGGTTCGTCCGTGGTCGGAGCAGAATGACGGGCCGGCCATTCAGTCGATTGCGATCCTGACCTTGTTCGATCAGCTGGATGGTGCCACGCAGACAATCGCCAAACAATTGGTCGAGACTAACCTCGCCTATCTTCTCGAAGTTTATCAGAACAAGACCACAAATCTCTGGGAGGAATATGAGGGCTATTCCTTTTTCGCAAGAGCCGTACAGTTGCGCTTTTTCCGGGAAATTGCCAGAAACACGATTGGCATTCCGGTGCCTGCTGGGGTGGCCGATGCCATCTCTTGGCTGGAAATCCAGCTGGCTACCCACTGGAATGGGCAGCTCTATGTGAGCGTTCTGGATGCCGCAGCGCAAGCCGGTTACGACGCCAACATCGATATCGTCTCTTCGGTCTGCTATGGCGGGATCGAGCCGACCGATACCAAGCTTCTGGCAACGGCGGCCATCCTGCGGCGCCAGTGGGCCGATCCTTCGTCTTCGAACTATTACCCGATCAATGGCGCCGACGCGGCCAAAGGACTCGGTCCACTCTTCGGGCGCTATCCAGGCGACCATTACGATGGCGATGTGGCGGCTCCGGTGGTCGGCGGGCATCCCTGGGCTCTGTGCACCGCTAACTTCGCCGAGTTTCAATATCGGCTTGCCAATGCCATCGAGGCCAGCGGCGCCATCCCTCTCGATCAGTTTTCTGAACCCTTCTTCGCGGAACTGGGTCTTGGCGCATCCAGCAGCGCCGCCGACGCGTCGGTTGCCTTGCGGGCTTCGTCTGACCTCATGCTGCGCGCCATCGTCTATCACAGCGATCACTATGAACTGAGCGAACAGTTCGATGGAACCACTGGCTATGAGAAAAGCGTCCGGAACCTGACCTGGAGCTACGCCTCTTTCCTCTCTGCAGTCAGAGCCCGCTCCGGCGGCGCCCTGGCCGCCAAGGCCAAACCCCAAAAGTCGCGCGTCCCAAGATCATGACGATTTCAGGCCCGCCCGGCCTGAAATCTCGATTGAGCCTAAAGCGGCATGATCGGCAAAGCCTGATGCAGCTTTCCGGGAATGATGGAGGACCAAAGTGCTTTTTCCCCTCGAATCGGCGCTGACAGCCGACCCCAAGACCGTCGCAGCGTCTGGCGACTACGATATCGTAATCATCGGCGCTGGCATTTCCGGAGCAATCATTGCCAAGCAGGCTGCGGAAGCGGGCAAGCGTGTCCTGATACTTGAAGCCGGAACCGGTGCCAATCGCACTCTGGCAGGCTATGACGATCTGCTGACGACCTTCTATTCGGCAGCCTCCAAGGATAACCAGTCACCCTTTCCGCTGAATGCGAACGCGGCCATGCCCCGCAGCCCGCTTCGCAAGCTGCAGGCGGGGCAAACCGATAGCTCGACCTATATCGTTCAATCCGGCCCTTATGTCAGCGACACGACATATACCCGTATTTTCGGCGGCACGACCATGCACTGGGAGGCGAAAACGCCCCGCCTGCTTCGCTCGGATTTCAAGACGCGCACCATTTTCGGCCAAGGGCTGGACTGGCCACTGAGCTTTGAAGAAATCGAGGATGATTACCGCCTGGCCGAGCGGGAAATCGGCGTATCGGCGAATGTCGACGACCAGCAATATCTGGGGCAGACCTTCCCGGGCGACTATGTCTTTCCCATGCGCGGCTTGCCGTTGTCCTATCTGGACCAGCAGGTCAACAAGGGCATCGAAGGCACCAGTGTCGAACTACACGGCAAAACCTATCCCCTGAAGGTCAGGCCTTATCCGCAGGGGCGCAACAGCATACCGAACCCAGCCTATGATGGTGGAAAGGGTTACCGTCCAATCGGCGCAGTCGATACGCATCAGGTCGAAGAGGGCGGTCGCTGCCAGGGCAATACCAACTGCGTACCGCTCTGTCCTGTGCAAGCGCGCTACCACGCCGGAAAAACGCTTGCCAAGGCGTTCGCGGTAAACGGGAAAAGTAGCGAGCGGCTTGTCGAACTGCTGTCGCAGGCGGTCGCATCGAAGGTCAACATCGATCCGGATAGCGGTAAAGTCCGCACTATCGAGGTGAAGGTTTACAAGGACCCGGCCTCAGCGGCCCACGAGACCATCACCGTGAAGGGCAAGGTTTTCGTGCTTGGGGCAGGCGCCATCGAAACGGCTCGTCTCATGCTGGCCTCCGGCCTGCCCAGCACCAGCGGCCTTGTCGGACGCAATCTGATGGACCATGCCTATCTCTTGAACTGGGCGCTGATGCCGCAAATCTGCGGCACGATGCGCGGAACCAGCTCGACAGGCGGTATCGTAGATCTGCGCGACGGCCCTTTCCGGGAAAGGCAGGCCGCCTTCGCCATCGATATCCATAACGACGGCTGGGGCTGGGCCACGGGGGCGCCGACCTCCGACCTTCTCGAACTGGTGGATGATCGCAACCTTCACGGGGCGGATCTTCGACGCGGCGTGATCGACAGGGTTTCGCGGCAGTTGCTGCTGGCTTTCATGATCGAGGTCATGCCGGTCGAAAGCAACCGCATCACGGTGGATCCGCAATATACTGATCCCCTGGGCAATATGCGGCCCATCCTGTCCTTCACGGTTCCAGAATATACCATGAAGGGTGCCGCCTATGGTCGTCATTTTGCGCGCACTGTCTTTGCGCGTCTGGGCGCGCAGGATCATACTTATTACGACCCCAGCGATTTCGGCTATGTGGACTTTGAGAAGCAAGGCTACGCGATCCGCGGCGGCAATCATCTGGCCGGTACCCATATCATGGGAACGACGAAGACCAATTCCGTCGTGGATAAGAACCAGCGCAGCTGGGACCATGAAAACCTCTACCTCGTGGGCGGCGGCAGCATGCCGACGATCGGCACGGCCAATGTTACCCTGACGCTGGCCGCGATGTGCTTCCGAAGCAGCCGCGACATTCTGAAGTATCTCCATTGAACAAAGGCCGGACATCCGTTGCGCGCGGAACGAACCGATGGGCATGGCGCAAGCCACAGGCAGCCGGCCGTGCACCCAACTTACCTTCTTCCATGGAGCTTGAGCATGTATTCTTACAGCATTAGGACGCTCGATGAGCTGAAAGAATTTCTCTATCAGGCGATGCGCCTCGAACATGCGACGATTCCGCCGTATCTGACGGCGCTTTACTCGATCAAACCCGGCGTCAACCAGGATGCAACCCAGGTTCTGCGCGTGATCGTCGTGGAAGAAATGCTGCATCTGACCATCGCGGCCAATATTCTCAATGCCATCGGCGGCACGCCGGATCTTACCAGGCCGGACTTCGCGGTCGACTATCCCGCCTCCCTACCGGACGGTGAGACCGACTTCAAGGTCGGCATCCAGGCTTTTGGTCGTGAGGCGCTGGCGACTTTCCTGAAAATCGAGCGGCCGGCCCAGCGTCCCATACATCTCGTTGGTAAAGGCCTGATACACCGCAAGACCTCCCCGCATACCACCGCGCTTGGCAACGATCCAAGGCACGAGGACCTCCATTTTTACAGTATCGGCGAGTTCTACTCGACCATCGCAGAAGGCATCAAATACCTGGAAGCCGAAGCGCATCGGGTGGGCACAACCATTTTCACCGGCGACAGGTCGCGTCAGATCACCTCGGAATATTATTATTCCGGCGGCGGCGAGCTGTTTGGCGTGACCGATCTGAAAAGCGCCCTGGAAGCCATCGAGCTCATCATCGAACAGGGCGAAGGCGACGGTGGCGGTATCTACGACGATAACGAGCACGAACTGGCCCATTACTATCGTTTCGACGAGCTGGTCAAAGGCCGCTACTACCAGAAGGGCGACCAGCCCGGCCACCCTACTGGTCCGCAGTTGCAGGTCGATTGGGAAGGCGCCTATCCCATCAAAGCGAACCTGAAAGTGGTGGACATAGACATAAAGAAAGACCCGGAACTGCGTGAGGCGGCGACCGCCTTTAACACGCGCTATGGCGAATTTCTGCAGCTTTTGACGCGTGCCTATAACGGCCAGCCGACCCTGCTGTTGGAAGCGGTTCCGATCATGTTCGAATTCCGCAACATGATCCTCGAACTCATCCGCAATCCTCTGACGAACCATCCCGGTAAGAACGGCTGCCCCACCTATGAGATCCCCGGCAGCACCAAACAGGCGGCCGTCACCCAGCAGGCGGAGGTGAGAGCATGAGCAGCCGTTTCGAGGCGTTTCTCAACGTTTCCGTCGAATTGACGGCCTTCTCCCGCTTCGATCTTCTGGGAACGGGCCTGGCGGAACGCTATCTCGCCACGCTCGACAAGATGGTCGGCGGCGAGACCACCGATGCGCTGCTGGCCGCCTTCGTCGCCCTGCCGCCGCCGGAAGACGTGGCCCGTATCCAGGCGGTGCGCACGACCATTCTTGGCAATGAATTGCTGGGAGACGTGACCCGCGCGCTGATCAAGCTCTGGTATTCCGGGACTTGGTTCGAGCTGCCCTCCGCCTGGACGGAGCGCTTTGGCCGCAGGGCCGCGGGTGCCACCTTCGTCGTTTCTCCCGACGCCTATATCGAGGGTTTGCTCTGGAAGGCGATCGGAGCCCACCCCGCAGGCGCCAAGGGGCCTGGTTTCGGCTCCTGGGCCTTTCCGCCGAAAATTCCGGACCTTCCGGATCTCGATTCCAAAACCTGATGCCACTTCGATTTGACCTCAAAAGGACTGGATCATTGCCATGGTGACATATCTGCATCGACTGACGCCCGCCAAGGTCTGGCTGGGTGTCATCCCCACGCTCTGGTGGAATGACGATTTCATCAACATCGATATCGGTATCCCCTACGAGCAGGCTCTGAGTGAAATGGCGCTCGCCGGATATGTCGGATGTGGCGTCGGCCACAAATATCCGACGGACCCGAAAGTATTGCGACCGGCCCTCGAACTCAGGGGATTGCGGATTTCCGAGCCTTGGGTAAGCACCTACTTCACCATCAAGGCGATGAAGCGTCATACCCTGGACAATGTCGATGCTCAGCTCGATTTCCTCGAAGCCATGGAAGGTGACAGCAACGATCCGCGCAGGGCCGATCTGGTCGTCTCAGAGTTTGGCCGGGCCGTCAATCCGCTTCCGGTCGCCCTGTTTCCGAATTGTCCTGATTTCTCCGAGGACGAGTGGAAATACCTTATCGAAGGGTTGCATGAGGCGGGAGAGAAAGCCAGGGCACGCAACCGCCGGCTCTGCTATCACCCGCATCTGGGAACCGGGGTGATGAAGACGGAAGCGATCCACCGGCTCATGGACGAGACGGATCCCAGGCTGGTCAACATGCTTCTCGACACCGCACACCAGGCGGCTGCCGGTGTCGATCCGCTGGCGCTGGCAAGAAAATACGCCCACCGCATCAAGCATGTTCACCTGAAAGATATTCGCGCCGAGGTGGTTGGGGCGATTAAGGCCCGTGAATTGTCCTTCCAGCAAGGTATCGAGATGGGAATCTTTACCGTTCCGGGTGATGGCTCCATCGTGACCTTTCCGGAAATCCTCGATGCGTTGGCCGCGGCGGATTTCGCCGGTTGGATCTGCGTCGAAGCAGAGCAGGACCCGGCCAAGGCCAATCCGCTGCAATATGCGAAAATGGGCCGCGAATATCTACGCAAGCTGCTCGGATGGTAGCCCCGGCGAGAGGTTTGACCTCTTTTGGTTTGGATTCTGGATCTGATTCAGATCCGTCTGAGTACGACATAAAGTCTGATCACGTGCTTCGTGTGAGTTCCACGCAAATCACAGTTGACGTAATTCCCTGCTCGCCGTCTCGTTCCGTAAGATCGTTCGGAACGTTTTCGAAGAACAGATCGCAATCCTGGAAGGTGCGAATTCCTCGATAAACTAGAGATTGATCGATAACCACGCGTTATTGGATAACGATAGCCGGAGCGATGAAGATGTCAGAGGCATTCAAGCGAGATATATATTTCAGCTTCTTTATGTTTACAGCGGATTTGAGGCCGAACGACGCGGACTACACCCAGGTTCTCGTCAGACATCTGAAGGCTCTTACCGACATCGGCTACACTGGCTTCGATGTGCATATCGCCCCAGGACCTGCCCATGCCGGTCATCACGCTGAGGTCGAAAGCTATGTCCGCCTCAAGAAGGCGTTCGATAAGGCAGGCTTCCAGGATGTGAAGTTCACAACCAATGTGGGGACCACGCGAACCTACGATCCGACCTCGCCCTACGAGGAACAGCGCAAGCAGGCTCTGTCCTATCTCAAATCCCGTGTCGACATCACGTCGGTGCTGGGTGGGGAGAATACGATCATGTCAGGGCCGTTTCTCTACCCCTATGGTATCTTTCCGCTGACGGATGACGGTGAGGAGATCTGGAGCGACGCGCTTCAGGATTGGATAAAGCCACGATTCGCGGCGGCGGGCTCCATCTTCCAAGAGTTGGCGGAATATAGTGCCGATAAGAGAGTGAAGCTCGCCATTGAGCCCGTCAAGAATTGGGAAACGCCTGGGCCGACCATGGTCTCGGAAGCGCTGGATTTTCTCGAAATCGCCGACATTCCGGTCTGTGGCGTCACGGTCGATACAGCGCAGGTCGTGATGGAAAGCCAGGGGCCGGCAATCTTCAGGAAAAATGTCGCCCGTGCCGCACAGCAGAGCCGGCTGAATTACGTTCATATCTCAGCACCGGACCGGGGCGCTGTCAAAGACTGCTGGATTCCCTGGGATATTATGTTGGGCGAAATCGAGCCGGTTTATTCCGGCCCCTATCTCGTCGAAGTCTTTAACGCGATTCCACCCTTCGAGAGCTCGATGAGAATGACGCGCAGACGCTTCTGGCGGCCCGGTGAGGACGCGCCGGAGGCGGGCGTCGACAGCGCCTACGACGTTGCGCGCGCCGCCCTGAAGACATTGGAGGAAAAGATCGCTTCCCACGGTCGTCGATCTCATCCGTGATGGCGCTCAGCCGCGCATGTTGGAAACTAACCCCGGATGCTGGGGAGCCTTCATCTCCGAGAAGGCGCCTCAAAGGGCACCTCCATCCAGCACCTCCGGGGACGGCATGGTGGCCAATCCTGTCTGGCCGCCCTGCCCCGAGTAAACGTCAAACCTCAACAAACGACCTTTCAATCAGGGAGATACCTATGGTGGCGCAATTGCCGGATCCTATTAAAATCGTCAGGCGAGCAGGCGATGTCCGTATTCATACTTTCATTTCAGCTTTCACGGATGACAATATCGCCAATGCAACGCACATAATCGAAAGCAGGAACAAGCTTGTTCTTGTCGATGGGCAATTTCTCGTTCCCTATGCGCGGCAATTCAGGGAGTATGCCAACAGTATCGGCAAGGAGATCGACCGGATTTACCTGTCGCACAGGCATCCCGACCATTGGTTCGGCCTGGGAGCCGCATTCAGCGACATTCCGCTTTATGCATTGCCGAAAACGATAGAGTTCCTGCAGCAGCATGGGAAGGATTCCCTGAATGACCATTGGAAAATGGGCAACCTCGCTCCGAAGAGCCTGGTAATTCCCGAAAAAAAAGTCCGCGCCGGCGAGGAAATCATCGACGGAGTCAAATACGTATTTGATGAAGTCGTTGATACGGAGATCGATTTTCTTCTCACCATAGGTCTTCCGGACGTAGGCGTTTTTATTGCGCAAGACCTGATCTACAGCGGAACGCACCTTTATCTTACGAAAGACATGGAGCATTGGATTGGGATTTTGCAGGGTATGCTGCTGTCCGACTATGACCTGTTCCTTCCCGGTCACGGCTTTCCGGCTGACAAAAACGAGGTTGCCAAAAATATAGAGTATTTGTCCGTTGCCATGGAGGCCGCCGGCGACGGTCTCACCAATGATACTTTCAAGCGCTTCATGCTGGAAAGATTTCCCGAACGAAAATGCCCCGCAATATTCGACATATACATACCTCGCTTATTCGATGACGCGAGCGAATTTTAATATACGTCAATTGTCGTCAACAGGGGAGCCGTTGGAACATGGACGAGACATACACGGTTGGGCAATATCTGGTCGACAGACTTCGCGAACTGGGCCTGGGACACCTGTTTTCCATAGCGGGCGATTATTCGATCGAATGGGTGAACAGTTATGTCGAGAAAAGCGATATTCAGGTCATCGAAGAAGTGAATGAACTGAATGCCGGTTATGCGGCTGACGGCTATGCGAGACTGAAAGGAATTGGTGCGCTGTGCGTAACCTATTCCGCAGGCGCGCTTTGCGCAACAAATGCGATCGCCGGATCTTACGTCGAGAAAGTGCCGGTTGTTCTGATCAACGGTGCGCCAAGCATCAAGAAAACGCTCACATTCGAACAGACCGGCTACAGTTCGCATCATTTCATCAGCGGGCGGGAAACGGATCTTCAGGTGTTCGAATACATAACGGCCGCTGCCGTCCGCCTCGATAGCCCTCATCTTGCGCCAATGCTCATAGATTATGCGCTGACGCAGTGCATCACGGAAAGACGTCCGGTCTATATCGAGTTGCTGGAGGATATGGTGGACCTGGAATGCGCGCGCCCGTCGAATGCATTAAAAGCGGCGCCGGTCATATCCGACGAGGACAGTCTAAATCAGTCGATCGCGCAAATCAGCGAAAGATTGCACAACGCCACCAAACCCCTGATCTGGATCGGTGTCGAGGTCGACCGGTTCGGCCTTCACCATCAGGCGGAGCGGCTCATTCGAGACCTCAAAATTCCCTACGTGACCGAGCTCTTGAGCAAGGCCATCCTGTCGGAAGACGATGCACAATTTGCCGGGGTGTTTGATGGCAAATCGTCATCACCCTACGTCCAGTCTTTGGTCAAAGACTCCGACTTCGTATTGGCGCTGGGCGTCTGGTTGACTGATATCAATGATTTGGGCTGGCCTATCGATCTCGATAAAACCGCATTCGCCTCCTGGGATACAGTGAAATATGGCACGAGCTTCAACGCACAGGTTTCGCTGGCGGATCTCGTCAACGGCTTGATTGATAAAAGGTTGACGTGCAAAGCCCAACGTCTTCCAACGAAAACAGCCCGGCTAGCGCCGGTCGTGAATCCGGCAGGCGAAATTACATATCAGGGCTTCTACGATTTCATTCAGCACCAGATTGACGGAAATACTATCGTTGGTGCCGACGCGAGTTTGAATTATTTCGGGAGCCTGCTTCTTGAAGTGAGTGCTCGTCGCGGTTTCATCGTACAATCATCCTATTCGGCGATCGGTTATATCGGCCCGGCCGCGACAGGGGTTTCGCTGGCGAAGCAAGATAACCAGAGGCTGATGGTCTTTGCGGGGGATGGCGGGTTTCAGATGACCGCTCAATGCCTCTCGACACAAACCCGGTTCAATCTCAACCCGATCATCTTCGTGACAGACAACGGTATCTATGGCGTGGAGCAATGGCTTGCCGATGCATCGGTTTTTCATGGTAACAAGCCGTTCTACAATTCATGCATCCTGCACCGATGGAATTACAGCAAGTTGGCAGAGGTCTTTGGCTGCCAAGGCTGGAAGGTACACACCTATGGCGAACTGGAGGAAGCCATAAATGGCGCCAAAGAAAATCTGAACAGTCCGTCCATCATCCAGGTTGTCGTGCCTCAGCGGTCGATCCCCGATAATGCGAACTGGAAAGCAAACTAGAGTGGCCGATGCCGCAGAAATTCTGGGCCTTCAGTCCTTGCTGGACTAATATCCAACAGCGGCAGCGAGTAGCTTGGGTCGATGCTATCATCTCAAATGCCGTTTTCTTTTTACGCATTCCCTGATGTAATCATCGGATGGTTAAATCTCGGCCACCAAAACCGCTGCTCGCCACCGATATGCCGGTTTCGTTCAAGAGCCCGAAAGCCGCGAGATCCGGCTCAACCGAACCTTCCCCTCGATCCCATGCCCGCGCGCATCGAGCCATGTCTGGCACTTACAAAAGCGAAGCCGCCGAAGGGACCAGACTGGGTCTTCGAAATCAAATGGGACGGGTATCGTCTCGCGGTTCACATCGAACCCAGGCGCGTCCGGATCATCACGAGAGGTGGGCATGATTGGACGCATCGCTTTCCGGCGATAGCAGAAGCCGCAAAGCAGCTCGGCGTGGCAACTGCGATCCTCGACGGCGAGGCAGTCGTTCTCGACGAGCACGGGCGGCCGAATTTCGGATTGCTGCAGCAATCGCTTGGCGGGCGTGGCGGCAAACGCACGTCCGGCGAAGCACTCTTCATGGCTTTCGACCTGCTCTACTTCGATGGTCATGACCTGACCGAGATGGAATTGTCCGGAAGGCGTCATCTGCTCGAAGATCTGGTCGCCGGCAAGGAGGGCGACATTCGACTTTCCGAAGAGGTCGAGGCAGACGGCGATCAACTGCTTGCTGCTGCATGCGAGCACGACAGTTGGGACGTGGCGCATGATCTCGGCTCGCATCGATCCCGGGCTCCGGTGTCGTATAAAGGTTTTCTCGCCGGTCAGTCTTCTTCTTGGAAGATCTCTTCACGTTTCCTGCGTATGTTCGGAAGGAGCGTAAGCGCCAGAACCATCAGCGCGAGCATCATAAGAACAGCGCTGATCGGCCTAACGAAGAAGATCGTGGGATCCCCCCTATACATTGTCATGGCACGGCGAAGGTTTTCCTCCAGCATCGGCCCAAGAATGAACCCGAGCATCAGCGGCGCCGGTTCACATCCGATCTTGCCGAGCAGATATCCTGCGAGACCGAACAGCGATACGACGATAAGATCGTAGGAGTTTGAATGCACGCTGAATACGCCGATCGCACAAAAGACCATGACGGCAGGGAACAGTACGTTGTAGGGAATGGACAGTAACTTGACCCACATGCCAACCAGCGGCAGGTTGAGGACGACCAGCATAAGATTGCCGATCCACATCGAGGCGATAATGCCCCAGAAAAGTGTCGGTTGCTCGACGACCACATTCGGTCCAGGAACGATTCCTTGAATGAACATCGCCCCGATCAACATAGCAAGAACCGGATTTGCGGGAATGCCTAGCGTTAGCAAGGGAATGAAGGAGGTCTGTGCTCCAGCGTTGTTTGCCGATTCTGGACCGGCGACACCCGCGATGGCTCCCCTGCCGAAATCCCCCGGCTTGTTAGAGACGCGCTTTTCGATGGTATAGGATGCGAAAGCTGCAAGGATTGGTCCGCCTCCGGGAAGTATCCCGAGTACGGAACCGATGCCTGTGCCCCGAACTATTGGACCGACTATGGCGCGGAAGTCCTCCCGCGTCGGCATTAGGCTAGAAATGTGACGGGTCACCAAATCTCGGGACGTCGGATTCTCCAGATTTCGCAGGATCTCCGCTATGCCAAAGACACCGACTGCGACAGCCACCACCTCAAGTCCGTCAGCAAACCCATCTATGCCCAAGGTGAACCGGTATTCGCCGGTATAGAGATCGGTTCCGACCATGCTGAGCAAGAGACCGAGCAACAGCATGCCGAGCGCCTTCACGATAGACCCATGAGCCAAGGCGGTAGAAAAGACGAGGCCCAGGACCATCAGCGAAAAATACTCAGCGGGCCCGAACTCCAGTGCGATCGCTGTGAGGGGTTTGGCAAAGATGGCGACCAGAAGGGTTGCGAACGTCCCGGCCACGAACGAGCCGATTGCGGCAATAGCAAGCGCGACGCCGGCTCGTCCGTTGCGCGCC
Organism: Rhizobium etli 8C-3; assembly: GCF_001908375.1. Classification (NCBI taxonomy): domain Bacteria; kingdom Pseudomonadati; phylum Pseudomonadota; class Alphaproteobacteria; order Hyphomicrobiales; family Rhizobiaceae; genus Rhizobium; species Rhizobium etli. The sequence goes on along the minus strand of NZ_CP017242.1, from coordinate 195,509 downwards.
ATCTGATAGCCGTCAATCGCCGTCACTGCTGCCGAGGACTCTCCGGGCATGTTGATGAGTATCGCGGTGGTCGATCCTCCATACTGTGCCCCGTAGTAGATGCCGGCCAGCATGATTAGCGACGATATGGGCTCGAGCTGGTAGGTGATCGGCAGCAGTATGGCAATCGTGGCCGTTGCTCCTATACCAGGTAGCACGCCGATCAGCGTGCCGATCATGACACCCGCCAGACAAAAGAGCAGATTGTAGAGCGTCGTTGCGGCCGCAAAGCCGGTCGCCAGATTGCTGAAGAGTTCCATCGATCAAAGCCTCGGCAGCCAGGAGCCAAAAAGTGCGTACGGCAGGCCCAAGACATAGCTAAACACCAGCGTCGAGAAGACCGTCAGCGCCACTGAGAGAAGAACTGCGGCGGGAAGTCGCATCGTGGTGGAGGCGAACGTGGCAAGGAACGCAGTAATGAAGAGCGCGGGAACGAAGCCCAACCCTCTTACGGTCAGTCCAAAAACAAGCGGCGCCGGCAAAATGAACAGCACCCCGCGCCACGCCAATGCCGAGGGGCGAGCGCTGGCGGAACCGAACGCGCTTCCCAACACCGCGATCCCGATCAAAATCAGGGCAATTGAGAGGAAAAGCGGGAAGTAGCCGGGACCCATGCCTACGGAGGTGCCTATGCCAAGTCCCACGGAACCGAACGTGAAAAGCAGTCCGACGATGACAAAAAATCCGCCGCACACAAAGTTGGAAAAGTCTGGACTCCGCGCCTTCAAAAGTTCTCTCCTTACCGATTTTAAGGATGATCAAGTCGTGCGTTTAGCCGCGCGACCAAGCAGCGCTTCGTCAGAGTGAAAGACCCATCTCTTCGATCACGGCTTTCCACACAGGGGCTTCCGAGCGAATGACATCGCCCATTTCGGCAGAGCCTATGAATTTCGGCTCCAGTTTCGTGGAGATCAGCTTCTGCTTCTCATCTTCGGTCATGGCGTCCAAGGCAAGCCATCCGTTCAGACGGTCGATGATGTCCCTGGGTGTTCCGCGCGGCGCGACCAAGCCCCACCACGGGCTACGCAGATTGAAGCCGGCCACACCGGCTTCCGCTACGGTTGGCACATCCGGTAGGCTCGCGATACGCTCCGGCCCGGCGACGGCGATTGGCCGCAGCGGACCATCGGGCCCGATCGAGCCAGCCACAAGCGGCACTCCCGCCGCGAGAAGGTCCAGCCGTCCGGCGATGAGATCGGTGACGCTTCCTGCACCACTCTTGTAGGGGATATGCACGAGCGAAATCCCCGCGGCTTTTGCGAATTGATGGCCCACGAGATGTGGCATCGTTCCCGCTCCAGACGAACCGTAGCTCATCGAACCCGGTTTCGCCTTAGCCATCGACACGAAATCAGCAAGGTTCTTCGCCGGATGATTCTTTGGTACAAGAAGCAGAAGCGGGAGCTCGGCCAGGATGCCCACGGGCTCGAAATCTTCGGCCTTGTAGCGAACATTCTTGTAGAGATGCGGGTTTACCAGGAGCAGCGCTTCCGTCGTCAGGGCAAGCGTGTATCCATCAGGAGCGGCATTGGCGACATCCTGATTGCCCTTCGAACCTCCGACGCCGACCACGTAATCGACGATGAAACTCTGCTTTGATCGCGCAGACAGACGCTCCGCGGCCGCCCGCGTAATTATGTCGGCCAAACCTCCGGGCGCCACAGGGACGATGATCGTCACCGGTCGGGAAGGGTATGCTTCCTGCGCAAAGCCAAGCCTTGGCGCGAGAACTCCAACGGCCGCGGAAACCAATATATGCCTACGGGTAATCATGATCTCTCCTCCCCACTGCTGCCTTCAGCGTCGCGGTTAGCCATAAAGATGACGTATCGGCCCACCACCCACGGCAAGGGCCGTTCTCCTCTGAGATGTACGGTATTCTAAGAAAACTTGTTTAGCAACAAAAATGTAGATTTTTCCGGCGTTTTGGCTGAAGCCACGAATTATGCATTTTTCTATTTTTAAAACATTTTATGTTGACTTATTATGAATGCCATAGAAATTATCGCACGTAACCCCGACAAACTATTGGAGCCGTCTATGGAGATGAATGGGTCGCAGCATATTCAGGCTGCGCAAGCCATAGTATGGAAAGCGTTGTTGGATCCCGCCGTCCTGAAGGACTGCGTGCCGGGATGCCAAGAACTGACTGGCACTACCGAAACAGGCTTCGAGGCGACTGTCGTCCAGCGCGTTGGCCCGGTCAAGGCGACCTTCAAGGGCACGGTGACGTTGGATCAACTCAATGAGCCGGTCGGCCTTGTGCTTCAAGGCGAAGGAAAGGGCGGCGCGGCGGGCTTCGCCAAGGGCAATGCCAGGGTGACGCTGACACCATCGGAAGAAGGTACCGTTTTGGTTTATCAGGTCGAGGCGCACATCGGTGGCAAGTTGGCCCAACTCGGAAGCCGCCTAATCGACGGGTTTGCGAAAAAGATGGCAGACGACTTTTTCCAGCGGTTCAAGACCGCTGTGGAAAACCGGCCTGTAGAAGCCTGACGTGGGAGGTATTGAAGTGCTGGAAATAAGTCTCGTGGTGAATGGTCAGATCGCGGCGGGCTATGCGGAAGGTCGAACGTTGCTTGTTCACTTTCTGAGAGAGACGCTTGGTCTTACCGGCACGCATGTGGGCTGTGATACCAGCCAATGTGGCTGTTGCGTCGTACATGTCGATGGGTGTGCAGTAAAAAGCTGCACCATGCTGGCGTTGGAAGCGGACGGGTCTGACGTCGTCACGATAGAAGGTGTCGCCCAGCCTGACGGAACGCTGTCGCCGGTCCAACGGGCGTTCGTGGATCACTATGCCTTGCAATGCGGTTTCTGTACGCCTGGAATGGTGATGAGCGCGACGGCACTACTCAAGGACAACCCCAAGCCCACTGTCGAAGAAATCCGGGTTTATCTGGAGGGCAACCTGTGTCGATGCACAGGGTATCGCAACATCGTAAGGGCTGTTCTGACAGCATCCGGGCAGGCACTCGGTGAGTTTGAATCCGAACATACATAGACAACTGGCGAGATTTGCTGTGCAGGATTTTGAATTCATCAAGGCCAAGACTATCGCTGAGGCCGTTTCAATAGCGGCCGCAGACGAGGATGCAAAATTTCTCGGCGGTGGGCAGACCTTCCTGCCGACGTTGAAACAGCGTTTGGCGGCACCATCCGTGCTGATAAGCCTGAACGCCGTTCAAGGCATGAAGGGTGTCACCATTGAAGGTGAGACGTTGACCATCGGAGGTGGCACGTCGCACGCTGTCGTCGCGAGGGAGGTCAACGAAGTATTTCCAGCGCTAGCGAAGCTGGCAGGCGGAATCGGCGATCCCGCCGTGCGTAACCGCGGCACGATTGGTGGCTCGCTCGCGAACAATGATCCTTCAGCGTGTTACCCGTCGGCGGTTCTGGCGTGCAATGCCACGATCATAACCGATCGCCGTGAGATCGCCGCGACAGATTACTTCCAGGGGATCTTTGCTACGGCTTTGGAGCATGACGAGATTATAGTGGCCGTGCGTTTTCAGGTGCCGAGATCGGCCAACTATCAGAAGTTCATCCAGCCCGCCTCCCGTTTTGCATTGGTTGGGGTTTTTGTGGCCCAATACTCTGATCGGGTTGGCGCCGCAGTCACCGGAGCATCGGGTGATGGCGTTTTTCGATGGCACGAAGCGGAATCACGCCTAGTGGACACGTTTGACCCGTCGGCGGTCGAGGAACTTTCTGTCTCACCCGATGAGATGATCGAGGACCTTTTCGGCACCAAGGACTATCGCGCTCACCTCATCTCGGTGCTGACGGCCCGGGCCGTCAGAGCAATAGTGTCAGTCTTGTAAAATGTCGTTATGCGACCCGAAAGGGCGAGGTTCTAGAAATGCATGGTAGGACGTGGAGACTATGAACATGGCTGGCAGATCCGGACATGCACAGGCGCCTCTCGATCTGGAGGGTGAGACCCTCGTGTCAGGCCGGGGCCAGTTCACGGACGACATCATCACCCAGGACGCTCTGGTGGGTGTGTTCGTAAGATCTTCCATCGCCCACGGCATCATTCGCGGCATCCATACAGAAGCTGCAAAGGCTGCGCCCGGCGTGGTCGGAGTATTCACCGGGGAGGATCTAGCCGCCGCCGGGTGCAACCCCATCACGTTCATGGTGCCTCTCTTCGAAATAGACGGCCAGACGGAAGTCCCTTACGTCAGAACGCCACGCCCGGCCATCGCCCGCGACAGGATCCGCCACATCGGTGAGTGCGTCGCGCTGATCGTGGCGGAAACAGCTGGCGCGGCGCAGGACGCTGCGGACCTCGTCGATCTTGATATCGAGGATTTGGAACCGTTCATGGTCCCCAAGGTAGCGACCGAGGCGCCGGATACGCCGATCTGGGATACAGCGCCAGCGAACCAAAGCTACACATGGCTTGCCGGAAACCAAGAGGCAGTCGATTCAGCTCTCTCACATGCCGCCCACACGGTGTCCGTCAGCCTACGGAACCAGCGGCTGGCGGGCAGCCCGCTGGAACCCCGCGCGGCGGTCGCAAGCTACGATCGTGAAACCGAACGCTATACGCTCTACGCCGGCAGCCAGGGGACGACGTTCCTGCGCAAGGGGCTAGCTGACGCGCTTGGCGTACCCCCGGAAAGCGTGCGCGTCGTGAGCAAGCATGTCGGAGGCGGGTTTGGTCTCAAAGTCTACGTTTATCCTGAATATGTCGCGGTTGCGGTGGCGAGCCGGGTTCTTGGCCGGACGATACGCTGGACGTCCACTCGATCCGAGGCATTGATGGCCGATCAGGGAGCGCGTGACAGTGCGCTCAAGATCACCGGCGCTTTCGACGATAACGGCCGCGTGACCGGAATTTCCTGCGACATCGTCTCCAACATCGGCGCCTATGCCATCGGCATCGGAACGCGCGTCCAGTCCTCCGTCATAGCGGAAAACATCGCCGGTCCCTATCTAACTCCCGAAATCGCGATCCGCAGCATCGGGGTTCACACCAATTCGGTTCCGACATCGCCTTACCGCGGTGCAGGACGTCCAGAAACCACCTACATGCTGGAACGTCTAATGGACAAGGCTGCCCGGACGATCGGGATCGATCCAATCGAGGTTCGTCGCCGCAATCTCATTCCACGCGACCGGATCCCCTACACGGGACCCATGAACCAGGTCTATGACAGCGGCGACTTCTCCGCCGTCTTAGAAGAAGCCGTCCGTCGTTCAGATTGGGAAGATTTTGAAAGGCGACGTGAAGCCGCCCGCAAAAATGGCGTTGTCCGCGGTATCGGCTGCTCGCTTTTCGCTGAAACCGCTGGCGCCAATTTCATGGAACCGCTCGACTTTCGCGTGACGGAGGACGACTTCGTGGAACTGCGTATCACAGGTGTGTCGACGGGCCAGCGGCATCTCTCGACCATAACGCACATCGTCAGCGAGCGTCTCGGCATCAGCCATGAGCATATCCGCTTCATCGCCGGAGATTCTGACCAGGTTCCAATGGGGTCGCCGGCGGTCGGCTCACGGGTCGGGCAGATGACCGGCTCCGCGGCTTTTCAGGCGGCGGACAGCGCGATTGCCCGCGGGCGCATGATGGTCGGCTCGATCACCGATGGCCGGTATAACGACATCGACTATGCCGACGGTTACTACACGATCGGCAGCACTGGTGAACGCATAGCATTTCTCGACGTTCCCAAGCGGGTTGCGGCGCTGAAAAGGCAAGGCAAGCAAATCGAAGAGACGCTGGATGCCGTCGAAGTCTTCAGGTCGCCAGGCTTTTCGTTCCCCAACGGCTGCCATATTTGCGAAGTCGAGATCGATCCCCAGACAGGCAAGCTCGCGATTGTTCAATATACCGCGGTCGATGACTGCGGCAACGTCATCAACCACGCCGTCGTCGAGGGTCAACTCGTCGGCGGCATTGCCCAAGGGCTTGGGCAGGCTTTGATGGAGGAAGTCGTCTATGACGAAACCGGGCAGCTTTTGACCGGCTCGTTCATGGACTACGCAATGCCGCGTGCCGAGGATATGCCCCGCTCCTTGACGATCATCGATCTGCCGGATCCGACGCCATCCAATCCCCTGGGAGCAAAAGGTGTCGGCGAGTCGGGAACGACCGGGTCGTTGGCTGCCATCGTCAGCGCCGTTGAAGACGCCTTGCGGCCGCTCGGCGTGACCGATGTGCAGATGCCCTTGACACCCTGCCGTCTCTGGCAAGCGATCCGCGCTGCGAAATCTTCAATGTAACTTCATTAGAAGTGCGCGGATCCGCATCCGGGTCCGCGCTGTTCGTGTCAGTGGATCACCGACCCGCCATCGACCGCCAGCGTCTGGCCGCTGATGAAGTCGCTCTCGGCAGACAACAGGAAGACAATCGCGCCATTGAGGTCTTCGGGCTGTTGGTCGCGTGCTATACAACGGGAAGCGACGGAAGGTGTACTATGCGCGGCGACCTCCTCGCCCCATTCGAGTACACCCTCACTTAGCGTAAACCCGGGCGCAACACAGTTGGCGCGTACGCCGTGGCGACCCGTTTCACGCGCGATGACCCGGGTAAGAGCCACGACGGCACCTTTCGAAGCAACATAATGCGCTTTGCCCGGCGTTCCTTTAAAAAACGTGCCGGAGGAGATATTGACGATCTTGCCGTAGCCTTGCTTACGCATGGTCGGCATGACCGCTTTGCAGCATTCGAAAACGCCACCGACGTTGATCCGCATGACCCGGTCGAATTCCTCGGTGTCGATTTCGTCGAACGGTTTGTTCTTGCCAAGCGTGGCGAAAAGAGCGGCGTTGTTGACCAGACCGTCGATGCGACCAAAGCGATCGAGCACGCCGTCTACGAATGTCCTCACTGAATTGGCGTCCGCCACGTCAGAGATGCTACCCCAGGCTTGCTCTCCGATCTCCGATACGATGTCGCTCGTATCGAGGATATCACATATCGCAACATTTGCTCCTTCTGCCGCCACTGCCCTCGCATATGATGCGCCTATGCCCCGGGCTCCCCCAGTCACGATGACCGTCCTACCATTCAATCTGCTCATCTACTCGTCCTCCACTGGTGATGCTTGATTTGAGTGACTCAGACAGAAGAAAGCTTGAGGAGCTTCCTGGCATTGCCTTCGAGGATTTTCTGTCTGTCCTGCGCTGCAAGATCGAGTTCGTTCAGCGCGTCGAACGTCTCGCGGACAGGTGCGAAAGGCGCATCGGTCGCGAACACGATCCGGTCGGTGCCAAAGAAGGTCAGACCGGTTGGCAAGCCGGCAGCGCCGCCGAACATCGCGGTGTCGGCGTAGAACATGCGGAAGTAGTCCATGTGCGGCTTTTTCAGCGAAGTCAGCACCGTGCTGTAATCTTCGTCAGGCGTCCTGTTGCCCAGAAACTTCATGCCTGGACCCAGGCGCCCTTCGTAAAAGGGCACCATCCCGCCGAGATGGTGGGTGATGATCTTGAGATCGGGATGCCGGTCGAAGATGCCGGAAAAGGCAAGGCGCGCCATTGCCACGGAAGTCTCGTAAGGCCAACCGAAGCACCACCACATTTCGTAGCGGGATTTCGCTTCCGATCTGTAATCCGACATGGCGGCGGTACGCGTGGGGTGCAGCCAGATTGGGAGATCGTAATCCGCCATCAGCCGGAAGATCGGCAGGAACTCCGGAAGATCCAGCGGCTTTCCTGCGATGTTGCTATAGATCTGGATGCCCTTGGCACCAAGCTGCTCAATAGCACGCCGAATTTCCGTCAATGCAGCGTCGATATCGAGCAGGGACACTGACGCGACGAAGGCGGGGAAACGATCGGCATGACGATCGACGATGAGGGCTAGATCGTCATTACCTATCCGGGCAAGATCTGCAGCTACGGTGGGTGATGCAACATCCTCCACGGCGGGGTTCGGCAGCGCGACGATCTGCTTGTAATCGTCCAGAACGTCCATCGCACGGAAACGGGCTTCGAGATCGAGTATGGCCGGCAGACCCTTCATCCTTCCGGCGATCGCACCGAGGCCCGCTCCTCGATCGCTGAGTTCTTGAAGGTACCTCTTCGGGAAGAAGTGGGTGAAAATATCGATTGTCACTGAGTGTCCTTTCCGAGCGCATTCTGCCGTTGGCGTGGACGCCATGTCAGGGGTATTGGAAACAGATTTCGGTTGAGTTTACAGCCCACGCGACCCGGACGCTGTTGAACATGCGAAACAATTCTCCTTCTCCTCCGCCCATGCGCACTCTAAAGCGCCAAACGCAGCACATCAACAGAAAAAACATTTTTTATTGAAATGAAGATTTTTTTAAGGTAGGTAGGCCTGACGCAGAGGAGGAGCAGATGAACGAAGTTTTCAACCCGCGGGTTTTTCAGCTTGGCTATGTTGCACTAGGTGTTCGTGATCTGCGGCGATCTGAAGCACACTACTGCGAAGTTATGGGGCTGACGGAGGCCGCACGGGATAAATCCTCAGTCTATCTTTCGGTTGGAGCAGAGCACCACAACCTGGTCCTGCGCGAGGCTGATGACAAAGCGTTTCTGCATCTCGGCTATCAATTGAAGCCCGAAACCGATATCGGCGGGTTCATCCGCGATCTCGAAGATTTCGGCTTGTCGGCGGAGAGAAAGACCGACAGCCAGCCTGGAATCCCGGAGCTTGTCGAAGTGGTGGCTCCAGGAGGCAACGTTTTCCAGTTTTATGCGGATATCGGGGTCGGGCCGGGCTTTCGCCGTATTGGCATTGCCCCAATGCGGCTTGGTCACGTCGCCGTTATTACGCCGGAAGCTGGAAAACTTCGCGCTTTTTACGAGGAGTTCCTGGGCTTCCACTATGCCGACGACATAGGTGGCGTTGCTACTTTCATGACATGCAATCGGGATCATCACGTCGTCAATCTCGTCGGCCTTCCGGAAGCGCGTGTTCATCACATAGCCTTTGAGCTTTCGGACAATGCGGATCATCCGAAAGCGTGCGACACGTTGGCCGCTGCAAACCTTTCCACGCTCTGGGGTCCAGCGCGCCACTATGCCGGCCACAATCTTGCGGGCTATCATTACGATCCCGATCGCGTGATGGTCGAGCTTTACACGCAGATGGACGTCTATCTGCCGGCGACCGGGACATTCGAACCGCGTCCGTGGCATCGTCAGAATCCGCTCCGGCCTCAAAGCTGGCGTCCTGAACAGATGACAAACTGGGAAACCAGTTTCGGTTTTGATCTGGTCAGGGCGTGACCTGATTCCTCGGCAATTGGCTAGGCAAGCGGTGATTGAAACTCGATCACCGGGCAAACTGCAAGTAATCTTATCCAAGGAGGCGCCCGCATGGTTCCGCGACACAGGAAAACGATCATCACCTGCGCTATCACGGGTGCTATCCATACACCCACAATGTCGGATGCCCTCCCCTATACCGCCGACGACATAGCGACACAGGCCATTGAGGCGGCAAAGGCCGGCGCCGCAATCCTGCATCTTCACGCTCGCCGGCCCCATGACGGCGGCGTTTCCATAGACACCGACCATTTCGCAGCCTTCCTCCCCCGCATCAAGCAAGCGACTGGGGCGGTCGTAAACATCTCCACGGGCGGCAGCCTGACGCATACCGTCGCCGAACGGCTCCGGCCGGCCCTGACCTTCTCACCTGAAATGTGCTCGCTCAACATGGGTTCGATAAACTTCTCCTTTCATCCCCTGACGGATCGTTATGAGACGTGGAAGTTTGACTGGGAGAAGGATTACGTCGCTGGCTCCGAGGGCAACATCTTCCGTAACACGTTCAGGGATATACGCGAGGCAGCAACCGCCCTGGAGCCGCACGCCATCAAGTTTGAGCATGAATGCTACGACGTCGGGCACCTCTACAACCTGAAATTTGGACTTGCTCAGGGATGGTTCAAGCCACCGATCTTCGTGCAGTTCGTGCTCGGCATTCTTGGTGGTATCGGCGCAGAGATCGACAACCTTATCTTCATGAAACGGACGGCCGACCGACTATTCGGTGACTCTTATGATTGGTCCGTGCTGGGGGCCGGCGCTGCCCAGATGCCGTTGGCCGCGGCGGCGGCACAGCTTGGCGGAAATGTGCGGGTCGGTCTTGAGGATTCGCTTCAAATCAGCCGCGGTCGATTGGCTTCATCCAATGCCGAGCAGGTTCGAAAGGTGCGGCGAATCCTTGAAGAGCTTGGACATGAGATCGCAACACCAGAGGAAGCGCGCGAAATGCTCGCACTCAAGGGGGCAGACCGCACCGCGTTCTAACGCCGCCCGCCCCCATTGTGGGGTACGGGCGATCCAGCTCTAACGCTTCTTGGGCGGGCTGTCAGTAGAAGGAATTGCTGACTTCAAAAGTATCTCTGTCGTCATACGCAGATGTTCAGCCATCAGGCGGCTGGCCGTCTCGCTGTCACGAGCGATCGCAGCGTTCGCGATTGCGTCATGCTCGGCTGAAATGTTGCGCCTTGTTCCCTCGTACGGTCCCGACAGCCGGCGATACCGTTCCGATTGTAGGTAAAGCTGCTCGCGCAGCCGCTGCCACCACGTGTTCGTGCAGGCGGAGGTCAGTTCGCGATGAAAGGCTTCGTGCAACCTGTGCCAGAGCTGGGTTTCCGGCGATCCCGGCGCATAGGGGCCCTGCTGAAGGGACCGAAGCTGATGCTGGAGGGAAAGCACTCTTCCCTCCCAGGCGATGTCTCCGTTTGCGATGGATTCGGCAAGGCAGCGGCACTCGATTTCGACCCGGACATCCGTGAGATCCTCGAGATCGCGGCGGGAAATTGGAGCAATCGCGAAGCCGCGTTGCGGTTCTGCTAGTACGAGCCCCTCGGCTGTAAGCCGCGAAAGAGCTTCTCGCACCGCGCCGGAGCTTGCGTCCAGCACTTTGCAAAGCTGCTCGATACGAAGCTTCTCTCCCGGCGGATACTTCGCATCTATAATTGCATCGCGGAGGTCCTCGTAGGTCCGTGCCGTATTGCTCTTGTGATTCGCATAGGTTTCCATTCTGCTAGATATGGCACCAAATCACAAAATAAGCAAATATATATATTTTTTGTTGCAATATGAAGTTTTTTACGAAATGGTCAGATTATTGAAAATCGGGAGGCCCAGATGCGTTTCGTGAGTTACTTGAAGGGAGGCCAGCAGGGATTGGCGGTAAAGACCGTTTCCGGCTGGTTTGGCCTGACTGCGGATGACCCCGCATGGCCGGGAGATCTCGACGAGATCGTACGAAACGGCCAGTACTCCGAAGCGGCGGAGACATTGTCGCACGGCATGCCGGTGAACTTGACTGATGTAACACACCTGCTTCCGTTTAGGCGCGCCGGCAAGGTCTTGTGCGTCGGGCTAAATTATGCCGACCATGTATCCGAAAGCAAAATGGAACCGCCGAGTTTTCCTACCGTCTTCGTCCGTTTCAATAGTAACTTGGTCCCACATGGTGCCGAGCTGATCCGTCCCAAGGTATCCGAAATGTTCGACTATGAGGGCGAATTGGTTGCCGTGATTGGCAAGGCAGGACGCGCCATACCGCTCCACACCGCCTTGGATCACATTGCCGGTTATACGATCTTCAACGACGGATCGATCCGCGATTTTCAATTGAGAACGAACCAGTGGACCATCGGCAAGAATTTCGACAACACTGGTGCAATGGGACCAGAATTCGTCACAGCGGACGAACTGCCTGCTGGTGCCACCGGCTTGCGACTGCAGACAAGGCTGAACGGAGAAGTTCTGCAGGATGCCAATACGGATCAGCTTATCTTTTCCATTGCCGACCTCGTGTCCAAGCTGAGTATCGGCATGACCCTTGAACCCGGAGACTTGATCGTCAGCGGGACCCCTTCTGGCGTCGGCTTCGCACGCGAACCGAAAATTCTCATGAAGCCCGGCGACATCTGCGAGGTTGAGATCGAAAAGATCGGCCTGCTTCGGAACGTCGTCTCCGCTGAAGCCTGAATATCGGAGCCTTCGATGGAGCACCTCCAAACGGAAGTCCTGATAGTCGGCGCCGGGCCATGCGGGCTAGCCCTGGCAACCGAGCTGGTTATGCGCGGGCGTAGGGTACATATAGTCGAAAAGAACGACAGGACCGGGGTTCAGCCTCGCGCGAAGACGACGAACGTCCGAACGATGAGCCACATGCGCCGATGGGGTTTGGCAAGGGAGGTCCGTGAACGCTCGCCGTTGTCCGCGGATTTCCCGCGCCGCACGCTCTTCCAGACATCGCTTTTTGCGAAACCGATCTTCAGTTTCGAGGACTCTTTCTGCGCAAGTCCGACACGCCGAAACGAGTTCCCCGAACATGCGGAATTCATCCCTCAGTATGTTATCGAGGGAATACTTGCCGAGCATGTGGCCGCTCACCCGTTCGCGACGCTTAAGTTCGGAAACGAGCTGATGGAATTCGCGCAGAACGATAACGGAGTCACGGCTACCGTACGGGACGCTTCTGGAGTGAGCCGCCAGATCGAGTCACGCTACATCGTCGGTGCGGACGGCGGACGAAGCTCGGTGCGGCGGCAACTGGGCATTCGAATGCAGGGCCGCAGCGATCTGGTGACATTTTCAACGCTTATACTTCGGTTGCCTGGCCTGATAAACGATCCGGCGCTGCCGCGGGCACTCTTTCACTGGATCGTCGATCCCGAGGCCACTTGCATTATCGGCCCGATGGATCACGGCGACTTGTGGTATTACGCCCGGGTTGCGGACAGGGAGACGCCGACCGCCGAACTGGTCGCGACAGTCGAACGAGCAATCGGTCGCCCCATTCCGCTCGAAGTCGCGATGCGGGACGACTGGGTGGTTCACAGCCTGATCGCGGAACGCTATCGTGAGCGGCATGCATTCCTCGCCGGCGATGCCTGTCATCTCCACTCGCCCTTCGGCGGCCACGGAATGAATCTAGGCATCGGCGATGCCGTCGATCTCGGTTGGAAGCTTGCCGCTGCTTTGGAAGGCTGGGGGGGCGAGGGTCTTCTCGAAAGCTATGAGGTCGAGAGGCGGCAGATGCACCTGCAGGTGGTCGAGAGCGCTACCAAAAACGTCTCCCATCTGTCGCATCGGTTCGCGGATACGCTTTTGCGACAGACCGGTCCGGAAGCCGATGCGGCTCGGGCGCGGGCGGCGGAAGAAATTGAACGGCTCAAGGCACCTGAATTCCGATCTCTCGGCCTCGTACTCGGCAATCGCTATGAGAACTCGCCGGCTTTGGCGCAAAACGAAGCAGCGTTGAAGCCGCTGGACGTTACGGTTTACACGCCAACCGCAGCCCCTGGACATCTGGCCCCACACGGTTGGCTCGACGACGAGACATCGCTGTACGATCTCTTTGGCAGTGGATTTACACTACTGGTTCTTTCGGGACATAGTTCGGGCATCGAAGAGTTCCTGACCGAGGCAAAGGCAGCTGCCCTCCCTCTGGACCATGTGAAACTCGACCGGCCGGAACTTCGGAACCTGTATGGGGCTGATCTCGTCCTTGTGCGGCCCGACCAGCATGTCGCGTGGCGCGGCAACAGTATTCCGCCGTCCGGGCTTCTAATCAGCATCATGCGCGGCGGTGCCGTAAACCAAAAGCCGTTGCAGCACAGCGCGTAAGACCACGTTTTCGATTGTTCAAGAACCTGTCGGCGTGATTAAGAAGCGCCGCAAAGGGAGGATGGTATGGCCAAAAAGTATCCTGTCGTAATCGACATGCATTCCCATATTCGGGTTCCGGAAGTGGTGGAGTTCATGAAGGACTATCCCATCACCGCAACCGGCCCCGGAACCGACGACTGGTATGTGGAGAATTCACGAAGCAATTCCAGTGCCAACATGATCCAGCTGGAGGAGAAACGGAAAGTCGTATCGACGCAGCCCGCGGTCCGCATCGATCAGATGGATGACCGTGGGGTGGACATCCAGATCATCAGCGTCAACTTTCCCAACACCTGCCTTTGGATGGAACCTGAAATCGGCCTGACCGCCGCAAGATTGGCCAACTCAGGTATCGCCGAGTTTTGTGCCCATAAACCTGACCGCCTTTTCGGCATGGCGGCCGTACCCCTTCAGGACCCCGATCTCGCGGCGGCCGAACTGGAACGCTGCGTCAAGGAACTGGGCTTCCGCGGCGCATGGATCAACTCTCATGTGCGGGCCAGGGACATCGGCGAAGCTCAGTTCCGGCCGTTCTGGAAGAAGGCCGAGGAGCTCGACGTTCCCGTCTTCGTCCATCCACTTAACGCTGTCGATTTCGACCGCATGAAGAAGTACTTCCTGTTCAACGCCATTGGAAACACGCATGAGGAGACCCTGGCGATGGCATCTCTGATCTACGAGGGGATTATGGATGACTTTCCAAAGCTCAAGGCCGGTATCTGCCATGGCGGCGGCTATCTTCCATACTATCCTGGCCGCGTCGATTACTGCTGGGAAACGAACCGCGGCGGCGCGCGCGATGCTGCGAAGGAAAAGCCGAGCAGCTATTTCAAGCGCTTTTATTACGACAGCAACACGTTCGACCTGGAGGCGCTGGGCGTTTTGATCAGGAACGCGGGCGTGTCTCAGGTCATGTATGGATCTGATTGGCCGGCTATACCGGAAAACTACTTCCAGCACATCGAAGCGCTGCCAGAGCTGTCCGACGAAGACCGGCAGCGTATCGTCTGGAAGAACGCCGCGGAGCTTTTCAAAATTCCAGTCTAAAGGGACATGATAAAGGCGCGGCGATCTGATCGCCGCGCCTTCGGTAAATACTCCGTTCGTTCAGCGCCCGAGCGCGTCGGCCTTCACGACGAGCTCCCATCCAACCTGTGAAAGTTCGAGACGGTCTCGCGCATGACCATCTGGATATAGGTTTCAGCCTCGTTCGCCGTGATGATGCGATCTGAAAGCATCCCGCTCAAGGCTAGACCGAGCGCCTGACGTCCGGTGCGGTCGATGATCCAGGCCTTCTCTTCCCATCCGTGCAGCGGATTGGCTTTCGGTGGTGTCCCGGACAACATACCGAACACACGGTCCGAGTATGCGTCGGTCCCATACATCAGTTTTTCCGGAAACCATTCCAACGCTTGGCGGATCTGATGCGCCAGGGAACGGGGATACTGGTAGATGTCGGCGCAGGAGAAGTCGTTGTAGACGTTCGTGAAGCCCATCAGCGCGACCGTTTCCCTCACGAATGGCCAGCCTCCATGAAGCATCATGAAACGCGTACCCTCGGCTTCGCGAAAAACCGACTCCATCAGCAGCGGATTGCTGCCGGATATACCGAACTGCCGGCGAACACCATAACCCGTATGCATCTGGACGCCGAGATCGAGCCTTCCCGCCTCGACGACCAGCGCACGGAAGACATAGTCCTGAACCACCTTGTGCTCCTGGGGTGGGAGGCTTCCGTCGCGGACGCCCCTGAGATATAGGGCAGAAACGTCGGACTTTTCATGCTTGCCGAAGGCAAGATCGCGATAATAGGGCGTGTTAAATTTTATACCCACGCCACCTGTATCCTTTATCTGCTTCAGTCCTTTATAGACCACGTCATCCATGTAGCCGTCGAGTGCAGGCGGAGCAGTTTCTAAACCCAGCGCCTTTCGTTTGCGTTCCATGGTCTCCGAGAGCAGCTTGGAGGGTCCACCGGGCATGGGTTCGCAGGCAAGCGGCCACAGCATCCACTCCACATGAGCGCACCATGGAAAGCGTGCGGTCGGCAAGGAGTTATGCATGTCGCTGTTGATGTTGACCATGCGATCGATGTTGATGCGGTCGAGGACCCAGGAATTATAGCTGGCACCCTTCTGTGCCATGTGGGCGGCCTTCCGCTCCATCAGGTCGGCGAGATGGGCTATGTCGAAATCGCGATATTCGTAGTCCCAAAGGGCAGCCCAGGCATCCAGATATTCCGGGTTATCTTGCCGCATGCGCTTCGGCAGCTCGTAATCGTATCGGTTGATGGGATGCTCCGGATCGCCGGGCGATTCCATTCCGAGCGGCAAAGGATGAGCATGATCGTCGATAGCTCCGATCGCCTCTATCGCCCGCCTCAGGCCAGTGTCCATACCTTCAAGATGCATAACTTTTCCTCCCGATGCACTCAGCGCGGCTCACCCAAATGTGGGCGAGCCTCAATCAAGTGCGACAATACGGGCACGAGCCGGATGCAACAAGATAAAATACATTTTATTAGATTATATTTTTTTATTTCTGACGGCCACTTTCTGAAGGGCGTTGCGGGACGTTTCAATAGGTGAACAAGCGTCACGAGTATTTTGGGCATCAGTGCCCCCACCGCCGGATGTCTCGGACGGGAGGAAGCCTCCATCGACATTGACCATGGTGGCGTCGGGCGACAAAGCGTAGCGATGCTGCGCCCTCAAATTGAGATCATCGGGAATCACTGTCGCGTGGCTCGGTAACGGGAAAATTTTTCAGCAGAGAACCCTCAAGCGGGCGCAAGCACCGCGGTATGGGGCGCCATCTCCCGGCGGACACGACTCCACTCACTCGATTATCAAGAGCTTGGTCAAACTCATGCAGGCGAGCCGTGCAGGAATGCACCATCACAGTGCAGTGCGCCGCACGGATTACCGTCATCGCCCCGTTCGATCTCGAGCAAAGCATCGAATGCCGACGCCGGAAATAAAGGCCAATTGCAAGCATTGGGATCTGACAGGCAGCTCGAGATCGGGCTGAGCCAGCGGCCGGAAACCTGGTTTCATGAAACCCGTTGCCAAGCTGCTCGACGACCGCCAGGCCAGATCTCGGAGCGGATGGTTGAAGCTCTCGGACTGGATCATCGCCCGACCTCCATCATCGAGCGGCCGGCAACCGTGGAGGAAGTCGCGAACATGTGGTCTATGTCGCCTTCCCCCTCGCCTCCGCCACGACCGGTGCGGCGCTGAGAGTCGACGGCGGCGTCGTGGACTCGCTCGTCCAGCGTCCCAAAGGCGCCCGCCTTTTATCTAGCTCCTGCGACCCCTGATTTCTTCGGCTGCGGCGCCTGCCGAATACGTCGCCGGCCAACGTTCCATCCGCGTGGGACGCCACCGGAAACTCTATTCCTGCAGCACCTGAAATTGAGGGAGAAGCTTATCATGAACAATATCATCTGGCTGGTTGACGCGATCGTCATCGTCCTCGCGGTGCTGGGTTTCTTCGGCCTGCGCTAAGGATGCGATTTGACCGACTACTTCATCACGCCAGAGAACGGTGGGGCCGATGTATTCGTACACGTGTCTGACGTCCAGGGCGGAGGTCTACTAAGACGAGTGCAAAGCGTGAGTTACGAATAGGTCAGGATCGGAAAGCGTAGGAATCGTTGCCGCAGGTTCTTTTGCTTAAAGATGCTGGAGTGCAGTCTGTCGCCAAAACGGATCGGCGACCGAAGGGTCCACACTCCCCCGGCCCCCGGCTCGCCAACGCTCTTGCGGAGATCGAGCACTGGCATACCGCGAAATTACGGAGCAGCGACAACTAGTCAATGTTGACTAAGGTCCTGGCCCTAGATTTGTGGACCAATTGCACTTGTCGCTCACGAGGCGAGAAAAGGCAGATCAGCTTGCTCCATCGTTTTGTGATGAAACGATCATAGCCCAACGGAGTACATTATGCACGCAGACTTCTTCCTTGCAAGGCTTTCGGCGCCCTCAGACGTCGGCCTGATACCGGGCGGCTTCCAGATCCTTTAGATGCGTCGCCTTCACCCGCTCCAGTTGGTGGTGGATCAGAAATTTCTTCCAGCCCAGGTGCACCATCGCGGCAGGTCCCCAGATACGCCGTGCACTTTTCGTCCGCTGAGCGGCCAATCACGCATTTGTAGGAATGGGCAATTTATTTGAAGGATTGCGTGTATTCGTCTAAGCGGGACAGGAATAGTCTCTCAAGCGAAAATAGCTGAAATCCCGAGAGTTGTTCATGTCGTATGCGATCTCCGTCAATGGCCAAGTTCACCACGTCGAAGATGACGGGGAGACTCCCCTCCTCTGGGTGCTTCGCGATACGTTGAAGCTGACCGGCACGAAGTATGGCTGCGGTGCTGCGCAATGCGGCGCATGCACGGTGCATGTTGATGGCGAGCCGATGCGTTCCTGCACCCTCTCGCTGGAGGTGGCTTCATCCGCGCGGATCACCACGATCGAGGCGGTAGAAGGCGCAGAGGTGAGAGCAATCCATGACGCCTGGGTTGCGCACGACGTCCCACAATGTGGCTTCTGTCAATCCGGGCAGGTGATGAGTGCGATCGCGTTGCTTCGCGCCATCGAGAAACCAACCGACCGCGATATCGATCTGGCCATGAGCGGCAACCTCTGTCGATGCGCGACATACAACCGTATCCGTGCGGCAATCCATGACGCGGCATCGAAACTCGGTATACCGACATGAGTTGGCATGCACCCGCCTTCGGGAACTGGCGTCGCCGACTTAAGGTTGGCGTCTTGTCTTTACTTGGGCTGATCGCGGTGGTGGGTGCGGGCGGCCTTGTCTACGCGCTATACCCCCGTACCATGCCGCAGACACAGACGCTCGCGGCCAAGCTGCAGCCTGTCGAGATCGAGCGCCTGCGCCTTGCGGCGGACTTCGATGCGATCGCCGATCCACGGGCGCGATCGGTCGCGCTGTTCGAGGAAGTGGGTCGCGTGATACAGCACCCGCGCTGCATGAACTGTCATCCGCGAACCGATCGGCCAACGCAGACAGATGGCATGCGCGCCCACACGCCTTGGGTCACGCGCGGCGTTGATGGTGGTGGCGCGTCGACGCTGCGCTGCAGCACCTGCCACCAGGCTGAGAATTTCGAGGCGTCCGGTGTGCCGGGCAATATCAATTGGAAGCTCGCTCCAATCGAGATGGCCTGGCAGGGCAAGACGCTCGGCGATATCTGCAGGCAACTTCTGGATCCCGCACGCTCGCACATGACGCGAGAAGAACTGCTCCACCACATGACAGAGGACGAACTGGTCGGCTGGGCATGGCATCCGGGCGCAAACCGCAGGCCTGTGCCCGGCACTCAGGCGGAGTTCGGAGCGCTGATCAAAGCCTGGCTGGAAACCGGTGCCGCCTGCCCGCCATGAGCCGGCCGCGCCAACCCCGATTAAGAGGATGCCCATGACCGATTTGCCCGAAAAGAAATCGCGCTTCCGGATGACGCGCCGCCGGTTGATCCTGGGTGGATCGCTGATCGGCGGCGCACTGGTCGTCGGCTACATCGCAACCAACCCGATGCAGGTCGCCGGCGCGATCCTGCAAGGCGGCGGTGATGATCCGCAGCCCAGCGCTTTCGGACCCTTCATCCGTATTACCGATGACGGCTGGGTAACAGTCGTCAACAAGCAGCAGGAACTGGGCCAGGGCATCCATGCCGGTCTCGCCGCGATCGTCGCCGAGGAGCTCGACGCGGATTGGGACAGAGTGCGCGTCGTCGATTCGCGCAGCAATTTTCGCGCCTACGGTCCACAGATGACAGGAGCGTCAAACGGCATTGCATCCAATTGGGACCTGATGCGCAATGCCGGTGCTGCGGCGCGCGCCATGTTCGTCGAGGCGGCCGCCATTCGCTGGAACGTTCCAATCGGCGCGATCACGGTGCGCGACGGGGTCGTATCCCACCCCGGCTCGAACCGCGCCGTAACCTTCGTCGAACTGCTCGCCGACGCATCTCGCCTGCAACCACAGCAGTCGCCCGTGCTGAAACGGCCAGCGGACTATCGGCTGATCGGCACCGACAAGGTGCGGCGCAAGGATAGCCTTTCGAAGAGCACGGGCGCCCAGGTCTACACGCAGGACATCCAGCGCCCGGACATGCTGGTCGCGATGGTCGCGCATAGCCCCCGCTTCGGCGGCACGCTGGCGCGGTTCGATGCATCCGACGCGCGCAAGGTCAAGGGCGTCGTCGATGTCTTCGCGATCGAAACCGGCGTTGCCGTGGTCGCCGAAACGACCTTTGCCGCATGGAAGGGTCGCGATGCGCTTCGCATCGAATGGGACGACAGCGAAGCCGAAACGCGCTCCACGCACGAACTCGTCCGCTACTATCACGATATCGCGGCAGGACGCAGCGATGTGGAACCGGCCGAGTTCGATTCCAAGGGCGACGATCCTGAGGTCCCGTTCGATGGTGATGTCGCGGATTTCGCCTTCGACTTTCCCTATCTCGCGCATGCGCCCATGGAGACACTCGACTGTGTCGCCCAGGTGAACGGCTGGGACGTCTCGATCACATCGGGCGCGCATCTGGCGACGGTTGACCAGGTCTATGCCGCGTTTGCCGCCCGCACCATTCCCGGCAAGGTCGACATCGAAGTGGTACCGGCCGGTGGGTCATTCGGCCGCCGCGGCGTTCTGAGCTCCGACTATCTCGTCGAATGTGTGCGGATCGCCAAGCGGACCAATGGCCGCCCCGTCAAGCTGATGTGGAGCCGCGAGGACGAGATAGAATCCGGCTATTTCCGGCCGATGTCGCATCACCGTGTATGGGTTCAATTGGGTCCGGACGGGTTTCCGACGCGCTGGCGCATCCACAGCGTCTGCCAATCGCTTCTTCCCGTTGGGCCGAACTCTCTGGCGACCGAAGGGCTCACCCACTCGCCCTATTTCTCGACCGCCTCGACCGTCGATGGCAAGATCTTCACCCCGACTTTTCCGGTCGTGGTCGGCTTATGGCGCTCGGTCGGTCATTCCTATACCGCCCTGATGATGGAGCATATCGTCGATCAACTGGCCCGGCGGGCCGGCCTCGACCCGGCAGCGTACCGACGTGTGTTCTACGAGAAGGTGGGGGATAGGCGACGGCTGGCAGTACTTGACGAGCTTTGCCTGAAGGCCGGGTGGGACACGCCAATTGAAACCGGCTGGGCACGGGGCCTCGCCATTCATGAAGCCTTCGGCACAATCGTTGGCCAAGTCGCCGAGGTGCGATTGGTCGACGGCCGGCCTATCGTCCGCCGCGTGGTTGCTGTCGTCGATTGCGGTATCGTTATCGCAAACGACCAGATCGCAGCGCAAATGGAGGGGAGCATCGGCTTCGGTCTGTCTGCTGCTCTCTATGGCGCGATCACGCTAAAGGACGGTATCGTTCAGGAAACCAATTTTGACCGCTACCTGGTTTTGCGTATGAACGAGATGCCGGTCGTCGAAACCCACATTATCGCCTCCACGAGCAGGCCGACCGGAATGGGCGAGCCGGGAGTGGCGCCAATTGCACCGGCGGTCGCAAACGCGATCCTGGAATTGACCGGGCAGCCAACGTCACGCCTGCCGTTCCTCGACGGAAACGCGCGCAGCAATACGGACGTGTCCGTGCAATCTTAGCGGCTAGCTGGTGCAGGCCTTTGGTCCGACGCAAGGCGCCCGCCCGCTGCCGCCACAGCAATCGTGTGCTGAATGCGACGGCTCCCGTGATCGGTATCCGGGCCGCTCATTGGACAGCGAGCTTGCGGCAACGGAACTCGTCTCCGGCTCGACCTTCCGCCAGCGCCCATATTGACGGGGCGAGCAGCCCATGACGCGTTTGAAGGCCGTGCTGAACGCGCTTTCCGATTCATAGCCGAGCGAAGCGGCAATCGTCGCCACGGCATCGCTTGAATTTTCCAGCCTGTCGCAGGCAAGCAGCATCCGCCATCGCGCCACGTACTGCATCGGCGGCTCGCCGACACGGTCTCCGCCGCCGGTGTCCAGATGCACACGTAGTGCCTGCACCAGCATCATATGGGCCAAATGCTGCGCCACAAGGGCGTTGCCAGGCTGCTCTTCTCGCAGCTCCTTCATCATTTGCTCGACAGACCAGCGCAGGGCTGCCTGCTCTGGCTGTTCGTGGATGTGCGCGATCGGCGGAAGCATGCCTAGCAGCATATCGGCCTGATTGCCTCTCACACCGAAGCGGCTTCCGACAAGAAACAATCCGCCGCCAATATTGAGCGTGACGACACCACCCCTACGCGCGGCCGGGAATATCTCCCCGGCCCCAACCGCGGCGCCATCGATGCTGCTGCCAAGCCGGAAGGGGCGACCAGTCGGCAGCACGAAGCAATCCCCGGCCACCAGGCGCACCGGGTCGGCAACACCGTCGACGGTGAGCCAGCAGTCACCGGACACGACCGCATAACATTTGATGAGCTTGTGCTGGTCGCCGAGCTGGACAGCCCAGTCGCCGCCAGCGTCGAAGGTTGGTGTCGTTCGGTTGACGATCACGTAGCCGGAGCCGCTGAAGGAATATCTCGACCAGTATGCGGCCGAGCATGGCCGCCTCTACGAGCCGGTGGAAACGACCGCGCTGATCCCGCACATGCCGGAAGCGTTCATCCGTATAAGACCTCCTTCGGCGACGTTGATCGCCGGGACGGGCTCGAGCCCGCCCCGGCGATCAACGCCACCGCAAACCTCGTCATCGTGCGCTTGTTCGACAATCGTCATAGCAACCAGACATCACGGCCATGAGACAGCCCCATAGAGTCTGGGTCATGCCGAAGTGCTGGCCCGCGAGACCGGCCAGCACGCAGCCGATCCCGTGAAGCTGACCGTCCCGATGGTCCAGCGGTTCATTGCGACCGACCGCGGCTTTGCGAAGGCACGCCGCCAATCTTCTTGATGGTAGTCGGAGTCGTCTTGTTCAAACGCTTGTTTTGGCTCACCAACCAAAGGGACAGCGGCCATTTCCTTCAGCCGTCCACCTGGTGTATTTCAAATTCCGATGCACTCTAGCTGCAAGCAACTCGACCTCAGCCACAGAGCTTGCATATCTTTTCCAGATCGGCTTCGCCTGCCGGATTATATACCATCAACTTGAGGTCCGGTCGGCCATCGATCGCAAAAGACGAGAACTCGAAGGTTATCTCGCCGACAACCGCATGGCGGATCGTCTTCGCCCCTTCGCCGGTCGTCTGCACGTCGTTTTCCGTCCACATCCGCGCGAAATCGCTGCTCTTCTCAGATATCTCGGCGACGATTTCCTCGGCACGGCTGTCCTCACCAGCACGAGCGGTTTCCGCCCGAAAAGTCGCGACTAAAAACCGGGCCACGGACTCCCAGTCGCTCTGCGCAGCACGCGTCGCCGGGTCGAGAAACATCCGCAGCAATATGTTTCGCTCGCCCGGAGGTAGCACTTCGTAGTCTGTGAGAGCGAGCTGCGCTGCGCGGTTCCAGCCGATGATGTCCCAGGTTGAGGTCGCGACCGTTGCCGGAATCAAAGGCATGGCGTCGAGGAACCGCTGCAGTCGCCAAGATATGCCATCACGCGCGGCGGCGCGGGCTTTCGGTGGACGGCCAATGCTGACAACGAACAGATGTTCTCGCTCCGCTTCGGTCATCATGAGCGCGTCGGCGAGGCTATCCAGTACACGCGGTGACGGCGCACCACCGCGCCCTTGTTCGAGCCAAGTGTACCATGTCGTGCTGATATGAGCCCGTTGAGCAACTTCCTCGCGCCGCAGGCCCGGTGTGCGACGACGGCCTCCAAAACCAAGCGCTGCGGGATCGAGCCGCTGCCGGCGGTCCTTCAAGAACAATCCGAGGCGATTTCCGTTATCGATGATATCCAGCCTGTCAGTCATTATACCCGTATAAATCCACGTCTTTAACAGGATAAATTTTGCCTGATATTCTCCTCTTGGACAAGAAGGAGATTGGCCATGAAAGTTTTTGTTACCGGCGCGACGGGATTTGTTGGCACAGCCGTTGTGAGGGAACTCCTCGCGCAGGGGCATCAGGTTCTGGGACTTGCCCGTTCCGACCGCAGCGCCGATACACTCGGAAAGATGGGTGCGGAGGTCCTTCGCGGTGATCTCGAAATGCCTGAAACGCTCCGGCAGGGTGCCCGGACGTCAGATGGCGTCATTCATACAGGCTTCGTGCACGACTTTTCCCGTTTCGCCGAAGCGTGCGCGGTCGATCGAACGGCGATCGAGAC
This sequence comes from Rhizobium etli 8C-3, assembly GCF_001908375.1. Taxonomy (NCBI): domain Bacteria; kingdom Pseudomonadati; phylum Pseudomonadota; class Alphaproteobacteria; order Hyphomicrobiales; family Rhizobiaceae; genus Rhizobium; species Rhizobium etli. The sequence continues at coordinate 171,616 of NZ_CP017242.1, read as the reverse complement.
GCTCGGGACAGCTATCGAAAGCACGAAAAAGCCATTTATCGTCACAGCGGGCGTCGCCTTCTTGGATGCGGCGGGTCCTCTCACCGTCGAGGCCGATCCGGCCTTCCCCCCGTCAGGCACTTACCCCCGAGCGTCTGAGGCGGCGGCCATGGCGCTTTCCAATCGCGGCATCCCGGTGAACATCATGCGCCTGCCTCCATCCGTGCATGGCAAAGGCGACCATGGCTTTGTCCCAATGCTGATCGACATCGCACGACGGACGGGCCGATCTGCCTATATCGGAGACGGGCACAACGTTTGGCCGGCGGTGCATGTGGGCGATGCCGCTCGCGCCTATCGGTTCGCTGTCGAACGCGGCGCGAGCGCTGAGACGTATCATGCCGTGGCCGAACAGGGCATTCCGTTCCGGGAGATCGCGGAAGCGATTGCGAAAGGTCTCGGTACTCCGTGCGTGTCGCTATCCGTGGTGGAAGCGCAGGATCATTTCGACTGGTTCTTCGGCTTCGCCTCCATTGGCCAGCGAGCCTCAAGCGATTGGACACGAGCCCGCCTCCACTGGAACCCCACGGGCCCCGGACTTTTGGCCGACATCATAAACGCAGGGTACTTCGCTGCCACCGCCGGGCAGAGCACATAGCGAACATCAGATGAGCCCGACCAAGCTTCGCCTACGGCAGCTAGCGGCAGCGTAGTGACTGGCGCGTCGAGTCCAGCCTTGTTCGTCTCCATCAGAAGCTCGCGCGCGCCGGCCAACAACTCCCGGATGGCGACGCTACCGATGCCGCTGCCCATCAATTCCAGCCCCGAACCTCGGATAGCACCGCCACGGAGAGAGATATCGTCACCCGCAACCGTGCCGAGCTGGACGTAACGCACTCTCGGTTCGCCCGTTCCGGAACCGCGATTTTGCGTTGCGGCCGCGATGATCCGGGTGGCAGGCTCCCCCAAAGGAAATCGAGCACGCTATCGACGCCGCGGTCGAACTCCGCCCGCAGTGCCTCGTCGGATCGGCGTCGAGCGGTATGCGCCCTTCTACTTCGAGCCGGTCCAGCCGCTCGCGGCTGCGACCGACCGCTATGATCCGCGCGCCCCGATCTGCACGGCTATGCCGCCGGCAGCGCCAGTCGCCCCATTCACGAGCACGGTGGAGCCGGGCTGGATCGGTGCTCGGCGCGTCAGGGCTGCACCTTGCGCATATCATGCTGGCGCAGACGCTTCGCCTTTACCTGTCGCAGCAATCCGGCGTGGAGATCGGCTGGTTCGCGACCTTGGCCGACCCTCAGGGGGGCGCCGCCATCCGGGCAATCCACGCCGATCCGGGACATGGTTGTAGGCTTGAAGAACTTGCCGCACATGCAGGCGCACATGCAGGCATGTCACGAACCGTTTTTGCACGACGTTTCCGCGAAAAAACGGGAGAGACGCCGGTCGCATGCCTCACGCGCTGGCGAATGATGCTCGCTGCCGAACGGCTTGAGACTGGCAGCAAAACGCTGGCGCGTATTGCGCGCGCTATCGGCTACGAATCCGAGAACGCATTCAACACGGCTTTTACCCGTGTTATGGGGCTGTCGCCGCGGCGATATATTAGGGCCGTCGATGCACAATCCTTCTGAGCAGCCATTGGGCGGTGATCTCTGATTTCCTGGTGCTGAGGCGGGATTTCGACCGCTACGATGCAGCCCCAACGGGCGAGACGGCCGAGACGTGGGAGCACGCTCGACGCCGTTTCACACGAACGTCACGTTCGTCAGTTCCTGAGACGCGTCCCAGAGGCGCGCGGCCACTGAGCGATCGAGCGCCTGCTTGGGAGGCTTCTCCTCGGTCGGATAGCCACGCGTCCCGCCCAGCCTGTCAGGCCCGTAGTAGGCGCCGTCGCGCGCTGCCGAACCGGTCGCCGCGTAGAGCGTGGGCAGTGCGCCCTGCCACGGGGGTTGGAACAGGAACCACAGGAGGAGACGAAGCATCCCGGCTACACTCCACCACCCAGGTCCATTCGGGATCAGACCGGTACCCGAGATGCCTGGATGGGCCGCCAGGCTTTCGACGCCCCATCCGCCCGCCTTGCTGCGCCGGCTCAATTCGAACGCGAACATCACGCAGGCGAGCTTCGACTGACTGTAAACCAGCATCGGCTTGTAGCCGCGCTCGGCTTGCAGGTCGTCGAAATTGATCGCTCCACTCCGCGCCGCCACGCTGCCGACGGTCACGACACGTGGGTTCCGGCCTGCCTTCAGCAGCGGCAGCAAATGTGCGGTAAGGGCAAAATGGCCGAGATAGTTTGTGCCGAACTGCAGCTCGAATCCGTCGCTGGTCACGCGCCGCTCCGGCGGGGTCATGACGGCAGCATTGTTGATCAGAAGGTCGAGGCTGTCCTGCTCCCGCGCGAGTTGCTCGGCGAACGCCGCGATGGAAGCGAGGTTGGCAAGATCCACCTTGCCAAATCGCACTTGTGCGCCAGGAACAGCTTGCTTGATCGCGGAGACGGCTTGGGCGCCCTTCCGCGGGTTGCGCCCGGCGATCACGACACTTGCACCGGCTCGAGCCAGGGCCAGCGCATCCTCGTAGCCCAATCCTCCGGTGCCGGTTACGACCGCTGTACGACCGTATTGGGATGGAATGTTCTTGCTCGTCCATTTGGTCATATATGAGAATCCGCGCCTTTTCGAAAGTTCAGCGAGACTTCGAGTGACGATTGTCGCAACAGGCCCCCGCGTTCTTACCCTCCTCAATAGAAGGACTGGGACTCCAAACCGCCATGCCCGAACCGGCAAGACACATGCCTATTCCTACATTAATTCGGTGGGCGAGGAACCGAAGGAAGCGAATGCCGGTCCTGCCGCGCCTATGGTGGCGCGATCAAGGCCCGCGGGTGCACTACGGATATGTGAACGTTTGTCAGTTCCAACGAGGTCTCCCAGAGCCGAGCCGCGATGGCTGTGTCCAGCGCTTGGCCAGGAGGTTTCTCTTCGGTTGGATAGCCCCGGGTTCCGCCCAGCCTGTCGGGGCCGTAATAGGCGCCGTCCAGCGCTGCGGGTTCTGTCGCCGCAAAGAGTGTGGGCAAAGCGCCCTGCCATGCGGGCTGGTACAGGAACCACAGGTAGCGTCGCGCGAACCCCGGTACGCTCGACCAGCCCGGTCCGTTCGCAATAAGGTCAGTGCGTGAGATGCCGGGATGCGCTGCCAGGCTCTGCACGCCCCATCCTGCCGCTTGGCTGCGTCGGTTCAGTTCGAAGGCGAACATGATGCAGGCCAGCTTCGACTGGCAGTAAACCTGTATCGGCTTATAATCGCGCTCGGCTTGCAGGTCGTCGAGGTTAATCGATCCCCAACGCGCTGCAATGCTGCCTAGGGTAACGACGCGCGGCTTCTGCCCCCTCTTCAGGAGTGGCAGCAGATGCGCGGTGAGAGCGAAATGACCGAGATAGTTCGTGCCCAATTGTAGCTCGAAGCCGTCACTGGTCTCGCGACGCTCCGGCGTTCTCATGACGCCGGCGTTGTTGATCAAGAGCTCGAGACACTCTTGTTCCTGCGCGAGTTGTGCGGCGAATTCAGCAATCGAAGCGAGATTCGCAAGGTCCACCTTGCCGAACCGCACCTGTGCACCCGAGACGGCTTTTCTGATCGCCGCGACGGCTTCAGCGCCCTTCTGGGAATTGCGCCCGGCGATCACAACACTCGCGCCGGCGCGCGCCAGGGCCAGCGCGGTCTCGAAACCCAGCCCACCGGTGCCGGTGACGACCACCGAGCGGCCGCGTTGTGATGGAATGTTTCGGAATGTCCACTTTGACATCAATCATCCTGCCTTCTCTACCGCTCGGCGGAGCCTTCGAGTAATGATGGTCTCCACGCACTGCCTTTCTTCTTCATCGCCAGCATGCCCGCGGCGCGGCAAACCGCCATGCCGGAACCCGCAAAAGTCATGCCTGATCCTGCATTCGTGCGGCCCACGACGAACTATTGGAGGGCAAACAATCGCCCAGGTTCTGATGGGGCTCAGGTTCGCGCGAGGTCCGGCTCATCTGCCACGCCAGTATTGGTTGAAGGACGGCCTACAGCGACGCTTCCGTGATGCCGCTGATCATTCTCGGCCCCCAACTGCGAGCGGTGAAGCTCCAGGTCGCGAAGATAATGAAGGCGCTTGCAGCCAGGAGCACCGTTGCTGCTCCAAAGCTGGCAAGCGCGCCAAAATCCCGGCGGCGCGCCCGGATAAAGAGTTCGGCGACGATGAGATTGGGGACATAGAAAAAGAACATCATGATCGCGTCGAACAAGCCGGTAAAGCCGGGTCTAATTCCGACACCGCCGCTCAATAGGAACCAGGCGCCATATTCCATCCGGTACAGCCAGGAGCCGACCGTCAGCGCGAACAGCCTGACCGCCCAGGCGCGATGCTGATCGTAATTGCCGGCCCGGGCTCGGGCATAGGCCATGGCGGCGCAGAGCACCATCAATGCGCCGTAGATGCCGAAGCCCGTGTCCATTATCGGTCCGCCGACCGTGCCTCTTCGCAATATGAAGCCAAGCCCACCCAGCCCGGCCAAACCGGCCGAAATGACGTAGCTTCGGCCCAGCCAGCGATGGAGGGCGGGAACATTGCGGCGCACGCTTCCGATCAACTGGACAGGTCCGAGCAGCAGGAGCACGCCCCCAGCCATGAAGTGCACGCCGATGGCTGCCGTCGAAAGCAATGCGCCGCCATCGTACAAACCGGGAAGGGACTCGTTCCATCGCTCGCCGGCTCCGGCCAAGACCACGCCGCCGAAGAAAGCGATGATGTAAGTCGCGAAGATAGCGCCGCTGATCCAACTCGCGGCGACGAGAAGCCGAGCGCTCCAGCGCAATGCAGCACCATGAGAGCCTCCGCTCTGCCTGGCGAGTTGCCGAGCTATGGTCGGCGAACTGCCCGCTATGGTGATTGTGTTAGATGGCACACCCATTGCGCGCTCCTCTTCAAAGGCATGGCTGTCCCCCTGGTACCTTCGCCCCGTTTCATTGCGCGCGGCGAAGCACCATGGTCCGGCCGAATATGGCGGTGCCCATATAGGCGCGAAGCTCCAGTTTTCCGCTCACGAGCGTTGCTTGTGCGGAATGGGTCCGACCGGTCGCTCCGCTGTAGAAATTTCCGCCTTCCCAGCGATCGTCAGCTGGATCCCACTTGAGGTTGGTCACAAGGACGGCTCGTTCCAGCGAACGGCTTCTGAGCTTCGGATCCGGATTGAGGGTATCCTTCTTGAAGGTCTTGCCGTCAGCCTCCATTAAAAGCTTTCCGTGGAGAACCCGGGCCGCATAGCTTCCTCCGGCGTCAAACATCTCGAGTTTGAGGTTGCCGTCATCGGATTCCCAGACGCCGACAATCTGATCCGGCGAAGAGGTCTGTGCGAAAGCATCTCCTGCCGGAAGGCCTATCATTCCTGCGACGAGCGCTGCGGCCAGCATTGGGCCTGTTACCGATTTCAACATTCTATGTTCCTTTTGACGAGTAGTGGACGTCGAGTTGAGAGTCGTGCCGCCCTAAGTTCGATGGCTTCCCAATAATCCGGTGCCTTCTACAATTGCGCGGCCTTGGAACAGGCCCGGAAAATCGTCGAGCATTGCGCTGCGGAAATTACACGCCGGCTGCGGCGTGACGAATGCCCAGAATCTCAAATTTCCTGCCTGATCCTGCAGTTGAATAGGAAGACGCCTCACCCAGCTCGCGCGACAGTCCGCGAAGCGGCCAGGAATCGGCCTCCAGTCCGTCCGCCGATCCTGCCCCCTCTCCCGCCAGACAGTGATAAGGCGAAGCAGATCCTTCTTGACATTCGTTTGATTCCTTACATATTCGCTAGGTAGCTAGCAAGTTAGGAGTATGCATCAGTGGTTGGTGAGAAGAAAGAGACAGATCGCGACCTAATCGGGGCCTGGACGAAGCGATGCTACTTCGCCGGCCGGGCGGTCATGGACTCGCTCCTGCGTCCTCACGATCTCGGGTCCGTGCAGTGGTACGTGCTCTACCAGCTCGCAACTACCGGGCCGACCATGCAGCGTGACCTCGTGCGGTTGCTTGCGATCGAACGCGCCACAATGACCGGCATCGTCGCGACCCTCGTGCTCAAGGGTCTCGTCGAGCAAGAGCCGGACCGGGCTGATCAGCGCCAGAAGCTTCTGCGCATCACCGCCACCGGCGCGAAGCTGTGGGGCGAGCTGCCCGATCTCTCCTTCATCCGCTCGGTTGCTTTCGACGGCATCGACGATGCCGACATTGCGATCGCGGTCAAGGTTCTTCAGACCGCAACGGAGCGTCTCGAAAACCTGCTGCAGAAAGGAACAGCTTCATGACAGTCTTGGTGAGCGGTGCAACGGGGCTCGTCGGAGCCCGCCTTCTTCCGCGCCTTGTCGAGGCGAGGGTGAATTGCCGTGCCCTGATGCGCGGCGGTAAAGAGGCGCCCGCCGGCGTGAGCGCGGTGGAGGCGGACCTTCTCGATCCTGCTTCTCTCATGCGAGCGGTGGAGGGCATATCAGCGATCATCCATCTCGCCGCGGTTTTTCGAACGCCCGACACCGACCTGATCTGGAAGAGCAACCTCGAAGGCACGCGCAACCTCATCGCCGCGGCAAAGGCGTGCGCGCCCGAGGCGCGGTTCATCATGGCGAGCACGTCCAATGTCTATGACGCGGACAGCCCGCACCCTGGCCGCGAGGACGATGCGGCCAACCCGCAACAAGCCTATCCGGCCAGCAAGCTCGCCGCCGAGAACGCGCTACGTGAAAGCGGGCTAAACTGGGCGATCCAGCGGTTCGGCTTCGTTTATGGCGACAAGGACGGACATCTCGAAGAGTTGCCGCGATTGGTCACAAACTTCAAAATGCATCCTGCCCAGAGGATGAGCATGATACATCATCTCGACATCGCCACAGCCATGGGCCTGGCCCTGACCGGCACGCTGGATGGACGCATCGTCAATATCGCCGATGAGGCGCCGACCTCGATCTACGAGCTCGTCGCCCTGGTCGGCGGAACAATGCAACCGTCCTCAGCGCCGCTCGGCAATCCTTGGCGCCTGCACATGGATGTCTCGCTCGCTCGCAGTCTTGGTTTTCGGCCAATCATAAGGACCGTTTATCAGGCAATGCAGGAAAACCTGATGTGACGCCGCCCGTCGGCAGCTGACGGCCGGAGGCATATCCGCGCCACTCACAATGGCATTTCTTCGCAGCATATCAGGAAGGCCGCTCCGAACCGAGGCGGCAAGGAGCGACCTGCTGCAAACGGTGCCTAGGCTGTCCGCGCCTTGCGGCTGGCGTACTGGCTATACATGCGCTGGTGGTTCAGCGCGTCCTGCTTTGGGGCAACGCCGAACATCCGGGAGTATTCGCGGCTGAACTGCGAAGCGCTTTCGTAGCCGACCTTGTAGGCGGCTTCCTCGACGCTTGCAGCGTCCGCGACCATTAGGCGTCGCGACTCAAGGAGGCGCAACTGCTTCTGGAACTGAAGCGGTGTCACCGAGGTGAGCTGCTTGAAATGCTGATGAAACGATGACGGGCTCATGCGCGCCACCTCGGCCATTTGCTCCACCCGCAGCGCCTGCGCGAAATTGGCGCGCAGGAAATAAATGGCCTTCGCGATACGCATGAAGTTCGATTCCGGAAGTGCCAGACTGCAGAGCTCGGCACCGTGCGGGCTGGTGAGAAGCCAGTAGCAAATCTCACGCATGACGGATGGGTAAAGAATGGGTATCGCCTTCGGGCTCTCGGACATCCGGATCAGGCGCAGCACACATTCCGCCAGCGCCTCGTCGATCCTCCCGACGAACACGCACGGACCGGGCGCGGCAGGCGCAACCGGGGGCGTCTCCAGCTGCTCCAGCACCTCTCGTAGTATCGTCATGTCGAGATCGATCGTGATGCCGACATATGGCGCCTGCGGACTGGCGTCGACGACCCGCCCGCTGGCCGGCATCTCCATGCTGACGACCAGGCACTCCATTGCGCCGTAGCGAAGCGTCTCGTCGCCAAACAGGATTTCCTTCGCCCCTTGGGCCACCACGCAAAGCGACGGACGATAGATCTGCCGCATCGGCATCCGCTGCTGGTAGGAACGGATGATGTTGACGTTCTCGATCTGCGTCGGAAACAGGCCTTCACCGCCGCCCTGATTTTCGATGTATGCGGTGACTCCGTCAAGTAGCGATGACGACACGCGGACCTCCGGTTGGTTTCGAGGCCAGCGCAGCACTCGCCCTTCAACCGGCAACATGTCAGGCCTTGCAGGAATAAGCAAGTTTCTTGGGGTATTCGGCATTCTGGTCATTTGAGAGTTCCTCTAGCTTGGTGATGCCAGTCACAGCCAGGGAAGCATCAAGCATGACAGAAACGGCCGCTTCGTCAATAGATAAGCACGCTGATCTACCCACCATATCTACTGCGAGCGGCGATGAATACGTTGAGGGTCGGCGGGCCACAATGCTGCTTATTACGCTATTTTTAGTCAGCGCCATGTCCCAGATCGACCGGATATTACCCTTCGTCCTCGCCGAGTCGATAAAGGAAGACCTGGACCTGATGATCGGCTCCGGGCTCCTGGGGCCGGCCCCGCGCTCGGTCCTCTGATCGTCGGCATGATCAGCGGTGCGGCAACAATGGCCCAAGTTCCCAATGGCCTGGGGCTCGGTCTGCTGACAGTCCCGTTCGCAAGCATCCTGACTGGCATCGCCATGCTGATCGCAAATGCGCGCATTGCAGCTACCCTTCGCAACGCCGACCTCTCCTAACCATCCCAAATCCATCACTCGGGAAGATTCGTAATATGACAGATACACCGGGAGAGAACGGGACAATCAAAATCAAAGCATCAGGATTTTCGCGCCGTTCGTTTATTCGATACAGTGCGGTGGGAGCTGGTGTCGCGGCCGTGGGCGGCGGAATAGCCGTCAGGGCAAGCATGCCACCCTTGTCCCCCCGTCAACAAGGATTGCCGGGAATCCCCGATTGGACGGCAGCCGACATCCCTTCGCTGCAAGGGCGTTCGGCGCTCGTCACGGGCGGCAACGGTTACCCTGTGGACGACCGAAGTGGCTTAGGCTTTCATGACGCCCTTCAACTTGCACGCGCCGGGGCGGACGTAATCATTGCGTCGCGGAAGCAGGAACGGGGCGAAGAAGCCGTCCAACGCATTAGGGCCACCGCTCCCGGCGCTTCGATCCGTTTCGAGACGCTTGATCTTTCGGACCTCGCTTCGGTTGCCAGCTTTGCGGAAAAGATGCGCGCTTCCCGACGAAGCCTGGACATCCTCATCAACAATGCGGGTGTCATGGGGCGGAAAAACCGCGAAGTGAGCGCCAACGGGTTCGAGCGGGTTTTCGCTACGAACACGCTCGGTCATTTTGCCCTGACCGCCTGGCTGCTGCCGCTGCTGCGCGAAGGCAATTCCCCGCGCGTCGTCTGGGTTTCGAGCAGCCGCTCGTTCATGGGCGCAATCAACTTCGCCGACCTGCAACTGGTTCAGGACTACGACTATGGGGCGGCTTATGACAACAGCAAGCTCGCCATCCTCCTGGTTGCCTTTGAGATGCAGAGGCGCAGCGCGGCGGAAGGCTGGGGTATCTCGTCCATAGCTGCCCATCCCGGTATCGCCCGCACCAACCTGGTCCCGGACGGCCCCGGCTTGGACAGCCTGGAGGGGCGCAACCATAGATACATGCCTTTCCTGTTCCAGCCGCCCGCTCAAGGAGCTCTACCAACCCTATATGCGGCAACGTCGCCGCAGGCGGCGGCTAGCGGATACTACGGTCCAAACGGGTTTCTGGGGCTGGGCGGCTTACCCGGCTGGGCCGGGATTCCTGAAAAAGCCGACGACCCGCAAGTTGCGGCGAAGCTGTGGGCCACACTTGAGCAACTTGGCGACGTGACATTCGAGCGGATGGGCTGATGCACAAAAACCTCGCCTGCCTTTTAATTCATTAGGAGGTTGCCTGCCCCCGGCAAACTCCGGGCCACCGGATGTAAACCGTGAAACATGGTCGCGTTCGGTGGCCATTACGATCCCAACTATGGAAAATCCGATGCGTATGCTTCTGCCGATCCTGCTGGCCAGTGGAGTAGTTCTGCCGGCGTCCATCGCCTATGCGCAGGAAGCGCCTTCGGACGGATCACCCCATGGCATGTTCGCCATCGGCGCGAGGCTCGTGCCCGTAATGACCGCGCAGCGATGTTCGTGGCCTTCCTATCGTGTTTGGTGATGTCCGCTGACGACGGAATCGAGTCGCACTGGGCTTCGCGCTCCACCTCGTGCCGACGGTAAGGCTCGTCGCTGCGGCCTTCGCCGCCTTTTCGCGCGGGAGCACCCGTAGTGTCCCGACGGCTTCCGCGGCGGGTATTGCGGTCGTGAATGGCCTCTTCATTCCCAGCTCTGGATCGGGCGACGGGTCAATGCCTGCCGCAAGGTGGGGACCACGCTATGGAAGATCTGACGCCTCGCAGGTTCGCGCGCTCGCCCCAACGCCAGCGTATGACGGGAGACGGCGCCTTTTGAAATGAACGTCAGCTGCGTCTGGCAGAAAGCAAAATCCGTCAAGCTTTGGGTTTCCCGCGTCTTCATATGAAGGCAATCCAGCGGCCTGAGAACACCGCGCTAGTCCAAAGGGCAAGAGACAAACCGACCGCGGAATGTTTCCAGTCCATGCCTCACGAACCCGCACCCAGGCACAAAACCGGCAACCGCAACCAAGTGCTGCGCAATTGGTGGGGAGACGGGCAGTTGCAACGATGGTAACCTGATACCCGACGCGTAATCTGTCAGCGAGGTCGTAAAACAGGCGCACGGGAGAAAGCTCGACGTCGCGTTCTACGCCAATGTCCTCCGCACGGGTCCTGAGCGGCCCGAAATACTCCTCCGGCCTGCCGAGATCCATCGGGGGTAATTCTTTGATCTGCCCGTGACGCCATGATGCGCGGACACAATCCCCGTGAGCACAGTTCGCCGTTGATGCTAAAGCGCCCATGCTCCGCGCTCCATGCGCTATCATCCGTAATATCCTCGCAATCGTCCGGAAGCCCATGGATCCGTGCTGTCGCTGTTAACCGCCGAGCCATGTTTCTTTCGGCTTGAGATAGAAGATATCGACGCAGCGGTCCGACTGGAGGCCGACGATTGTTATCCTGCCGAGCGGCAGCTCGTCCCCTGACCAGCAACCTTCCGCTGAAGGCCGTATCGGGCTCCGCTCTCTATCATTCATCAGCCTCGATGGGCGATCCGAGTCCGCATTCAAATCAGTAAAATAACCGTACGGCCATGCCATCGGCGAGACCCCTTGACACCGTCAGGGTTCGGGCCTGCGGTCCTGTGTAGCTGGGTTGCAAGGATAGGAACGGCCCGAACAGGCGCGACGTGCAACAAGTCGGAAAGAGATTAAAGACACGTTCTATTCCCGTAAAGCAAACGGTCATGACGCTGATGCGATACGGGGCGTCATATGGACCGTTGAAGAGAAGTTGGGTGATTTTCACCGGATTGATTCCCTTCCGTTCGGTTCGGCTGCAACGGCGCTGCGAGTCAGACGCGCGGATTGACGATTTGCCCGATCAATGATCCAGCGGTTCTCCTCGAAAGGAGGGCTGTGTTGAAACCGGCCCCGCCAGTCGCCGAGCATTGCGCCCCGACGCTACGCGCCGACCGCACGATGACGAATGCCAAAAGGCGCAAATTTCTTGCCTGATCCTTCAGATCAGCCGGAAGTTATCTGGTTCGGTCGAACCTTGCGGCGGTAAGATGAAGAGTCAGGTATCGAAGGCAGGGAACCGGCCTTAAGCCAACGTTCTGGAACGCCCGTCCTTCAAATGGACGGTCAGACGGAACTGGCCGATTGACGTTCGTTTTGGTGCTTTGCATCGTCGCCAGGTAGCGAAACGAGAGGTACGGTCGAGGAGCGGAAAAGCGGCGACGCTTCGGCGGGCCGACGATATGAGCGACGTCGCGCTGTGCCGATGCACGGATGCGGCCTCCCATATCACCAGGCAGAGCATCGCGCTTCCTCTCCTGGTGTCGGGAGAGGATGCGGCGCAGCTGCCGCCTGCTCCGCCTCACCCTTTCTCCTGGTTCGGAACAGCTTGAGCACAATAACGAAGAAGACTGGCACTAAGATGATGGCAAAGAGCGTACCGCTCATCACTCCGCCGAGCACCCCCGTCCCGATCGCATTCTGCCCGCCAGACCCTGCACCACTGGCAACAACGAGCGGCAGGACGCCAAGACCGAAAGCGAGCGAGGTCATGATGATCGGCCTCAGGCGCTGGCGAGCGGCCTCTAGCGCCGCCTCGACCAGGCTTTGCCCGCGATCGAAGCCGTCCTTGGCAAATTCGACGATCAAGATGGCATTCTTCGCAGCGAGACCGACGGTGGTAAGCAAGCCGACCTGGAAATAAACATCGTTCGACAGCCCGCGGCCGAGCATAGCCGCGACCGCACCCAAGATCCCAAGCGGCACGATGAGCATCACAGCCGCCGGGATCGACCAGCTTTCGTAGAGCGCCGCCAGGCAAAGGAAGACAATCAGTAGCGATAGCGCATAGAGCGCAGGAGCCTGGGCTCCCGACAGCCGCTCCTCGTAGGAGATGCCGCTCCAGTCGAAGCCGAAGCCGGCCGGCAGCTGCGCGACAAGCCGCTCCATCTCGGCCATCGCCTGGCCGCTGGTGTACCCGGGTGCCGCAGCGCCGGCGATCTCCACCGAGGCAACGCCGTTGAACCGTTCGAGCCGCGGCGAACCGTAACTCCATTCGGCATGGCCAAAGGCGGAAAAAGACACCAATTGTCCGCTGGCGTTGCGAATGAACCAGCGGTCGAGGTCGCCCGGCAGCATGCGCGCCGAGGCGTCGCCCTGCATGTAGACTCGCTTCACGCGGCCCCGATCCATGAAGTCGTTCACGTACGTTGCCCCCCAGGCGGTGGAGAGCGTGCTGTTGATGTCGGATACCGAAAGGCCGAGGGCGCTGGCGCGTTCCCAATCGATCACCAGGCGGAACTGGGCTTCATCGTTCTGCCCGTTCGGTCGCACGCCCGCAAGCACAGGGCTTTGCGCCGCCAGGCCCAGAAGCTGGCCGCGAGCACCCATGAGGGCCTCGTGTCCGAGGCCGCCGCGATCGAGGAGCTGAAAGTTGAAACCCGTGGCATTGCCCAGCTCGGTGATTGCGGGTGGTGCGAAGGCGAAGACCATCGCATCGGGGTAGTTGGCAAAGCGGGCCATGATACGCCGCGTCAATGCCTGCACGCTGTTTTGAGCGCCGGGGCGGTCCGACCAATTGCGCAGGCTGAGGAATGCCATGCCGGCGCTCTGACCTCGGCCGGTGAAGCTGAACCCATTGATGGCGAACGTTGAAGCGACGACGCTGCTCTCCTCCTCGCGAATAAAGCGGGAAATTTCATCGAGCGTGCGTTGCGTGCGCGCTGTGGTCGCCCCGGGGGGCGAGACGACCTGAACGTACGCGGTCCCCTGATCCTCGTCAGGCAGGAAGGCGCTCGGCAAGCGCACGAACATTACCGCGAGTATGACCAACAGGGCCGCGAACATCATCATCATCCGCAGCGGCCGCCTGAGCGCGTGCCGGACGCCGCTTGCATAGCCACGAGTGGCCCAGTCGAAACCACGGTTGAACCAGCCGAAGAAGCCCCGCTGGCCCTGGCCTGGCTTGTGCGGCTTCAGAATTGTGGCGCAAAGCGCCGGGGTGAAGATGATCGCGACGAGCACCGAAAGGCCCATGGCGGTTGCGACGGTGATTGAGAACTGGCGATAGATGACGCCGGTGGAGCCGCCGAAGAAGGCCATGGGCAGGAACACCGCGGACAGCACGAGGCCTATACCGACGAGCGCCCCCGTGATTTGGTCCATGGACTTGCGGGTCGCCTCGAGCGGCGACAGATGCTCCTCGGCCATCACGCGCTCGACATTCTCGACCACCACGATGGCGTCATCGACCAGGAGGCCGATCGCCAGCACCATCCCGAACATCGTTAGCGTGTTGATGCTGAACCCTGCCACCTGCAGCACCGCAAAGGTGCCGAGCAGCACCACCGGGACCGCGATGGTTGGAATCAACGTCGCCCGGAAATTCTGCAGGAACAGGAACATCACCAGGAAGACGAGCACGACCGCCTCGATCAGCGTATAGATCACGCTCTCGATCGACAGGCGGACGAACGGCGTCGTATCCAGAGGGTAGACGGCTTCGAGACCGGCAGGAAAGGAGGGCCGTAGGCGCGCGATCGTCGCGCGCACTGCGGCTGCGGCGTCAAGGGCATTCGCACCGCTCGCCAGTCTGATGCCGATCCCAGCCGCCGGCTGTCCATTGAAATAGCTAAGGGTCGTATAGTTCTCGCTGCCGATCTCAACTCGTGCCACGTCGCGCAGCCGCACCTGAGAACCGTCGGGCTGTACACGCAGCAGGATGGCGCCGAACTCCTCAGGCGTTTGCAGATAGGACGGACCGACGACAGTCGCATTCATCTGTTGGTCCGGAACTGCCGGTTCCGCGCCGAGCTCGCCGCTGGCGACCTGTACGTTCTGGGCCCGGATCGCGGCCGACACATCGGACGGTGTCATGCTGAAGTTCACCAGCTTCGCAGGGTCGAGCCAGATGCGCATGGCGTACTGGGAACCGAACACCTGAAAGTCGCCGACGCCCGCGGTACGGCTCAACGGATCCTGCAGCGAGGAGACAATGAAATCCGAGATGTCGGTCCGGTCCATGCTTCCATCGGTCGACACCAGACCGACGACCAACAAGAAGTTGCCAGCTGACTTTGCGACGCGAATTCCCTGCTGCTGCACGATCTGCGGCAGGCGGGGCGTAGCCAGCGACAGCTTGTTCTGCACCTGAACCTGCGCAGTGTCCGGATCGGTGCCTTGCGCGAAGGTCAACGTGATGGTGGCGCTGCCATCCTTGCTGCTGTTGGCGGTGAAGTAGAGCAGGTTGTCGATGCCATTGAGCTGCTGCTCGATGACCTGAACCACCGTATCCTGCACCGTCACGGCGGAGGCGCCCGGATAGCTCACATTGATCGAGATCGCGGGCGGGGCGATTGCTGGATACTGGGAGACCGGCAGCGTACGCAACGACAAAACGCCGAACAACACGATCGCAATTGCGATCACCCAGGCGAAGACCGGGCGATCGATGAAAAAACGGGCCATGGAAGTCCACCTATCAGCCGCCGACGCGCGGGCGCGCGGCCTGGGTTGCGTTGTCGTTTCGCTCGTTGAGTGCCTGCATTGTCGTCTCGGTCGCTTTGACAGTGCCGCCCGGACGCACCCGCTGGACGCCTTCGACGATGACGCGTTCACCCTGCTGGATACCGTCGGTGACGAGCCAGTTGGTGCCTATGGCGCGCTCGGTCGTGAGGATACGTGCTTCCACCACGCCCTGCGCGTTCACGACAAAGGCCGAAGCCTCTCCGCGCGGGGTGCGCGTGACGGCCTGCTGGGGCACCAATAGAGCCCGGTCGGCAACCCCTTCCTCGACCCGGGCGCGGACGAACATGCCGGGCATCAGCGTCCCCTCGGGGTTGGGGAAGATGGCGCGTAACGTGATCGAGCCGGTGCCCCGGTCGACGACGACCTCGGAGAACTGCAGTTTGCCGGGACGAGGATATTCGGAGCCGTCCTCTAGAATCAGCCGGGCCGGCGCCTGGTCGGCTGTGTCGCGCCGTAACGCACCGCTCGCGATCGCCCGCTGCTGTTGCAGCAGGCGCGCGCTCGGCTGCGTCAGATCGACATAGATCGGATCCAGCCGAGTGATGGTGAGCAGCGCTGCGGTCTGGTTGGCGGTGACGAGCGCCCCGGCGGTCACCGAGGAGCGGCCGGTACGGCCGTCGATGGGTGATAGGACGCGTGTATAGGCCAAGTTGATCCGTGCGGCCTCGACCGAGGCCTCGGCCGAAAGCACATCCGCATTCGCCTGGCGCAGCGTCGCTTCCGCGGTTTCCAGATCCCGCTGACTCATAACCCTGGTGCCGGTGAGGATCCTGGCGCGGTTGGCATTGCTTTCGGCCAGGCTGACCGACGCTTCGGCACGAGCCAGAGCAGCCTCGGCGCTGTTGAGGCTCGCTTGATAGGGAGCAGGATCAATCTGATAGAGCTGGTGGCCCGCCTTAATCTCCTGACCTTCGGTGAACATCCGCTTCTGGATCAAGCCGCCGATCTGCGGCCGGATTTCGGCAGTCTGAAAAGCGGATGTGCGCCCTGGCATCTCGACAAAGATCGGCACCTCGTCGCGGCGAATGGCGACGACCGTGACGGCGGGCGGCGGTGGGACAACTGTCTGAGATTGCGCGTTCCGCGGATCGTCGCAAGCCGCAAGGGTCAGCAATCCTGCAAGGGTGACACAAGCGCGTATGCGCGCAATCATGCCGGTCATCAGGCCATTTTGTGTTGACTGCAATTCACGCATCAAGGGCTCCGTGGTCCACTGCGACCAGCAAACGAGTTCGACGAGTATGGTGCTACCTCCCGGATCTATTGTACGTTCCCTATCGAAAGGCGTGCCGGGTGCCCGCGCGACCGTTCCGTCAAGGCAGTTGCACGCACCTCATTGCACGCGGCGCAGTACGATGGCCTGATCGAGCAGGGGCGTACCTTCGGTTCTTTTTTTGGCGTGAGGCGGACGATCGAGGTCAGAGGTTCGTGCCACCCACGACGTCAAAGGCCCCGAGCGCTCCAGAGTACATCGGCAAGGCGCGCGATCTCCTTTCCAATCTACCTGCACCCGCTCATCGCGACGTGACGCTAACCGCTTGGCGCACGACTACGAATGCCAAAAAGCACAAATTCCGTGCCTAATCCTCCAGTTCAGCAGGGAAGATTGCTGGTTCAGTCAGTTCAAAGGGTCGTCCGTGAAGTGTAGCGAAGAGGTGTGCGCCCCGTTCATTTTTCTATCCGGCCGCGCTGGAAAAGCTTATATGACGAACGCCCGGCGGCGATACCGAAAGCATATCACCCCAGGATGGCATTTGCTTGCTCATATCAAGAAGGTCGCTCCAAGCAGGTGAACTGCAGAGAGCGCCCCTTGAACACGCGATCTACAAGCTACGCACTTTGCACCTTCCTGCTGGCGTACTTGCTGTACAGGCGCTGCTGGTTCATGACGTCCTGCTTTGGCGCAGCCCCAAACGTGCGAGAATATTCGCGGCTGAATTGCGAAGCACTTTCGTAGCCGACCTGGTAGGCAGCCTCCGCCACGTTTGCGGCCTCGGCAACCATCAGGCGTCGAGCCTCGAGAAGGCGCAGTTGTTTCTGGAACTGAAGCGGGGACATCGAGGTCAGCGCCTTGAAGTGCTGGTGGAAGGACGACGGGCTCATCCGAGCAATCTCTGCCAATTGTTCGATCCGCAGCGTCTGCGCGAAGTTCACGTGCAGCGTAGATATGGCTTTGGCCACGCGCTCGATATTCGATTCCGGAAGCGCCAGCTTGCAGAGTTCGGCGCCATGCGGTCCACTCAGCAACCAGTAGCAGATCTCGCGCATCACCGATGGATAAAGGATCGGGATTGCCTTCGGTGTCTTCGTCATCCGGATCAGACGCAGGAGGCAGTCTGCCAATGGTTCGTCCACCTTGCCCACAAAAACACAGGGTCCAGGATCAGAAGCTGGAACTGGCGGGGTATCCAGCTGCTCCAGAACCTCGCGCATCGTGGCGACGTCGAAATCGATGGTGACACCGACATAAGGCGCCTCAGGACTTGCCTCTACGATCCGACCCTTCGCCGGAAGCTCGACGCTCACGACCAGGCACTCCAACGCGCCGTAGTCCAGCCTGTCGTCTCCGAAGTGGATCTCCTTCGCGCCCTGAATCACGACACAGAGCGACGGCCGGTAAAGCGCCCGCATCGGCATCATCGCCTGGAAAGACCGGACGATGTTGAAGCCTTCTATTGGCGTTGGAAATAGGCCCTGCCCGCCACCCTGTTCTTCGATATAGGCGGTGACCGCCGCAAGAAGCGATGACGACACGCGAGCCTCCGGTTGGTTGTGAGGCCAGGTCAAAACACGGCCGTCTCGTGACAGTGTATTGCCATCTGTAGGAATAGGCAAGTTTCTTGATGGTTCAGGCATTCTGATCATCGGACACTCCATCTAGCTTGAAGGTGCCAGCCAAGCGAGGAGTGCAGTCAACATGACAGAAACAGCAGCGCCGTCAATATAGATGTTCAATGAGAGCAAACTTTACCGGTAGCAGTGTCTATCACTGCGAACGGAACGAATGCGGCTGAAATACACAGTGGTTTCGGCCCTGGGCTGCTGTTTGTCGCAGCAAACCAAGCGCATTGCTCTTTAGCTTCGGGGGCAGTCACGACTGAACCGGCCTCGGCCGTATCCGCGAGCTTTCGCAATTCTCGAAAAGGAGACCTTCCCGATGTCCGATACTGATAATTCCCGCCGAACCTTCATGGCGCTTGCAGCCGCCGCACCGGCCGCCCTTGCTCTCAGTGGAACGGCTTCGGCCCAAACCTCCGCAGCCAATCCTGGCACTGTCCCTGGCGCCGGCCGGGCTGCCGTCATCACCGGCTCGTCGCGTGGCATCGGCGCTGCCACTGCCCGCCGTCTGGCGCGCGACGGCTATGCCGTTACGGTGAACTACCTCACCAATCGCGACCTGGCCGATCAAGTCGTAGCCGACATCAAGGCGGCTGGCGGTCGTGCAATGGCGCGCCAGGCGGACGTTGCAGATCCGGCTGCTGTCAAGGCCTTGTTCAATGCCCATGACGAGGCTTATGGCGGCGTGGACGTGGTGGTCAACAATGCCGGGATCATGAATGTCGGTCCCTTTTCCCACATGACCGACGATGCTTTCAATCGAATGATCGCAACCAATATGACGGGTAGTTTCAATGTTTTACGCGAGGCGGCACGACGCACCCGTGACGGCGGCAGGATCGTCAGCCTGAGCTCGAGCATCATTCTCCAGAAGCCCGCATATACGGGTGCCTACGCAGCCACCAAGGCAGCGCAGGAAATTTACTCGAGCGTGCTCGCCAAAGAACTGGCGGGCCGCAATATCTCGGTCAACGCCGTGTCACCAGGCGCCGTCGATACCCAGTTGCTGCGCCAGCATGGCGAGGAAGCACTCCGAGGTATTCCTGAAGCGACACCTCTGCGGCGTCTGGGTCAACCGGAGGACATCGCAAACGTCATCGCGCTTCTCTGCTCCCAGGACGGCGCATGGATCGACGGGCAAAACGTCTTCGCGAACGGCGGCCTCGGTTGAGAATCACTGCTTGGGGCATGACCTTCGAGGGTAAGAGCGAAGGTGGGCAGTCCCCCAGCAGAAGGATGCGCAGGCTGCGCACCCCGCCAGGCACGACCAATCTGCCTCTAAACCTGGCTTCAGCTAGGACGAACTGAAATCGGATCACGGAAGCCGCCCCGCTCCCGGCGATCCGAGGGGTCGCCACTCTTCCCCCGATGCAATGGCGACCCTCAAGCCACCGAAGGCGAACCCTCACAAGCGGCGCCTTCGGTGGCCGCGGCTGGCAGCTCAGCAAAGCAAAGGACCCACAATGGCAAAGAATTGGACCACTGATAGTACCCCGTCCCAACGTGCTCGGGAGAGACATGTCGCGGCTCGGCTTCGGAACGTGCCTGAGACGCTGACGGGTCTAGGCCAACCGAAGGCGCTGTCAGCCATCATCCGTCTGGATGCGCCAGCCGTTAGCAGAGAGGTCTGACGCGTGGACCCGCTCGGAAGCCTCATCGACTGGATCGCGACATACGGAGTGGTCGGCCTGTTCGCGATCGGACTGGCGGAGCGCTTCATTCCCGCTCTGCCGTCCTACGGTGTCCTGGTCGCAATCGGCATTGCTGCTGTTGACGGCGCCTGGTCCGTCCCGGTCGCTACCATCGTTACGACGACCGGAAGCTTTTGCGGAGGGCTTGCCCTCTACCTGCTCGTTCGCGCATTGGGACAGAACAGGTCCGTCCGGCTGCTGTATCGGACAGGCAGGTTGCTGGGCCTGGCATCAGCACGCATCGACAAAACTCTCGCATCATTCCGGGAGCGGGAGCGCACCCTGATCTTCGCCTCCCAACTCATACCGACGGTGCGCCTGATCGCGCCCGTGGTCGCCGGACTCATTCATGCGGACTTCCGACGATTTGCCGGCGGGACCGTGCTAGGCATCACTCTATGGAATGGCCTGTTCATCGCGGCTGGCTACTTTGCCGTGCTGTTAGCTCCTGGAATGTCCGCATCGACTTTGGCGATCAAGATGCTTGTCCTCCTCATCGCAACCGAGGCGCTGCTCGCGCTGACATGGCGAGTTGCCGCTCGGTGCCGGTGGCGAGCAGCCCCAAGGGGGAGCCGCTCATGACAAGCAAAGCGGCCGACGCCTTCCACTTCTTTCGTGCCTGGCTCTCCGACCCCCTCCGTGTCGCCGCTGTCGTGCCGTCCGGACGCGCGTTGTCGGCTCTGATGGTATCGGAGGTCTCGCCGGAGATCGGCCCAGTCATCGAACTCGGCCCCGGGACGGGTGCGTTCACACGCGCTCTGATCGCGAAGGGTATAGCCGAAGAGAACCTGGCGCTCATCGAATTCGGATCGGATTTCGCCGCAAAGCTGAATTTCCACTTTCCATGCGCAACAACCCTCAGGATGGATGCGGCAAGACTGCACGACGTTGTTCTGTTCAACGGCATGCCGGCAGGGGCCGTCATAAGCGGCCTCCCGCTACTCTCGATGCCCCCTAGGAAAGTCCTTTCGATCCTGAATGGGGCATTCGCACACCTTCGCGCCGACGGCGCGTTTTATCAGTTCACCTATGGCCCGCGATGCCCGATCTCAAGGCCTCTGCTCGATCGTTTGGGCCTGAAGGCTAGCTTTATTGGGCATACGTTTGCAAACATTCCTCCGGCGGCCGTCTACCGGATTCGTCGGCGCAAGCCGCGACGCACGCCAGCGCAACACTTGCTCCAGTTGCCGGCGTCGACCAGCGGCCAGCAGCCCTGGCCATGGGACAGGCGGTCTAATGACCGATGTCAGCCATAAGATCACCGCAAGTCGCCCGCTGAGCGGGGCCGCTCCGCCGCGCGGGCCAACCGCTCGGCCAAGATGTTCCCATCCTCGGCGGCTTTCGGGCCGGCAGATCTCCGATCGGCCCAACCTGCGCGCCTACCTTCACCGCATCGGCGATAGACCGGCCTACAGGCGCGCCATGGCGAAGGGTGATAGCCGTCCCCGGTGTATGTGGGGTCGCCGCGGAACGTCGCCCCGGCATTGCACAGGATTGCCTGTAGTCGGCTGATCGAGCCGCTTTCGATCACTTGGATGTCTGACCGACCTCACTAAATTTAACCAGCGGCAACAGGAGCCATATGCGCGACACTCGCCCGATAAAAACTCGGTTGCGACCCCGATCAGGCTTGCGCTAATGAGCACGACCGACCAGAACATGGCAAACGCGAACATCAGGAATATGCCGGTGATCGGAATAGCCTGAAGCACGAAGACTACGGCCGTCGCCACAAGGCCGACGAGCGAGATTGGGATGCATCTGTTCCCCCGGCCCCGACTATAAAGTGTTGAAGTTCGTCTCGACGCCGATCAGCCTCTTGCCGTCTTTCGACCATGTGGCGTTCACGATCATGCTATACGGAATTGATCGAAACGCCCGCCGAACAATTCCCGTTGTTGGAAACTTCGGACCGTTCTTTCGGATCGAGTATCCGGCGGCAACGCGCTGTGTGCCATCCCTCTCAATATAAGGGTGAGCGCTACTGAAGTTGTCGAAGACGCGAAAGCCCTGAGCTTCGAACCAGTCGGTTGCGTAAGATAAATTCTCGTAGGAGCCCAGCAGCCTGAACATGCAGACGTCCGCTTCGTCCTCGTTGTCTATGCGATCCCAATCCATCTCCTTGAGGCGGTCAAGCGACAGCACATCCGTTTCGGCTCTCTTCAGACAGGAAGCCGGATCAGGAAAATCCATCATGGCAACCTTCTGTGAAGCGGTCAGTTTTCGTCTGTGCGTTACCTGGAAAGGTGGCGTTCCTGGACTAGGTTCCGAAACAAACGTAACCCAGAGCAGCTTTCCTCCGTAAAAGAGGTAGCCCGTCAGTTGATAGGCGAGATAGGCCACGACGGCATAGGCGACATAATTTGCGAGTCTCAAAGCGCCGCCATTACGCTCCCGCCTCCGCCAGTCTTGTAGCCGATCACCTGCTGATTTTCCGGCGAGTAGCCAATAGAAATAGCTGACTCCAGCGGCCGCGATCACCACGGCGGCAAGCCTTAACGGATAAGAAACGGGGAAACCAGTTGCCACCAGTCCTGCCAAGAGCCAGATGGCAAGATATTCGCGCCAACTTTTCATCGATTTCCATTCTGTCGCGGCCATGACGATCAGCAGTGGAACCGTCCCGTAGAAGAGGTAACCCGGCGCACGGAATACCGCTCCCCACCAGAGCGCACCAAGAAACATCATCCTGCCGCTGCCGTACGCATCGCCGACCTCCGGGTGATCCGGGAGAAAAAGATATGTCGGAACGGCGTTCAGGAATTCGAACAGTACCGCGAAAACGACGATGCATAGGATAGTGACGAGCGCGACCCTTAACAGCCGAACTAAGATTACCATTATTGATGTCCACGGAGATTGCTGCGTTTCGAGGATGCGTGAAAAAGAAGGCTTTGACCTATCAGCGGCCACTTCGGAAAAATCATAATGATTGCTGCCCGCACCACGGCCGTGGGGTTCTCGGACAGCGGTCTCCTCGACAAATGAACGGAACGGCGAGACCTTCGGCAATCAGGATTTGACCCACGTCCCGTCCTCCGACCTTCAAGACGCCGCAACTGCGTCCGTAATTACACGCGTCCGTTCCTTCGGTACCGGTTGGACAAGCACACGCCACCTTTGTGAGTTGCACGTTTGGCGAACTGACCAGCTCCTTCAGACGCTCTTTTGCGCGGTTGCCCAGTTCCCGTTCATACCTGCATTGAGGGCTGAAGGTCTCAGGTGTGTTGAAGCCAACGAGGCGCGTCCCAGCCTTCTCTCCCGCAACGTGGACGGTATCGCCGTCTGTCACCGCAAACGATGATCCGACCTGCTCCGCCACATGCGGCGACTTGCCAGCCGGACCAAGAAAAAATTGCGTCGGTCCGGTCTCGAACAGTGAGTAAAGAAGGCCGACCATTGCGATAAGTGCCACAATCACTGCATCTCGGACAAACTTTCTACTCCACCACCTGACCTGTCGCGACAGGAAGGAGGATTTGCGGTGTTGCGAGCGACGTGGGTATGGTGCCGAACGGAGTATCGCTATCGCTTCTTGGTGCTGCGTTCCATCGCGCCCGAGAATTTGATTCAGTTTCAGCAGTTGTTTGTCGCTCAACCGAGTCCCGCCACCGTATCTCTCCAGCCTGTGAAGTACGTCCAAGAGAAAGCTCCGCTGCCACGGACTAAGCGTCGCTTCGGCCAGTGCAGCGCGAATATTGGCTTTAAGGTGCTCCGTCTCGAAGAGCACGAGCGCCGCACCGCCTGACTTCGAAGCTGAATAGCGCTGCATCTAGCAAGACGGCTCGACGCGCCGGGTCGATTTTTTATAGTGAAGCCAGATCGCGGCAATGGAGCCAAGCATGGCGAAACAGTACCAGCCGAACATCAGGCCGAGCACCCACTGTTCCTCGCTATTACGAAGACCAAACCCAGTGGCGATCAAAACAACATGAGCAATAAGAAGGCCAACTGCAATGAAGAACACGGACACAACCCCTGTTAGCAAAATCGTTATACGCAAAACAACCGTCGCTTCCAACATGACGCTCCACTCAGATAGGAAGCTGGTAAATGCGCGGTTACGAAACGAGCGGAGCCGACAGTTCAAATGTTAGAGGAGCGACGCCGATGGCCTTCGTTCGTCAGTTTACAATCCCGTGGCAGCCGCCGACCGCCACGCATATAGCCTCCGAAGTATCGCGGAAGACGATTGACATCATCCCACCACCGGGATCATCGCGATTTCGGCTTTTGGCCGGTATGCCGCTTGAAAGTCCATTTCACGACGTAATCGCCGTTGCGCTTCATTTTGGTCTTCGTCTGCACCCGAAAAGCTCCGCCTAATGCCAGCTCGCGGCTTCGAAAGCCTGGCGAGCCTCGGCAAGTGCCTTGTGATAAGCGGTGTTGTCGCGCTTTGGGCTTTCGGCCACGGCCTTAAAAAGGGCAGTCAGTTCAGGTTTGTCCTCGTCCATCAGTTGATTTGCTTCCTTTCGGCCCACGCAATCTTCGCTTAGAAATGGCGCAGCGACAACAACCCAACTCGGGCGAGTCGCAGATAAACTTCGTATTCGAATACGATTGAAGACTTTGTGACGGTCGCGAACGAACCATTTCCACTAGCATATTGTTTGAGCGATAGGCCAGTCGGTGGGACGTCATCCAGCAACACCCCTTGATGTTTGCTGGCTGGTGGCAGAAAGATTGTTTCTTCCGGAACGCGCCACAAGCAGCCATCAGCTTTGATCTATTGCCACGATTCCGGTTCTGTATTGTGTTAGGGAAATCAAGCGCTCGCACCCGCCTAGTTCCTTCGAGGTGCACATGGCCCATTCTTGCACCTGCTGTTCAGACAGGGACAGGCTTGGGCTCCGCCCTGCGCCAATTGCTTGAGGTTCGCCTAGGAGACCACAGTTTGGCTCTGCTGCCGATCAAGTCCCAGCCGTCACTAACTCTTCCCATCAGCGAATCCGTGCTGGCTTCGCGCTCGCACCAGCACATGAACGGCTCTCGAGGCAAGGCATATCAGCACGCTTCCCAACATAAGGAATCTGAACTCACCACTTGTCGCGATGCTCGGCTCGATTCTCGAAAAGGTCGGTTACGCACAGGGTCCAACACTATACCATGTCCCAGGTTACGCCATTTGCGAAAGCTACCTTTTCGACGCCCCAGCCCAACATTGTGATTGTTTCGCCAGTGGATCCGATTGTAATGATTGCGTCATCTCCATCGTCGAAAAGCTCCACATCATCTTCTTCGAGATCAGCAAAGAAGAGGACGTCAAGCTCATCCAGAGAACCTAAGGTATCATTGATAGT
This sequence comes from Rhizobium etli 8C-3, assembly GCF_001908375.1. NCBI lineage: Bacteria > Pseudomonadati > Pseudomonadota > Alphaproteobacteria > Hyphomicrobiales > Rhizobiaceae > Rhizobium > Rhizobium etli. Next base: position 146,563 of record NZ_CP017242.1, on the reverse strand, counting down.
GTCATTGCCATCTACCAAGGCTGTATACATACACGTCGGCGCCGGCGTCGCCGCCTAGCACATCGTCGCCAAGACCTCCGATGAGGTAGTCCTTTCCCGAAAGGCCGACAATCGTGTCGGCCGAATTGCTCCCGTTGAACCAACCTGTATTCGATGCATGACCCAGTTCAAGGGAGCTACCATTAGCAAACGACAGTTTCTCAATCGCGTAATTTTCTCCGGCACTGTTGTACTGGTTATCAAGCGTGATTGTTTCACCTGTGCCGTTTATGGTAATCAAGAGATTCTCGCCGGCACGGAAAAATGCGAGCTCAGAAAAATTTAGATTTGTAAATTGCAGAACATCAGTCGCGGTGCTTTCTGCCGCGTCAGTCAAAATATCGTCGCCATCACTTTTCGTATAATAGTACGTGTCACTTCCCTGCCCCCCGTTGACTGCATCGTTGCCTGAACCGCCATTTAGATGATCACTTCCCCCCGCGCCGTCCAGCGCGTCATCGCCCCCCGCCCCTAAGACGACGTCTTCACCAGAAGTGCCTTGGAGGCTGTCATTGCTGGCTCCGCCTTCAATGGCGCCTGAAAGCGCTGTCTCAACCCCGAATATCGCTGTGTAAAGCTCCTGCTCATAGACGATCAATACCCTGGTCAACTGAGCGAGATTAAAATCGTAGTATGTGTCATAGACGGCATTTAAGCCCACGGTGCCACTGGATGCACTGTAAATTTCCTTGCCACCTAGGAAATACCCCGTACTCTCTACTGCGAAACCAGAAAAATCGGTGTTGTGAAGTCCCCACCAATCTGCGCCTTCTAACGAGACGAGGATCTTGTCGAGCGACGTATAGTCGCGAATAATGTCGAATGTTCCCCGTACAGTGCTATCGAACACATAGTTGCTTACGTCGGGATCCCAACGTCCGACCCTTGACGCGCCAAGGACACTAGCTACGAGAAACGTGTCTCCGCCGCCACCGCCAGTCAAATAATCGGCAGAGCCGTCACTTTCCGACGCTGAGGATCCAAAGGCGCCGGATGCTGCACCATCTGCCAGTGCCGCTAATTCTCCTGTTCCTCCTACCAGGATATCGTCACCGTCATTGCCAAATAAAATGTCTGCGCCCTCGCGGCCGACGACAACATCCTTACCGTTGCCCCCGTAAAGAAAGTCATTGCCTGTCCCCGAGGCTATCGTATCATTCAGATCGAGCCCGACAAGCACGACAGCATCGTTTCTATCGCCGGTATCAATCGCCGTAAATTGATTCGAGTTATTCACCAGAACGAGCCCGACTGTCTTGCCATCGCTAAGGCTCTGACCTTGCTGCTTTCCGATTTGCTCGAGGTCGGAGTTGAAAACAAAACCCAAATAGGAGTTTCGATCCTGGATGCCCATTTCGGCGTGAATGGCGTTCACGAATTCGACGGTTTCACCCACGTAGTCCTGGCCGGGTGTGGTGTAGTTCGGTGGTGTCACATCGTCGTGGCTCAATATCGCATGGGCAAGTTCGTGAGCTAAAGCGGCAGCCACCGGATACTGAATAATGGTGCCTTTGCTCGAAACGAAACTGACGTCGGCCAATCCTGGCAAGTCGTAGTTAACGATTTGCGAACCAAGCTCGGCGCTGTTGCCACCCCCCTCGTTGTTTCGAAATACTAAATACCGCCCGGACGACACGGACAGCTCAAGCATGACTCTGCCTTCGAACGTTCCGTAGATACTTGTAAGAGCAGCTTCAACGTGAGCGCGACGAACAGCCCACGGCTTTCAGCGTTGACGGCATCGCAACAGCACCCTTTGTCAGAGCTTCTGCTTTGCCCGCTTCGGCATGAAGTAGGTTCGGATATTGACAAGTGCTTCGGCGACGTCCGCAGCATCCTGGCGGGTTGCTTTGTGTTTTGCGTCGCCGAGCTTGCGGATGGGCGCGATGATGTCGCCAGTGACGGCATGACCTCGAAGGACGGGCTGCCAAAGCCTCGGCGCGTATTGTGTTCCCAGCAGAAAGCAGAGGTCCCAATCGAATGGATCAAAGGTCTGGTCATCGATCCTGGTGAACCTGGGCCGGTGGTCTTTCGGCGTTTCGGCAAGGCTTGCGGAGATGCGGTTATACTCCGCAACGATCGTCTGCACGGCCCGATGTTCTGTTGTTTCCATCGGCAGGTTCAGGGCATCCGGGCCAGTCAGCTCCGGGATCCATTGACGCGGGTCGATGAACCTTGGGCCGATGATGAGGGCCGTAAGATAGCCATCGAGACCGCTCATTGACCAAATCGGCGATGCTGGACGACGTCCCCTGATAAACGCCTCGAACGCCTCATCATCAAGCTTCGGTCGTGCGGTCGTCATGCCCTGGCTGTTGTGCGTCATGCCGCCCGTCGCTCCTGCTCTGTCATCGCCTCGCGCTCAGCCTTCCAGTTCCACGGCAGGAGACTTTCCATCTCGCTGGCTTTCACTTTGCCCGCGACGATGCGTTCCAGCACATCGGCAAGCCAGACCTCGGGGTCCACACCATTCAGTTTACAGGTGTTGACGAGCGATGCCAGGACCGCGAAGGTCTTGCCACCCCGCTCGCTGCCCACAAACAACGAGTTCTTTCTCGTCAGGGCCACGGATTTCATCGAACGCTCGACCACGTTGGAGTCCACTTCGATCCGGCCATCCTCCAGGAAAGCTGCCAGTCCGCTCCAGTGGTTGAGCGTGTAGGTGACGGCCTTGCCAAGCGCCGATTTCGACGACACCTCGTCGCTCAATTCGGTGATCTGGGCCTTCAGTTCTCTCATGACAGGAGCTGCCTCGCGGCGCCTCACTACGAGCCGGGTATCGGCACTTTCGCCGCGCAGTCTCGCTTCGATGCGATAGATCTCGGCAATCCTGGCAAGGATCGACAGAGCCTCCGAGGAGCCGGTGAGCTTGACGACATCGACGAACTTGCGCCGGGCATGGGCAAGGCAGAAGGCCAGCCGCATGGGAGCGACATTGCTCTTCCCCCGGCGCTTGGCCATGGTTTTATAGGCTTGGTACCCATCAACTTGAAGCACGCCGGTAAACGACGACAATTGCCCCTCGACTTCGCGAGCGCCGCGGCTTTCGGCAAAGATATAGGCAACGGCCGGCGGCGCCGGACCATTCCACGGCCGGTCGTCGATTGCCTGGGCCCATAACTGGCACACCTTGGTTCGCTTGCGCCCCGGATCGAGCCGCGGAAGCGGCGTCTCGTCACAGAACACCCTCGGCTGGGAGCGGATGAAGGCGGTGAGCGCATCGTAGAGAAGTTCAAGCCACCAGGCGACCCGCGTGACCCAGGCGCCGAGGGTGCCGCGATCGATGATCACGCCGCAGGAGGCAAGCATCTGCGCTTGGCGATGGAGCGGCAGATGCCAGGCGAACTTCGAAACGGCGACATGAGCGGCAAAGGCGGTGGTCACCATGCCGCCATCCATCACGCGCGCCGGCGCGGGCGCTTGCACAATGACGCTCTCGCAGGCCCGGCATGCATAGCGCGGACGGATCGTCCGTTTGACCCGGACAACCGCGGGCACGATGTCGAGCGCCTCGCTGACATCCGTGCCGATGCAATGAAGCTCGAATGAGCAGCAGGGGCAGACTTTGCTCTCCGGTTCGATGATCTCGTCATAACGCGGAAGGTGTTTGGGCAAACGGCCGATATTGCGAGCTGGCGATCGCCGTGCCTGCGTCTTGTCCTCGGCGACGGGCGCGACATCGTCATTGGCAGCAACGGGAATGTCGCCGAGATCGCCAAGGTCGAGCATTGCCTGCGTCGGATCGATGATCGTCATCTTCTCCGATTTCGTCCCGAAGAGCTGGCGCTCAAGGAAGGCCACGCGCGCTTTGAGATCGGCATTCTCTTCATCGAGCGAGAGAATGATCCGGGTCAATTGCGCAGCATCCTGGGGCAAGGGATCGGGTCGAAGCGGCATGGCAGACCCTACCATATGAGCCTGAATCTTCAAGCAAAACCAATAGGATCAGCCTGCTTTCGTCGGCCTTTTTACCGGGTTTCGCTTGACCCGCGTCCAGTCAATTCCGGCCAGCAATAGCGAGAACTCTTGGCTACTCATCTGCATCGCGCCATCGCGGACCGGTGGCCAAACGAACTTCCCGCCTTCCAACCATTTCGTCGCCAGGATCATGCCTGATCCGTCCCAATAAATGCAGCGAAGTCGATCGCAACGCTTGGCGCGGAACACGAACACGTCGCCGCAGTAAGGATCGGCCGCAAGCGCTGACGCCACCAAGGCCACCAAGCCATTCATGCCGCGCCGGAAGTCGACAGGCTGCGTCGCCACCATGATCTTCACGCCATTTGGCGAAACTCCGATCACCGGCGCCCTCGCAACGCCGCTACTACCGCCTGCGCCAACTCGGGCGCCACTGCGCCGATAACGCTCAGCCGCGCCCCGGCAATCTCGATCTCAATCCGACCGGCGGCGACGTGGGCGACATCCGACGGCGATTCCTGGCGTGACGTTCGATCGCCAACCACCGTCACCGGCACGAACATCGCCTGCTGCGCGCAGGCCTTCGCGGTTCGTTGAGAGGTCAGCCCAGCGTCCCGACGCCAGACGTTCAGCAAGCCGCGATTGACGCCCCAGCGCCGGGCAACGGCCGAGATGTTCACGTCAGGTTCCGCGCTTTCCGCCAGGATCTGCGCCTTCTCCTCGTCAGTCCAATTCCGCCGCTGCCGCCGACCGGTGATCACCTCGATCCGACGATACTTTCCCTCATGCCTGGCTTCATGCATGCCTTCATCCATGACTTCAAGCATGGCATCAGCGCGATCTCCAACCATTCCATTCCGCTCCTATCGATGAAGGAGCTTATCTCGCGGGCTCTACCAACAAAGAAAAGGTGGGCTGTTCGTCGCGCTCACGCTTCAATCGTGGCGATGTCGCCGGGATTGGGACTATCGTAGATCACATTGTCTAGAACATCTTGAAGGCTCATCGATTAGCACCCGATTTTTGCGTGGACCGTTGGGAGATCATTTCGAGTATCGTAGTGAAGAGGACCGTCTCGCTTGCCTTTATCTGGCCATACCTTAGGCGAGCTAGAATTTTGTTGAACTTTCCTAGTGTATAAATGCAGGAATCATCGTTGAACGAACGCGATCTTTTTATACGATCGAGACAAGTAAGGAACTCTTCCTCGACCAGATTATTATTGATCAATGTATTTACGAAATACTCTGGCTTCTTATGCACATTTATGGGAGCAACGTTTGCATTTGCGGGCGAAGGCACACAAGTTCCAAGAAAAATGGAAATGTACATCGCGGACATAATAATGGAACTCTCAAGAGAGAACTTTATGGCGCCGAAAACCGTATCTTCTGACATCGCTACGTTTCTACCTTGATTCAAAAGCACTCACATTCTTGCGCCCGATTTTCTCCAAACTAAGAATGTCTCTCATGGTACCATGAATTCCAACAAAAATCGTTTAGGTTGTAGGCCTATTACTAGCCATGGACCACGTGTGGTGCAACCCTAAAGCGAAGGAGGCGGAGCTGGTGTCTGTACATACTTTCCGGAATGTTGCCAGTTATGCGCTCTGTATCGGGATGTGACGATCGTCGTAACCTGGAATTTGCGAAGCAATCCGCTGATCAGGCCATGGCGACCCAACCAAAAGGCCTCGTCGCTCGGACGAAGGAAGATGAAGTCTCGCGGAGACATCTCAAAGCCTCTATCACTTCAAGCTCGACCCGCCGAAGGGCGCATCGTAGGGGCTTATGCGAGACGCAAAATTGCGCTTGAAAGTGAAACCGGCGACGATCCGCATACATTGCCGGCCGCCCTGTGTACACAGACGAAAAATTTGCCTGAAGCGTAACCCCGTGCTCGACGTCAATCGTGACAGGGACGAGAGCTGGAGCGACGTCGAGAGGATTTCCTTCGGTTGAATTCGATGCACGGCATCGATTTTTCGGTCGAGGGACACCGTGGGAAACGATACAAATCACAGTAACGGCCGGCGATATCCATCGGGATGAAGGCCGATATGGTCGCATTTCATGACGATGACGCCAAGGCGGCAATCGTTACATTGCTGCTCGACTGGAAGCATCTCAGGCACGAAAGACCGACATATATGGTGTAATCGCGGGCACGAGGTCCCTCTGGATCCAATCATGAACTTGGAAGGTGGCTGCTCCCGATATGATGAGATACGGGCTCTCGCCTGGACGCCGGGCCCAGCATCAATGGAGAACAGCCACGACAGAGTATATCGTAAGCGCTATCCCAATCGCACCTTGACCAGGATGCTTTATGCCGTTTCGAAGACTGCCGCCATGACGGGGACGGCAGCTTCGCGCCAGGACATCGGAGCTTCAGCCAAGTTGCATCCACATCTGAAAAAATCTACTGAAAGAAATGCTTCAAGGTATTTTGTTCGGTATAGTTATGACGACCATTCTGGACCCCATCGGGGTGGATGAGGTTCGGCTTAGAGCGGAACGAGCGGCGGATGCTGATGTACTCTCCAGCTTGCAAATGAATGGGGATTGCTCTTCCGTGGTTCGGTCAATCGACCTCCGCTTCATTGGCTCTAAATCAGCGATATCGGAACTCTCGGAAGCGGCTGCTGAACTTGGCTTCACCGTAATCCAGTCCGTGCGAATGCCTGACGGCAAAGTTGCTATCGACCTATCGCTGCGATCGGACGCCCGATCTTCTTCAATTGACAGCCTTACTTTGACCGCGCTGAAAATCGAAAAGCGTTTCAACCTGCGGTACGATGGATGGGGGACAGTCGCCACGAAGTGCTGACTTACTGCTGCTTCGGGCCGGAATCGGACAGGGTCAGTGGGCAGCGATGCGCTAGAAGCGGACATGGGCACGACATCTGAAGTAGGCATCCTAGTGGGGAGTTAGCGTGGCGTTTTTGCCCCTGACTTCCATTATCTCTTCTGCGGTCACGCGACCCATCAACGGCGCAAGAATGACGCCTGGATGACCGACTGCGAGGTAGAGATTCTCGACTTCGGACAGAAATCCCATACGCGGTAAGCCGTCGACAAAAACCGGACGCTCTCCGATTTCCGCACTCTTCAGTGTGACTTGGGCAGGCAAATCCAGTTCGTCCTTCATTACGGCAAGCAGCGTCTCACCGATCAGCTTAGGGAGATTCTCGTCTCCATTTGCCACGTAAGATTTCGCAACAAGCAAAGTGCCGTCGGTGGCCTGTCTGATTTCCAACCGAGGGCCCCGCAAGATATGGCTTATGATAGGGCGATTACATCCGTAGCGGAGAAGCAAGGCCGGAGATGTCGTCAGGCCGGTTTGAATGCCAAGTCCGTCAGTCAGCTCTTGGATACCAGGACCGGCTGACATAACGACGATGTCGGCTGGGATTGTCTCATGCCCAACTTTTAATCCAGAGACCTTGCCGTTTGCGGTTTCGATGGCGTAGGCGGTCGCGCCGAAGAGAGTGGAGCCGCCAGCAGCAACTGCGGCAGCTACCAGGTCTATAGCAAGCTGCCCTGGGTCGAGAGCCAGATCATCTGGCGAAAAGGCGGCGAGGTCTGGTGCTCGGCGAATACGGGGCTCTAATTCCTGTAATGTCTTTCGCGACAATAGTTCGACACGTTCCCCGGCGTGTCGATGAAGCTCGGCGAACGTCTCTGTTTCCTCTGCCGTACTTTTCCACAAAAGGGCACCAGAACGTGCGCAGGCAAAGGCGGTTGGTAGGACAACTTGCAAGGCCCGGTATTCGGCAACTGCCTCGCGCCAAAGGGCATAGCTCTGGTCGCCGGGGGTTCCATTGATGACATTGATCCAACCGAAAGCCCGTCCCGTTACGCCGGAACCAGCCGTATGCCCTTTGTCCAAGAGCAAGACGTCCGCACCCTGAATGGCCAGATTATATGTGATCGCCGAACCGATGATCCCTGCACCGACAACTACGATGCGCGGCCGATGCTGTGCCAAGCGGAGAGCCTCATTCAATAGAAACCATGGGCGGAGGGCTAAGCCGCGTAGATGACAACGGTGTGAAGCGAATAGCGGTTATTCAGACTATGATGGGTGAGGCAAGCTCATTCTTGCTCAAAGTCACCAGTTCGGTTTCCATTGTCCGCAAAGGGCGGCCGATTGCAGACGAACCCTGCGGCTTCGAGCCATTTGCGGTCATCGATTGTTGATGATGAAACTTAAAGAGTTTGCATATCCACGAGCATCGTCTATCGCACGGTGCGTGTGCTCGACAGAGCCCAGCCATTTTCTCCGGCAGTCAGATTACGGTTATTGCGTAGTTAAAGCATATCAGTAGGCCACAAGTTCTCGTGACCGCAATGGACGACACAGGCTTCTCGGCCGGAACGCAATCTGGGTTCTTGCAAGAGCCGATTGGTCGTGGCAATACGTCCTGTCATGTATGAGCGACCAGCGTGAAGGAGCCCGGGATCGTTGGGTCCGTCCAGTCTGGATGTTCGTCGAGCCTCGCTATAGTAAACCCGACCCTGATGGCGGCCGTCAAAATGTCGCCCAACGGCGGTCGCAAGGCAAGACACCGAGCCGCCAAACCAAACGGGATCGTCTTGTCGGGTCGATCCAAACCGATGGCCGGCTGAAATGGCAGGCCTCCACCGGCTACGGCAAGCGGGTTTTGATTGAAACGGCGATGGGCAGATATAAGGGCATCATCGGGCGGGGTTTGCGGGCCGGCCCGGTCATTCTCCGCTCAACAGATGGAGGCTGCCATCGGCGTCGCCATCCTTAACCGAATGCTCACCCGTGCACGCCCGAAATCCGTGCGCTGCAAGGCAACGACGCCGACAACAACATGATCAACGTAATCAAAGACTGAATTGCGCCCGCATAACTATCCGTGCACCAGGCCTCGCCAAAGCGCTCAGTCCCTCCGTTAACTCCGTATGCTGGGTATACACTCATGTCCTTGAACCACGGCATGAGGTGAGCGATTTCAACTCGGTCTGGCTTATGGAGGACTGGTCCGAAAACAAAAAAAGCCTGCCGCGGGGGGAGGTGCGGCAGGCTTTTCCAGAAACCGAACAGCGACTGGGAGGAGGAGTGTCGCTGTTCCCACAGACGACCCTGGGAGGAGGAGTGGGGCCGTTTGAAACCCGAAGCGTCGCGGGAGGAGGTGCATCGCTTCGATGGATTGGATCATACACCGGCCGTCGCTGTTTCCTATAGTTTATGCTGCACTGCAGCTATGCAAGAAATGCAGATCGGAAAGGCTCGCGATGGAGCAAGGGCCAAATGGACCCCGCAGACGAGGAGCCCGCGCAAAAACGCCCGCGTCATCAGCGGGCGTCGAGCAGTCTTGAGACGATAAATCCGTGCGGTTAGCGCGCGATCGATGCGCGGGCAACGCTGCGGATGTCGGCGCGGTCGATACCGAGGTCTTGCAGTTCGCGGGCTGACATGCGGCCAAGTTCGTTAACGGTCTGACGGAACTTGCGCCAATTGTTGAAAGAGCGTGCAACGTTCATGATAATCCCCTTTCCTGAGGGCTTCTGACGTCAGCAGCCTTGCTTGGCTCCGGCGCCGTTTCGATGATTGGAATATAGACACTTCAATCGGTTTAAAACAGTGACAATACCTCGCGTCACCCATGCATGTGGCGCATGTCTTCTACGGTTTCTGTATGAGATGACTATTTTCTGAGCTGAGCATCGTTATCGAACACAGGCGCGCGGTTCGGCATCCTGGTGCGTAGCTGTCCTCAGGTAATTCGACTTGTCCTCATCGCACGGCCGGATGCTGGCGACCGTCCGTCGCGGGCAGAGCAGAGTTCGAGCGCGACCTCATCAGCGACCCCAACTTGTGCATGACGGGGCTCGGAACGAAGGGGGATTGCGGCTTGCCGAGGTCGGATCGGAGGCAACCGCCGCGGCTTGATAGCCCTCCGCCACCTTCGGATCGCGCCAGGAGGCCTTGTCCTCAATGGGAATCGAACGGTCCCAGGAGGGCAGCAGGGAGGCTGCCGTGTATAACCGGTAGGGGCCAAAACGCTCAATGTTGAACTGGTCAGGATTGTTCGGGTCCGACATATCCGAGCCAGAACCTGTGTGACTTGTCGCCGCCGATGTCGGCGACATCAAAGCTGGTCCCCAGCACCCCCGCTCCCGTTCGCCAACCGACTGAGACGGTGAAACAGCTTCCCATCCCCCGGCAGATCCGCCGATCGAGGCACTCAGCTCTCATGCGGGCAGCCTATCGGGTGGTGCAAGGCGCCGGCGTTGGTCGAGCCTGGCCGCCCCGCTAGAATTTATAAACGACCGACAGCAGAGCTGACGGCTGAACATCGTCCTGAACGATTGGACTGTCTTGTGCGTCGCCGGTCAGGAAACCGACGCCTGCCTGACCGCGGATCAGCCAGTTCTCGCTTGCCATGTAGGTAACCGATGCTTCGATATCGACTCGTTTCAGGCCTGCACTAGCATCATATTCCCGCAAGCCCGATCGAATCGACTGTGCCGATGTCACGCCGAAATAGCTTTCCATGTGATTGTCGTCGGCGAACGTGGCGGAAGCGCCTGCCGACAGGATGAAGCGGTCATATTGATGCGACACCGTCGTTCCGAATTTGCCGAGGAGGCCATCGCTGCCACCAACTGTCCTGTCGACGGATGCGTAAAATTCCATCGCCCCCAGTGCGTAGGAAAGCCGTGCTCCCATTACGCCTCCTGCTTCGATATCACCGAGACCTCTCAGGTGGGAGGAATCATCTTCATCCCGGCCCAGTTCGTAGCCGCCCGTCAAGGCCAGCGTGAAGCCGTTCGTCTCCAACAGGTCGACCGTCAATCCGGTTGTGTCGATGCTCATACGATCGCCAATTTGCGCCGAGATCATCGGAATGGGCGAAACCTCGAATTCGTCGGAACCTTCGAATTTCGGCGCATAAAGTGCGCCGACGCCAACGACAACATTCCAGTCCGACAATCTCTGGCGCATTCCACCGAACCGATCCTCGTCGAAATCATCGGCGGCAACAGAGGCCGGCCCCTCGTCTTCAAACGAGTCGGCAGCACGTACCTCGACGGGTAGCGAAGCGATCATCGATACGCTCGCAGCGAAAACGAATGAGCGTGATCGGACGAAGACGAATTTTTTCAATGCCATTGGCGGAACTCCTTGGATATGGTCGAGAGCTTCACTCTCCGTGCGAGACCGATATTGGGTGCGGTCGCGTGCGGTCGCGCCTCAAGGCGCCCGCGTGGTCCCAAGGGCGGTCGCCTATCGGAGGTTTGTGCTGTGGGGAAATGCAGCGGGCACAGCCACGGCGGTTTTTTCGGACAGCGAGAACGTCGCGCGCCTTGCGCGTTTGGCCTCGGCGGCGATCGGTTCGGAGTGCGATGGCGGCCGGCTGAAAGTGCATTCGGTAAGAGCGCGGCGAACGCTCTATCTTTGCCTAGTTCGCGAGGATATATGCGGCAACCAGCCTCGGAATACGCCTATTGACGGCTCGGTCGTTTCTGTCATCGTAAGCATCGAGCATTCACCTCGCTTTGATCGGCACCATCAAACTAGAGGGAGTGTCCATTGAGCAGAATGCCCAAATCCGCAATAAACTTGCCTATTACTGCAACTGGCAATGCACTGACGACAGAAGGCCGCGTGCTGGGCTGGCCTCGCAACCAACCGGAGGGTCGCGTGTCGTCGTCGCTTCTTGATGCGCGACGTGCTGGAACAAGCTGGATACGCCGCCCGTTCCCGCTGGTCCTGGTACCTGCGTGTTCGTTGGCCAAGTCGATGAGCCTTTGGCGGATTGTATCCTGCGCCTAATCCGGATGTCCGATACACCAAACGATCCCGATCCTCTACCCCTCAGTCATGCGCGAGATTTGCTACTGGCTTCTGAGCCGCCCCGCATGGAGGCGAGCTCTACAATCTAACCTTGCCGGAATCGAACACCGAGCGGGTTGCGAAAGCCATCTATTTCTTGCGTGATAATTTGCGCAAGTTCTGCGTGTGGAACAATTGGCAGAAGTGGCGCCAATAAGCCCATTGTCTTTCCATGTAGCCAACCTGGTAGGCCGCCTCCGCCACGTTTGCAGCCTCTGCCACCATCAAACGTCGCGCCTCAAGAAGGCGCAGTTGTTTCTGAAACTGAAGCGGCGTCATGGAGATCAGCGCCTTGGGTTGGCCGCATCGTCCTCGCGGCCAGGGTGCGGGCTGTCCGCGTCATAGACATTGGAGGTGCTTGCCATGATGAACCGCGCCTCGGGCGCGCACGCCTTTGCCGCGGCGATGAGGTTGCGCGTGCCTTCGAGGTTGCTCTTCCAGATCAGGTCGGTGTCGGGCGTTCGAAAAACCGCGGCGAGATGGATGATCGCTGATACGCCCTCCACCGCTCGCATGAGAGAAGCAGGATCGAGAAGGTCCGCCCCCCACCGCGCTCACGCCGGCGGGCGCCTGTTTCCCGCCGCGCACGAGGTCATGACTTGAGCGTTTCCGTTCATCAATCAACGACGCGCACCCCGATTTCGCTAGCTAACCTAGCAATTATGGCTCAGTTCCGAAGATTCCTCGTCAGCCGCAGGAATGTAAGATCAGGCAAGTTTTTTGCGGGTTCGGGCATGGAGGTTTGCCGCGCCGCGGGCATCCTAGCGATGTAGGTGAAAGCGGGTGCGTCGAGACAAACATCGCTCCAAGTCTCGCTGAACTGCAGGGAAGGCAAGGATCATCAATGACGAAGTGGACGACGAAGAACATTCCATCGCAAACGGGCAGCTCGGCGGTCGTCACCGGAACGGGCGGGCTGGGTTTCGAGGACGCTCTGGCCCTGGCGCGCGCTGGCGCGAGCGTCGTGATCGCCGGGCGCAATGCCCAGAGGGGCTCTGATGCCGTGGCCGCGATCAGACAAGCTGTCCCCGGCGCGCAAGTGCGGTTCGGCAAGGTGGACCTTGCGAACCTCGCCTCGATCGCCGGGTTCGCCGCGCAGCTCGCGCAGGAGCAGGACAGCCTCGAACTTCTGATCAACAATGCCGGCGTCATGACTCCACGGGAGCGCCGCCAGACCAGCGACGGTTTCGAGCTGCAGCTCGGCACGAACTATCTCGGCCATTTCGCCCTCACTGCGCATCTGCTGCCGCTCTTGAAGAGGGGAATGAATCCGTGTGTCGTGACCGTCGGCAGCATTGCGGCGCGTAGCGGAGCGATCGACTTCGACGACCTGCAAGCCGAGCGCTACAAGCCTATGCAGGTCTACAGCCAGTCGAAGCTCGCCTGCATCATGTTCGCCTTCGAGCTGAGCCGGCGCAGCAAGGCCGCCGGATGGGGCGTCGAAAGCCTGGCGGCGCATCCCGGCGTCACGCGCACCGATCTGATTCCAAACGGCGCGGGCCGGTCAAGCATAAACGGGATGGTGCGTCGTTTCCTGCCGTACCTGTTCCAGCCCGCGTGGCAAGGCGCCTTGCCCACGCTCTTTGCGGCAACCGACCCGAAGGCACGGAACGGTGCCTACTACGGACCTGATAGCTTTGGCGGGACGCGCGGCTATCCGACCGAGGAGAAGCCTCCCAAGCAGGCGCTGGATACCGCCGTCGCGGCCCGCCTCTGGGAGACCTCCCTGGAACTGACAGGCGTGACGTTCAAGTAAGCCCTCACAAAAGGGGCAAGCCCGCCTTCGACGTCTCACCCATTGGCTGCGTCAGTGGATGCGATGGCTGCTGCCCCGCAGGATTGGGCAAATCATCATTCGACCCGGCGAAGTCGCGGCATCACATCGCGCTGTTGCAGCCGAACCGAACGGAAAGGGAGTTCAATCCGGTGACTGTCAACCAATCTCTTTCGGATGGTCGGTCTGGTGCGGCGTATGGCGTCAGGGTCATGACCGTTTCCTTTACGGGAATGGAACGTGTCAACGATCAGTTTCCAACCTGTTGCGTGGGGTGTCCGCCCGCGTCTTTTCTTTCCTTGCAATCCAACAACAAAGGACCGCAGGCGCAAGCCTTGAGCGTGTCTTGGAGACTTGCTGATGGCATGGTCGTACGGCTACTTTACTGAACTCAATTACACCCACGGATATTATCCGGAAATGAATCCGGCCATGTTGCGCCTAGCCTGCCTATGCAACGCTGTTGAGCCGCAACTGCCCGACGCGCCATCCTATCTGGAGCTCGGCTTTGGGCAGGGAGTTACGATCAATATGCTTGCCGCTGCTTCTTCCGGCTCGTACTGGGGCGCGGACTTCAATCCAGCGCAAACGGTGGAGGCTCGCAAACTCGCCGATGCCTCCCGCGCGGACATTCGTCTGTTCGACGACTCCTTCGAGGAATTTGCCAGCCGGAAGGATCTCCCCGACTTCGATGTCATAGCGCTTCACGGCATCTGGAGCTGGATATCGGAAAAAAACCGCAAGATCATAACAGACATCATCCGGCGGAAACTTCGTCCCGGCGGGATTGCCTATATAAGCTATAATTGCCTGCCCGGCTGGGCTCCTGTCATACCGATCCGCCAACTAATGTCGCTCTACCAGGATTATGGCGGCGGGAAGATGTCGAGACCGATCGAGATGATCGAAGGCGCGGTACAGTTTGCAGGAGAGATCGCAAAGGCCGGCTCGTTCTATTTTCGGGACAACCCTTTCGCCAGACATCACCTAGATCAACTGACAAAACAGGGACGTAACTATCTCGCTCATGAGTACATGAACGCGGATTGGCATCTCGAGCATTTTTCCGACATGGTCCGCAGTCTGGATGACGCCAAGCTTACATATGTCGGATCTGCACGCCTGCTCGATGGTATCGATGCGTTCCAGCTCAACGAAGAGGGCATTAAGTTCGTTTCGCAGATCGGCCATCCGATCATGCGCGAGACAGTCCGCGACTATCTGGTGAACCGACGCTTCCGCACCGACATCTTCGTCAAGGGCCCCCAAATGCTTCCAGGTCGGGAACATCGCGATGCCTGGCACGCGCTGACCTTCGTGCTGACGACGCCGTCGATCGACATTCCTAAAAAAATCTCGTGCGGCAGGGGAGAAGTGGAGCTGCCTGCCGAGAAATACGACCTGATCCTCGAGGTCCTATCCGACGACGACTACAGGCCAAAACGTGTCAAAGAACTCCTGAAACACGACAAGCTGCGAAAGCTCAAGCCTCAGGATGTCGTTGATTACCTGACCATCCTGACGGGGGCTGGTTTCGCGGCCCCGGCCCAGATCCCCTCGGAGAAGGTCAAGGAGCAATGCAGGGCGCTGAACCGGCACATTCTGCAACGGGCTCTTGTCAGCATGGATCTGCATCACATGGTATCGCCGGTGACCGGAGGGGGGATCGGGCTCACGCACATGACGCAGCTATTCGTCTTGGCCTCGAGCGAGGGTAAAGCCAGTGCCGCGGCCTTGGTTAGCTACGTGTGGGATTTCCTGGATAGCCTTGACGAACGCCTTGTGAGAGACGGCAAAAAGATTGAATCCAAGGATGAGAACCTGAAGGAAATCAGGGCTTCGGCAAACAAGTTCCGAAAGTTCGGGCGACCGTTGCTGGAAGCCTTGCAGATCATCGAAAGTCCCAGTGCTGGGGATTCGTCGATGGCGGCCGCAGAATGATGGAGTGCGGCAATGATGATCCCAGCGACGCGAAACATCCTCTTCACCGACATCCTGACATAAAAGCGATGGCGAACTTTAACCGTTTCAGATCGCAAATGGTGTATTATTCTTTTTTGTGTCCTGAGGACGAGAAGGTAACCCTTATTTCCGAGAAGCTCGGACGTTTCCTCCAGGAGGACGACAGCCGACCGGTCGTTATACTTCATCCCCTTCTGGTCGTGCCGGAAGAGGGTCTCACTCGCTGTTCGGAGTTTTTGCCGATGGCTGTCTCGTTGATGGCTCGACATGGAGCGGAGATAATGTACCTCAGCGATCACTTACCAGCACTCGTGGCGGAAGGCGGATTGCCTTGGGATGCGGTAGCTCTGGTACGATATCCGACCCGACAAGCCTTTGCCAAGATGATCGAAGATCCGGAATACTACTTTTAGGCGGTTTTGACGGTGTGTTTGTTAGATCGACGCCGACGCGCGAGGGACGAGGACCAAGGTCTTGGTCGCTCTCGCAGTGGCTTCTCAATGAAGATCCATCCTGTCCGCCAGCCGAAAGAAATATGCCCCAGTCGCTCTAAAGAATCCCACAAGGTTGCCCCGTACAGCGTTCGAAGGGCGCCCTGCGCGGCAGGCTCAAACATGAATGGAAGCCACCTGGACCTCCACCCCCTCCCGACTGCCGAGACCAGGATCATCCGGGATGAGGTTCGTTCGCCCGACGGCGATCACCCGATGCCCGACAGCTATCAGTACCCGCCCGCAACTAAATCCTCGCCGCGGCCGCTCGCCTGTCCGCCGCTACCAAATCATGCTGCGTGTCGTTATCGAGCGCAGGCCCGGCGCGAGCGGCACCGTGACGGTGTCTGCGAGATCGCTGAAGATCTACCGCGCGCGCCCATCGCCCGTGAGCGCCGAAAGACGGGTGAATACGGGCGGACTTGTCCATCGGACAAGGCACAATCGGCGGCCGGCTAATGGATGTCGGCTTTCGACATTTAAGGCGCGTTGATGGTGTTGCGCGCGCCTGGGCGTTCCGGCTCTTCTCACTGACAATCGGCTCCTGGCTCTACTGGATGGAATACGGGCTCTGGTTCCTACTTTTTCCCGCGCCTCTTTAAGCGCATGAATTGTAGGGTTGGGCAAGTTTTTTGCGAGTTTGGGCATGGAACATCGCCCCGCCCCAGGCATCCTTGCGATGTATGTAAACGGGAGTGCGGCAGGCAAGGAGCGCCCAAATGACAAAACGGAGAAGGATATTGGAGGCGCCGATGTTTCTCTTCGGAACGATCAGCTCCGCGATCCTCTTCACGCTTGCCATTCATCGACTGAGCGGCTCGTTTCAAGCGGCGCTTGTTTATGGTGTGTTTTATCTCGTGATCACGCAACTCGGTTACGGCGTCTACGTCTTATATCTCATCTGGCACGAAAGTCGGCGCTTGTCTCAGCTTCGGGGCAACTAGAAAGACAGTTCCAGTCCATCAAAGCGTTCCGAGAGCCAATGACAAAGTCTGGTCATACGCGGATGCTGGGCTCCGGTTGGCTTTTGTCGGCGACAACGATATTGGCGATTTTGCTGATCCAGATCGGCGGCGTCGGCTACATCGCCTGCAATCACGGCGCGGAGCCGCCGAAGTCAGGGCCGAAAGAACCGGGAGATGACGTGAGGTGCCGTCCTGTTGCAACCATAGTCGGTTGATCGTCACCCCGGATTTGAACTCATGCGATTTCTCCACAACGGCGAACTTGCCGTTCGATAGCCCGTTATCAGACAGCGGCTTCAGCGACGTTAACCTTACACCCCTTCCGACCAATTCTCACGGAGAAACTGCGAAACTTACCCTGATCAACGATCTGTCACGATACGATATCTTTCCCTTGCCGATTGGTCGTCTTCTGCCTTCCAACCTCGCGGGACAGCGCCCTAATAATGCGGACACGCAGCACTTGATTGGTGCTTGTAAAATCCGGCTCCGGTCATCCTCGAGCTTGGCGGGCAGAATCCGACCATCGTCGATGCCACCGCAAATCTCGATATTGCCGCCGACGAAAGCTAGTGACGGATCAAAAGATCTCTGAGGCAGACGGGAGCGCTTGAACACCTGGCCGGCTGAAGAAAACCGCCGTCGATGGCCGTCTTCGACGAACTCGGCTGCCGTCCGATGTGTTAATCGCCGACCGGCTCATTGCAATGACGTTGCGCGGCTGGATAGTCGCCCGGATAGGCGACTACTCTACGCAGGAGCCCGCACGGCCGCCCTTTGCCTATATCTGCCACTTGTATTTCCTACAATTCCGCTGCCGAAGCGCTGGCATTAGGATCCGCTTCTCCGATCTGAAGAGTCAGGTTCGAAACACAGATTGAAATGGCGGCAAACCGAAGCATCCCCCCGATAGTCGATCACCGTAGACTGTCATTGTCCCTGAGGACGCTACAGGCAGCGAAGCACCGCGAGGACCTTCACCCTGCACTGGATGAACTTTGCGTGCGATACGGCCTATCGCACATGACATTCCTCGTGGTTTGCAGCGGGGGCAGGTCGGGCTTGTATCCTTACTACTGCACGACCTATCCAGGTAGGTGGACTGAAATATACGTCGACAAGCAGTATTTCGATATAGATCCGGTGATTAACGTTCTTCGCTTGGGTTTCATGCCAGTGGATTGGTCCTCTCTCAATCAGCCGCCAGCACAGGTCTCCCGTGTATTTGAAGAAGCGCGTTCCTACGACATCGGTCCCCATGGCTTGTCAATCCCTATCCGAGGTCCGAAAGGCGAACGCTGTCTGTTTTCCGTGACCTCGAACCTACCCAAGCGCGATTGGTCGCGGCTACGCGCTTCGAGCATTCACGAGCTGCAGATCCTTTCCCACTATCTTCATGAGACGATGCTTTCTGCCAGCGGCCTTCGAGAGGTCAACCGTTATCGGAATCTCTCCAGGCGCGAAAGCCAGTGCCTTCAGTTGCTTGCGAGAGGTCGGATTTCCAAGCAGATAGCAGCGGATCTGGGCATCTCAGAAAACTCCGTGAAGTTGTACCTGCGTTCGGCAAGACTCAAACTCGGTTCTGTTACAAGTTATCACGCCGTTGCCAAGGCAAGCTTCCTCGAGTTGATCAAAATCTAACCGTGATCGATCGCATTCGTGGGCCTGTGTCTCTGTTTCGACTTTCCTGGAAAGATCAACCTGCCGAAATCGGTAGATTGGCTGCCCCCTCGCCTGGGTCCACAGATGGCATTCCAGAAGCTCACGAACGGCGGATGCTGGCGGCAACTGAAACATCTCGATGAACGCTGAGATGAAGCGCGCCACCCGCCGGCTACGATGGGAGGTGGCTATGGTGGATCGCCTAACGATTGAACACTGGCGAAATGCTCCTAGGCTTACATCATTCGCAGAGTTCTTCGAACGGACCGCAAGCGGACACGGTGCAGCACCGGACCTTGCCGAACCGCAACTCGACATGAGCCTGCTCGACTTCGATCTCGAAGGCGCAGTTTTCGCGGATACGCATCAGCGGCTTTGGGGCCATTTTGACCGTCATTACTTTGCCAGCATTCCCTACAGGCTCGAAGAGGAATGCCGCTTGGGTGCTGCGATACTTTCCTTCGGCCTGAGGATCTGGGCACGCAGCGCCACCCCTACGGCAATATACACACTGGGCACGGGCACTGGTTGCCTTGCGCGCACCCTCGCCACACTTGGCAAT
Source organism: Rhizobium etli 8C-3 (assembly GCF_001908375.1). Classification (NCBI taxonomy): domain Bacteria; kingdom Pseudomonadati; phylum Pseudomonadota; class Alphaproteobacteria; order Hyphomicrobiales; family Rhizobiaceae; genus Rhizobium; species Rhizobium etli. The sequence continues at coordinate 127,315 of NZ_CP017242.1, read as the reverse complement.
GGTCGCATCGAGGCGCTCTGCTGCAGTCCAACGGCAGCCAATCGGGCATCGTTCTTGGCAAACAGGGGAAGCGAGCACGCGCACTTCTTTCACGGGCCGTTCTTTGAGTTGGATGACGACCGATACGCGACCGACGAGGATCTTCTCCCGTTTCGGGGCGGATTTGACGTGCTGTTGGAGGACACGACGTTTCAGATGTACGACCGTGATCGGCTAAAGCAGCTGGAATTCGTCGTTCCTCGCATACGGCCTGGCGGTCTCCTCGTGCAGGTGCAGAAGCTCGCTCACGAAGACCGCGACATCTATGAGGAACGCGAGCGGCAGAAGGACGAACTTTTTAAGTCTCGTTTCTTCTCGACAGGTCACATCTCCAAGAAAAGGGATGAAGTCCTGAACACGATGACGGATCTTCAAGTCGATCTGGCGACCACTGTAGCCGCTCTTAGGGCGTTTTTCCGATACTCCGTGCTGACCTGGAACAGCGGGAACTTCTACACTATCGTGTCATCGAACTCCCGGGCTTCCGTGTTGGAACTGATTTCGCTGATGGTGAAGCCGGCTATTCCACCCGGCTATTGCTACGAACGTTTGCCAGCCGCGATCGTCGATACCGAGATAGAGGCGTTGGCTCCTGATCTGACGTGGCGCAGCGCGAACACCATGATGCTGCTCGCGCCGAAGCTTGGCATCATGAAATGACGGCAACCCCAAACGCCGGCGAGCATTGCAGCGCGGCCGACGTGCGACGCGCGTTGTCTGCCTTGATGCCGCATCTTACCTCCTTCTGGGATCGTCCCCTTCGAGACTACGCGTCGGTTGCCCACGACGTCGAGAAATTCCGTTCCGAGTGTCACCTGCGTCGTCATGCGATGGAGCTGCTCCGCGGCTGCATCGAACGGGCGGCGCGGAGGTCCGGTTACGACCTTGAGGAAGCTCGAAGCGCCGGCCTTCAGTTGATGGCGTCGCCGGTGCTACAGACTGGTCCCCACTGCCTGCTGCTGATCGAACCGGATGCGTTCTACACGCATCTGTTCAGCCTGTTGGGCCTGAACGCCCATGGCCGCGAATGGTACATCACGTATCACGCCTCGACCGTCAGTTTCTCGGAGAAGTCAAAGAAGGGTCCCGGCTGGCTCTGGCTCCAAGACGAACCCCTCAACGTCTTCGGCTTACCCCGGAGCCGGATGGATGCATTCAGCATCTGCGGTTTGAATGGTCCCTATCGCTTCGCTTTCTCGAATGCCAAAGGCGATCCGGCTCCAAATGAGCCTGCTGCCCATCTCCTCGCCGAACTGCCGTCGGATGAATTTACTTCTGCGGCCGACGCAATCAGGGCAGCCAACCAAACCCTCTGGCGCGGCAAGCTCCCCTCCCCCATCAAGCTGCTGCAGCTCGATGATTTCGACATCGCAGACCTGGTCGCCGACCATCTCGACGACGCGGGATCCTGGATGTCAGCTGGCCTTATCGGAGACGGAAGGGTTGCCGAGAGCATCCTGGCCGCCATGGATCGCCTGAACATTGGACCCTGGCGGGGTTGGGTACGCAGAACGACCGATTTCTTCTGGCGCATGGAAAAGGGTAGGATTGTTCCGCTCCGCCTCCACGAAAACGCCCTCAGGGCGGCGGCCCCGTCCGGATTCGAAGTGAAGTTCCGGCCGGACAGCATCGCAGCGGCGCTTCGGCAACGAGCGATCGTGCCCAGCCTCTATACAGTGTTCCTGGTGACTTCCATCCTGCCCGGCGTGAGGGCACTTGGGGGATGTCGCCAGACCATCTACTACCCTCTCATGCGCTACCTTACTGCGGTCGGCCTTGAGCAATCGGGTAATTTCGACCTCTTGACTGAACTGCGTGGGGACGAGCGACCCGGGCTTTGGGGCCATCGTGTCTTGAAGCCTGCTGGCGGCTATCCATTCCAGGAGATCGATCTTTTCGGAGCGGCCGCGACACCCCTTTCAAAATACGCGGAGATGCCTTTGGTGCAGTCGAGCGGTGATCTCGCAAGTTTCACCGGGGATCCCAACTGGGCGGACCTGTCGGAGTACATCGCCAGAGGGGCCATCACCTCGGGGTCGGTCGAGTGGCAGTGGCCGGGTTCGTAATCGAGGATGGATGCTGGGCGGCTTGGCTGCTGGAGCGTCTTCGTGCCATTCGATCAGATGCCGAGGGTGGCAAGATGGCGTTTTCAGCCCGATGTAGCAACTTTGGCGGAGGGCGATGTGTCGATTGAAGAAGGGCCGGTAATCAGGCGCCTGTCAGTCGAGGACGTAGACGTGTTTCGCCACATACGTCTGGAGGCGCTTTCACACGAACCGCTTTCGTTTGCGAGTGTATTTGACGATTGGGTCCATCTCTCCGACCGCGAATGGCGCCAACATCTGGACCAGCCAGTCTTTGTCGCGTTCCTGAGTGGGCAGCCCGTCGGCATGATGGGGCTCAGGTTTCAGCGTGCGAGGAAAATGGTGCATCGCGCGACGCTTGTCAGCGTCTATGTCCGGAAAGGCGAAAGAGGGACCGGGATTGCGGCAAACCTCTTGCATGACGTTACAGAGCATGCACGAAACCACGGAGTTCTGCAGCTGGAGCTTTCGGTGAATGCAGAGAATTCGGCAGCGATACGCTTCTATCAACGCTGCGGTTTCGTAGAGGTTGGCCGCATTCCAAACGGCTTCCTGGGTCTTGGTATGGAGAATGAAGAGTTGATTATGGTCCTGCGCTTGAAGAAATAGCCATTTCCTCATTTGGCGGCGCTGGGACGACGTTTACCCCGAGAAAGAATGAGCGTGCAAGACGCCGGCCGGCCCAACGGCTAGAGCCCGTTCGAGCGCGGCACCGGGACTGACTAGTCATGATCTGTTCCTGCTGCACCGTTGATCCCGTTCGGCATGGCTTTTGCTTGTTGGTTTCTACATGACCAACAACCTTGAGGGATTTCCATGCAAGAACGCTCTTTGATTCGTAGCGAAGGCAACACGCTGTTTCCCCTGGTGCTTTCCATCGTAGCTGCGGCGGCGACCGGCGTGCTGTGGGCCTATGCGAACCCGATCCAGCTTGTGCCGGGCGTCATCCAATGGCGCATATTCGCCTTCCTTCCGCCCCTTGTAGGCATTCTGCTTGGCTGGCGGAGCGGATTTATCTGCGGTTATCTTGGAACCGTGGTGTGGTCGCTGTTGGCAGGAACCTTCATTCCCGCTCACTCTCTCATTGTCGATGGGATCATGGTCGGGCTCACGGGACTCATTCCTGGCCTTTTGTTCGACCCCTCGAAGACGGCAGTTGATCGGAAGGCGTTGATGAAAATTGCGGCAACGTGCTTGATCGTGGGCCTGCTCATGGTGCTGGCGGTTTCGGCAAGCCTGGCATATCTCGGCATATTCCCCTTCTGGTGGGCTGTCGGATATCTTGGCCTCTCTGATATCGTGCCGATGCTCGTTGGAACGCCGTTACTTGTCATTCCGGCACTCAAAATACTCAAGAGCGCCCATCCCTCCGGTTTCACTCGCTTCTAGTTTGAACGCTGCCGACGTGTTGACCGTTGAGAATTTGACCGTAGGCTTCGGCGGATCGCGTCCAGTGATCGCCGAAGTCAATTTCGAAATTGCTGCGAGCAAGCGAGCCTTGATCTGCGGGGCCGCCGGCAGCGGCAAATCAACATTGCTCAACGCGGTTGCGGGCTTAATTCCGCGACTTATTCCTGTGCCTCTGTTTTCTGGAGAGATCACGATCAAGGGAACCGCGACATCAGATCTAACCAGAGACCAACTGTTCACATCCTTGAGCATGGTGATCCAGAATGTTGACGATCAGCTTTGGGATTTGAACGTCGAGGATCTGATAGCATTTCCGCTGGAGAACCGCGGGGTAGATCAGTTCACCGTTCGAAAACGCCTCGCCGAGGTCATTACGCAAACGCAGATAGAACACTTGCGTGGGCGTCGTGTTCTTACTCTCTCAGGTGGCGAGCGGAGACTGGTGGCAATCGCCGCCGCGTTGTCCTCCGCCCCGGATATTCTTGTTCTCGATGAACCGACGACCGGTCTCGACCCCGCCGCCAGAACAAGACTGGTTCAGCTGCTGCAGAACGCGAAGGTCTCAGCGCTGCTCGTGGCTGACCAGGACCCTGCATCGCTGGAAGGTGCCTACGAGACAATTGGACTATTGAACGGTGGAACGCTCGGCGACCTTGCGCCCGCTGAAAAGGTCTTGCCCTTGGAGGCGCTCTGGTTGAATGCCGGAGTGCTTCCGCCGGCCCGCCGGCGGCGGGACCGAATGCTCCCATTGCCAGGTGACCAATTGTTAGAAGTGTCCAGTCTGAGGACGCGCCTTTCCCGACCAGATGGTCGGCCGGTGCTCAATAACGTTGGTTTCGAAATTAGGTCTGCCGAAACTCTCGCGCTTATCGGGCGCAACGGAGCGGGCAAGACGACACTTTTCCAAGCGATACTCGGACTGGCCAGGATTGAGGGTGGTCGTATCGCGATCAGGGGCGAGAACGCAGATCGGTGGAGCCCCGCGCGCCGTGCCCGCTCGGTGGCGCATCTGCCTCAGAACATGCGCCGCATTCTTTTCAACATGACAGCGCTTGAAGAAGCAGTCTTTGCGATAACCGCTTCGACCGCAACCACGAAGGATCATCAGGTTTTGGCAAAAGCCGATGCGGTGCTGGAAAAGTATGGGTTGGGCGCCTTGGCGAAAACCAACCCCTTTGCCCTATCCGCGCGGCAGCAGGCGCTGCTCGGTCTGGCCTGCGCAGACGCGGCTGGCGCTCCGGTGGCGATTTTGGACGAACCCTTGCTGGCAAGGGATCTGGATGGACGCAGGATGCTCGATTTATTTTTGGAGACCATGCGGGAGGCCGGCCGCGCCGTGATGTTGATCTCGCATGATCTTGAGCTTGTAGCCGATGTCGCGGGCCGGGCGATGATACTGGATGAAGGCAAGATTTCCTTCGATGGGCCAGCTACCGACGTCTGGCGCAGTCCCGCGTTTCGTGCGCTGGGGTGGCGTCCGCCTTACAATCAGCCAACCGGAGAAGCGGCATGAGTAGGCTCCACGACCTGAATTTCTTCGTAAAGCTTGCTGCGGCGTTCGTTGTGATGACGATAGCCTGGCTTTGGCCGGCCTGGCGGTTCGCAGTGCCACTGGCACTATTCAGCGTCTGCTTTCTTTGTCTCTCGCGCATTCCGGGATTGCGGGGCTATCTCAAGGGGGCAGCCTTGCTGACGCTGCTGGTCATCGCCAGCTGGATCCTGAACCTCCTGCTTCAGGGAATGCCGATTGCAGAAGCGCTGCCGATCGCGGCCGGAATGGCAGCCCGTTTGGTGACAACCACTGCTGCATTCTATTTTGTGATGGAGACAAGCTCGCCCGGCTCGATTCTTGCGGCGGCAAGCGCCGCTCGCCTTCCGCCACTCGCAACCCTGGTGTTGTCTTTGACATTTGGAATAATCCCCATGCTACGTGAGGATTTCGAACGCATAGCGGACGCTCAGCGCGCGCGGGGCATGGAAATCGATGACGTCTCTTTCATCACGAAGCTGCGGTTTGCTCTTGCGCGCGGCGTCCCGCTTCTTGTCCAAGCGATCCGAATGGCGCACGCGATCTCCGTCTCGCTTTCCATCTACGGCTTCGATCTGCGCAGGAAACGAACGACCTGGCGTCATGTAGGCTTGATGGTGGAATCCCAACTGAACATAAAGGACAAAGCGAATGATCTCTGACGATCGCAAGAACATGGGCGTCGCCGCCTCCTGGAAGGTCGATGTGGCAGGATTCGACGTTGATCTGCCGCTTGTCGCCATCAAGCCCGATTTCGCGATTTCCCTTATGATGGTCATCGACCTGGGCGTGAGATTCGGCGAGCACGTCGGTAAGGAACTCGCAAAAAAGCTGTTGCCGCTCAACCCGGAAATGGTCGTCGGCGCTGCGACGCTGGGGATACCGGTTGCCATTGAAGTTACCCGGGCGCTCGGCCTCGACCGCTATGTAATCCTTCAAAAATCTCCCAAGATTCACCTCGGCGACGCGCTTGTAGAAAAGATTTCATCGATCACGTCCAAAGGAGAGCAGACGCTTCTCCTCGACCGGGCGGCCATTCCTCTTCTCTCGGGCACGCGCGTTGTCGTCGTCGACGATGTCGTGGCTTCCGGGTCGAGCCTCAAAGGTTCCATTGAACTGGTGCGCAGCGCTGGGGCTGACGTGGTCGGCGTTGGAGTGATCCTTACGGAAGCACGCGATTGGCAGGAGAAACTGGGCGAGGATGCGAGCCTCGTCCACAGCCTGGCTCACATTCCGCAGTTTTCGACGAACGAAGTCGGTGATTGGATTCCCCTGCCAAACACCTTTTTATAGTGCCGGAAGGGGCGAAAGCACGTAACCAGTCGAATTTTCTACAGGCGTCCACGCGATGCCCGGTTTCACGCCTACTACTACTGGGGACGGTCTCCCAAACGAAGCCCAGGCCACAAGGCGTTAGGCCCAGTGAAAGTCGGCAACTCCGCGCGCACTGCACGATAGCAACCGGATACGATGGGACCACCCGTCAACCCGGTCATGCAAGCAAATCTCGTTCGTCGACATGGCTTTCCTGAGGAAGAGCGGATCGCCTCTCAGACGTCCGCCCTCGCGATCAAATGAAAAGACGCAATGACAGGAGTGCCTGCTGTGCGCGAGAATGACATTGCCGGTGCGAACCACACGATTGTCCTTTCGATCCGATCTGCCTCCTCGTTTCCAAATCTACAAGGAAACGGACCGGTTTCGAAATGCCAAAAAGACCGAAAAGACCGCATTCTTACAATTAACTGCCATGCGACACCGGAATCGGATCGGCATGTTGCGCCGGAAACGGCCAGGTGCTTCCGGCTTGATGGGAGCCGAACCCGTGCGCCTCTCGATTATTTTGAGCGACGAAACGAACGGCGGGCATCCTCGGCCCACCATAAAACTATTTTCAAATTGCTGAACTGCCACCTCAAGAGCACCACTTTTGCACGGCAAGGGCGATCGCCTTGGTGCAGTCGATCAGGTCGCGCGCGGAGACGCGTTCGTTCGGCTGATGTGCCTGCGCCGGATCGCCGGGACCGAAATTTACCGTTGGCGTGTTGCCGAGGCCAGTCGGCAGCCCGATATCGCTATGGGCGCCGAAGCCGGAGAGCTTCGGTGACAGGTTGGCCGTTTCCACCGCCTGCTGGAAGATCGATACGAACGGACTGTCCGCCGCGATCTCGGCGCAATCGGCATCGAGTATCCATTCCACGCGGGCCGGATGCTCACGTAGATAGGGATCGGCCTGGCAGACGTTGCGGACGTGTTCCTCGATCTCGCGCTTTACATGACCACCGAGAGCGAACTCGTCCTTTTCGCTCGGCAGGTATTGCACATCGATGATGATCTCGGCGCGGCCAGCCATCGAGGAGGGGTGTTCGCCGGCGCTCATCTGGGTGACGATAATCTGGTTCGGCAGGTCCATCAGCGGATGGTTCTTTTTCGGGTCGAACATCCAGCGGCGGTTGAGGATGTCGATACCGTCGAGCATCTGGCGGCAGAGCTGCACCGCATCGACCGGGCCGCTCGTATACCAGGAATTCGGCGTCAGCTCGGCGTGACCGCCGATCCCGTCGATGATGATCTTGCCCCAGAGGATACCGTGGCAGAGTGGCGCGATGCGGTTGGCGGTCGGTTCGGTCATGATGCCGGCATCGGCCTTGAACCCGCGATCGACCATAGCAAGCGAGCCCATGCCGCCGATTTCCTCATCCACCACGGTGGTGAAGACGACATCGCCCTTCAGCGCGACGCCCATTTCCTTCAGGATCTCAACCGCCATCAACATGCAAGCGACGCCGCCCTTCATGTCGACGGTGCCGCGGCCATGCAGGAAGCCATCCTTCAGCACCGGCACGAACGGGTCGGTCGTCCAGTGCTCGGCAGCACCCGGCGGCACGACATCGATATGACCGGTGAGCATGATCGAGCGGCCGTCGCCGGTGCCCTTCAGGGTGCCGCCGAGATTGGGGCGGCCTTCGAAGGTGCGACCCTTGTTGGCGCCCGGGCGACCTTGATATTTGGCATAGAGCGCCGGACCGTCCGGATCCCAGAGGTCGGTCGTGAAGCCGAGAGCTTCCAGCCGCTTCTGCAGGTAGAGTTGGCAGTCACGCTCGCCGGGACCGGCTTCCTTGGGGTTCGACTTGACGATCGACGGAAAGGCAACGAGGTCGCTCAGCGTCTGGACGATCCGTTCTTGTGCCGCCTCAACGCGTTCGGCAATCTGTTCTTCTATGGATGACATGCTTAACTCCAGCGTTTTGAAAGACGTTCGATGAGCAGGACGGCGATGAGCAGAGCGCCGACGATGCCGACCTGCCAGACGGTGTTGACATTGAGCTGCAGGAGCCCGGTCTTCAGCGTGACGAGCAGGATCACGGCGGCGATGACCCCACCCACTCCACCTACGCCGCCGGTGATGGCGACGCTGCCGAGCATCACTGCCGTCAGCGATTCGAGCTCAAGGTTCTGCCCGATATTAGGCCTGGCGCTGCCGAGCCAGGCGAGAGACACCAGCCCCGCCAATCCGGCGAGCGTGCCGCTCAGGCCGTAGACGAGAAGCCGAGCGCGATCGACGGGAATGCCGACGAGGCGCGCTGACCGCTCGTTGAAGCCCATGGCAAACAGCCAGCGGCCCCAGGCACTGTAGAGAAGCAGCACAGCGGCCATGACGAAGACAGGCACGACCAGCGTCACGAATGGCAGCGGCAGCGAGAGGATCATTCCCCTGCCCCAGGGAAGCAGCCATGTCGGCACGCCCGATTGTGCCGCGCCGCCGGTCAGGGCAAGGGCCAGCCCGGAATAGACGAACTGCGTGCCGAGCGTTGCGATCAGCGGCAGGATCGTGAGCCGGGTGACAAGCAGGCCGTTGAAGAGGCCGAGCAACAAGCCGGCGACGACACAGGCGACCGGCAGCAGTACTGGCGGCATGCCGGCCTTGACAGCGAGCATGGCCAGCATAACCGAAAGCGACACGGTGCCGCCGACCGAAAGATCGATGCCGGCGCCACCAGCCAGAATGACGAGGCATTGACCGAGCGAGACAAGTGCCAGGATGGTCGAGAACTGCAGGACCGTTGTCACCGTCGAGGGGCTGAACATCGTTGGCCTCAGAGCTGCGAAAAGGAGGATGACGGCAATCCAAAGCACGGCGAGCAGGATAAGGATGCGGCTGGAACCCGACCATTTCAGAAGGTTTTTCATCGCTGCATCCACCTTGCCTTGAATTCACCCATGCGCGAGGCCGGCAGCTCGAGCGCGAGCACGCTGATCAACAGTGCGCCGGTCACGACCGGCTGCCAAAGCGACGGCACCCCCATCAACAGCAGGCCGTTCTGCAGGATGCGCAGCAGGATGACGCCGAACGCTGTGCCGAGAAGGCTGCAGCGTCCGCCCATGATGCTGGTTCCACCAAGCACGACGGCGGCGATCGCATCGAGCGCCAGCGTGCTGCCGATTGCCATTTCGACGTTTCGGTAATTCGCTACATAGAAACTCGCGGCAAGTCCGGTCAGTGCGCCGCTGATAACGAAGGTGGCGATGCGGACCTTGATTACCGGCACACCGGAGAGGCGCGCTTTCTCTTCGGCATTGCCGATCGAAAGCAGATGCGGTCCGTAAGGCGTGCGGCGAAGCGCGAGCCAGACGAGGAGATAGGCAAGCCCGATGACGAACACCGAAAGCGGAATGCCCAGAAAGGTGCTGGACAGGAGTTGGGTCAGGCCGACCGGTAGTCCCGAAAGCCATTGCCCGCCAAGAAGTGTGAAGACACCCATGCGATAGACGCCGAGAAGGCCGAGCGTGCCGACGATGGCCGGCACCCGACCAAGGACAACGACGAGCGCCGTCACGAAACCGAGAGCCGCGCCCGTCACCGGGCCTACCAATAGGGCAATCGCCGGCGCCACCGACGCCAGCAGGGCATGGGCGACGACGATGGCGGCAAGGCCCATGAGGATGCCGATCGAAACGTCGATACTGCCCATCGCCAGCAGCAGGGTCATGCCGAGACCCGCCAGCATCAGCTCTGTGCTGTTGCGGACGATTGTCCCGGCATTGCCTGTCGTCGCGAAAAAGGGTGACGCGACAGAAAAGACGATCGAGGCGAGAATGACCGCGCCAAGCAGCGCCCATTCACGTCCGCCAATGGCGAGAAGACGTGGACTTGACTGTCGCATCACAGACTTTACCCGGCCTTAGAAGTCGAACTTGTCGACATTGTCGGCGGTAAAGACGGCCGGAGGACCGAGCAGTAGGATGCCACTGTCGGCATTGTAGGTGACCGGCGAGGTAAAGCCTGGCACCGAGTTTTCAGCCGCGAATGGCTTGCCGTCGATCAGCTGCTTGCCCGCCCAGACCGTCAGGTAGCCGAGCTGTGCCGGATCCCAGAGGACCGAGAAGCCGAAGGAGCCGCTCTTGATGTAGGAACGCGCGGTGTTCGGGCTGCAATAACCGGTGCCGACGACCGTGCCGATCTTGCCGGCCGTCTCGATGGCCTGGGCGACACCCGGGCATGTCGAGGAAGCAACCGCGATGATACCCTTGATATCGGGATTGGCGGTCATCAGGTCGCCAGCGATCTGCGCTGCGCGCTGGGCCGTGCCGCCGGCATATTGCGGCTCGAGAAGCGTCATCTTCGGATACTTCTCCTTCGCCTGCTTCTGCATGAAGCCGATCCACGCATTGAGGTTGGAGGCCGTCGCCTCGCCCGAGACGATACCGATCTTGGCATCTTCGCCGACGCGCATGACCAGTTCGTCGATAATCTTAGTGCCGAGGCCTTCGTCTGTCGCCTGGGCGACGTAGACGGCGCGGCCGCTGTCCGGAGCGTCGCTGTCGCTGGTAAAGAGCTTCACGCCCTTGGCCTTGGCAGCCTCGACCACCGGGGCGATCGCGGAAGCATCGAGCACGCTTACGGAGACGGCGTTGACGCCTTGGTCGATCAGATTCTGGACGATCTGCAGCTGGTCGACCGGGTTGGTATCAACCGGGCCGGAATAGATGAAGTCGACGCCGAGTTCTTCGGCCGCGCGCTTGCCGCCGGCCTCCATGGCGTTGAAGTAGGGAATGCCGATCAGCTGCGGCACAAAGGCGACCTTCGGCTTGTCCTGCGCAAAGGCAGCGGTGCCGACGGCGAGTGTCAATGCTGATACGGCGAGAACTGTCTTGAATTTCGTAAACATAGGGAACCTCTCTGGAGCAAGTGACGCGCTTTATTGATTGTTTTGTTCAAGCGCCCGCACGTCGGGATGGGCGCCTGTGATGAGGGAAACAATCTCTTCGGGATTGGTCTCTTCCTTCCGCCGCTCGGCGACCTTTCGGCCGCGGCGGAAGACGACCATCCGGTCGGCGACCTCGAAGACATCAGCAATGTTGTGGCTGATCAGCACGACCGCGCAGCCGCGTTCAGCCAGCCGGCGGGTGAGCTGCAGCACCTTTCGCGTTTCGGCGACGGCAAGTGCGGCCGTCGGTTCGTCCATGATGACGAGCCTGGCATTAAGATTGAGCGCCCGGCAGATCGCGACCGCCTGGCGCTGGCCGCCCGAAAGACTGCCGACAGGCGCTTCCGGGTCGGAAATATGGGCGTCCAGTTCGTGCAGCAGGCCATCCACCTTATCCCGCATCGCCTTGCGGCGCAGGAAGGGGATGCCGAGCACCGAACGCTTGAGCTCACGCCCAAGAAACACGTTCTCCGAGATCGACAGGTTCTCCGACAGGGCAAGTTCCTGGAAGATCGTCGCGATGCCAGAGCTGGCCGCATCCTTGGGCGAGGAGAACTGGACGGACTGGCCCTCGACCAGCAGTTCGCCGTCGCTCTGGGGATGCGCGCCGGCGAGGATCTTGATGAAGGTAGACTTGCCGGCACCGTTGTCGCCGAGCAAAGCCAGAACTTCACCGCCGTTGATCTGGAGATCGACATCCTTCAACGCGGTGAGCGCGCCGAAGCGTTTCGTGATCCCGGTTGCGCGCAGGAATGGAACGGTCATGGTGCTGTCCTTTGCGTTTGCTGAGATCACTTGCTTTGGCTTGCCCAGCGAAGAATGTTCTTCCAGATCGTTGCGTAACCGGGCCACGCTACGAATTCGTTCGGCACCCAGTGCGGTCCGATATCGGAGGTCCAGGCGACAGTGCGACCCTTGCCGTAGCCACCGGTCACGAGAAGCGGATGGCCACCCTCCTCCTCCGGCAGCGTCGCCAGAACTTCGACGCCCTCGCCTTCCTTGGCAACGACCTCGTTCGCACCGAGAAGCAGCGGCCACTCGCCGTCGACACCCTGCAGGATCGGGTGGCTCTTCGGCCCGGTCACGACGGCCTTGAAACCATCCGGTACTTCCAGCCGGTCGTCATAAGGCAGGCAGGTGACGGGGAGCGCCTCCTCCACCGGCGTGCGGCGCCAGCGGGCCTTGCCGTCGATGCCCTGGAATGAGAAATAACCGCCGGCCATTACGAGACCGCCGCCCGCGGCGGTCCAGTCGCGGATAATCTTCAGGCGATTGGGAACCGGCTTTCCGTGCAGCCAGACGGAGGGCGGCAGAAGCAGCGAATTCGCGCCGATGTCGGAAAGCAGAATGACCTGATATTCGGACAGCCCCTCCAGCGTGAAGGGGAACTTCTCGACGCAGTCATGCGCCGTCATGTAAGTGATCTCGAACTCGTCGCCCTGGAGCGCTGCAACAAGCGGCTCGGCACCGAGATGGAAGGTCACGCTGCCGAACTGGTCGAACCCCTTGTAGTGGGTTGCCGAGCTCACCCAGCTCTCCCCGACCAGCAAAACCTTCGTCACCATGTCCGTCTCCTAGTACTTTCAATCATGTCGTTTCAGAAATTACCCGGCCTTCGCCTCGACGGCAGAAAGCAGAGCTTCGAGTTCTTCGGCGGTCGCGGTCCGGGCCTGCGCGCCTTCCGCAGTCGTCGTCAGGCTGGCGCCGACGGCTGCATGCCGTGCGGCATCGGAAAGCGGCCGCCCATGCAGCCAGAGGCTCAGGAAAATTCCGGCGAATGCATCGCCAGCGCCGGTCGCATCGACCCGGCTGACCGGCAGCGCGGGGACTTCGATCGGCGGGCCACCGCTCTTGCGGAAGACGACGGCTCCGAATTCGCCGAGCGTCAGCACCACGTCGCCGCGCCGCTTCACCCGTGCGATCGTACGGGCGGCTTCCTCGATCATCGAGGCGAGCGGCGTGCGGATGGAATAGATCTCCCGCAGTGTGTCGTCGTTAATGAAGGTCAGATCAACCTGGCCGATCATCCGCTCGAAGGCTTCCGGGTTGCGTGACCCTTCCGGAAGGCCGGCCGTGTGAAGGCTGACGTTCCAGCCGGCCTCGTGGAAACGGGCGATCGACGGCATCATCCGCTCGTAATGGAAACCTTCGATATGCAGGCATGACCGAACCGGAGCCGGCGCAATATCCATGTTGGCGGTGAGGTCGATCTCGCTGAGCTCGAAGGTCTCGTGAATGATCGTGCGCCCGCCATTGGCCTCGATGATCACCATCGCCCGCGGTAGCCGGTTCTTGCCCGGCCGGCGGATCGGCAAAACGTTGACGCCATGCGCTAGCAGTTCCGCCATTGCCCATTCGCTGTCGGCGTCGTCGCCGACGGCAGTGGCGAGGTCCACTTGCAGGCCGTAGGGTGCACCAACGCTTGCTGCGGCAACAGCGAGGTTGGCGGCCGGTCCGCCGAGCGCCTTGTCGATATGGCTCGCCGCCACCCGGTCGTCGCGATGGGGCAGGACGTGCACCCGGCAGAGATAATCGACGCAGATATGACCCACGACCAGAAGCCGCGGATTGCCCTCCGCCGCCTTGACCTTCCGGGCCGACATCATCGGCAACGACCGCGCAAACACGCTCGGCCGATAGGCAAGCTTCTGGATGGTCGCTTGAATTTTTTCAGCGGTCTCGGCTTTGACCGGCACTGTCCCATTGAGGAAATTGGACACGGTGCCGACCGAGACACCGGCGGCATGTGCAACATCCGTAATAGTGGGACGGCCTTTTTTCATCATTTCCCTGCCAATTGAAGCGCTTCAAGCGTATGGGCAGGTTTCGCAGGCGTCAAAGAAATAATCTTCCAATTTTTCCAACATCAGGCGCCGAAAATCGGTAACTATAGCCGAGAATTGGAATGCATCGCCTCAAATTGGCCGAATTGAAAATACTTCAATCCAAAAGTTATTGGCGCTCATTCCACCTGACCGGCGGCGGTAAGGGCGGCCTGCGGCAGCACATCGCAGCCAGCAACCGCATGCGCCGGTTCCACATGCTCCGCCTCGTTGTGGCTCAGTCCATCGCGGCGCGGAACGAAGTGTCGCTTGGCAGTTGAGCACTTAATTTGATAATCGCGCCGCGGCCGCTGCATTTAATGTGAGAAGCGAGCACTCGATAATCGGCGGAGCCGTATCTACTGTAGGTCGGCCACAGCGCCGAACGAATGCCCAATCGCGCGGCCTGGAGTCAATCCCTGCAGATAATATGAGAATCTCAGACTGATCATTCTCGTAATAATGACCGGCTTTCCGGAATGGGGAATCCCGTTTCCGGCACTTAATCCTGTGATTGCATTTCCTGTTGAAACCTAGAGTAATACTTTCTAGTCTGCCGTCATTGGGGGGCTCATGAGCAGCGAGAAAGTAAACGAAGGCCTCGGCTTGGTCCGCTTCATATTGGTGTGGTCAAGTCTAAGCCCCGTATTTCTTCTTTGGGCGGTTCGCGGCGTGGACGCCATTTGCGACCGTATTTGGTTACCCGTCTGCATAGTTCTGTTCGCGCTCCCGACGGTGCTTCTTTATCTAATATTCAGGACGGCGAAGAAACATCAAAACGTTAAGACAATAACCGTCGTCAGCGCCAAAGATCAGCGAGAGCACCTCCTCACCTACCTGTTCGCGATGCTGATCCCTCTGTTCGACGCGAATCTCGATGGGCTTCGCGATGTAACATCGGTGTTAATAGCGTTTTTATTCATCACGTTTTTGTTCTGGCATATGCGTCTTCATTATATGAATCTCGTATTCGCGATCCTTGGCTACAGAATCTATACAGTCGAAGTCAAAATAGGAACGTCTTCAGGAAATGATGATCGACTCGCAACATACGCGGTCATTTCGCGTCGGCACTATTTGCCAGAGAAAATGCCTTTAACAGGATACCGGTTGGGTGGAAATGTTCTAGTGGATGAAAAAGACGATGATTGATCAGGAGTTCGACGTTCAAAACATACAGGCGGTGAATCTCGGCGTGAGCCTGAAAGGGAACGCGCAACGCTATTTCATCCCCTCCGACGCTGGAACAAAAAGTGCACTGAGATCGATTTTGAGCGACACTGTGAACGCTTTCGAGGGCGTGGCAACGGCTTGGGAAGTCTACGACATCTCAGAGGATTACGGGAGCAAGCGCCGAATCTATAGCCCTCGTGACAACGAGTATATGACCGCGCTGTCCGAAATTTTTGACGTTGGCGCCCTCCCTGACTTAACAAACTTGAACGACCACGTTTCTGAAATTGAATTCTATTTCGGGGAGTTCACCGACAATCAAGGCCGAAAAGCCGTTGGAATCCGGAAAGCCACTCAGCTTAAGGCTACGTTGACAGCCCGGAATCGTTTGGTCCGTTTAGTCAACGATACGGTCATCCTTATTGAAGAAGACACGCTCAAACTCGATCCCCAATACGATGTGATCGTAACGGATGCGAACATCTTCATTTTAAATCCCCGGAATGTGGAATTGGTCGCCCAAATCACCGAGCATGTAGCGGCGACCGCCACAGCCAAAGTTCAGCACATACAAGATACTGTGTTGTTCCTCGATATGACACGCATTCAGGCCACTATTGCTCGCCATCCTCAAATGGCAAGACACGCAGCATCGATCGCTGCCAATCCCAATCTAGCGAACTTTCAGCAAGCACGGATTGAAGAAATGGCTGTGCGACATGGTATCGTCTTTAAGACGCTCGCGGACGGGCGCCTTCAATGTCGCGTTCAAGATCATGCGAGGCTTCTCGAAATCCTCGACGCACGCCGCTACCACTTGGACCTAGCAGGGAATGGCGGCGACCCATATCGCGCAACTGGGCGACAGAAGGTATCCGCGTAAAAGAGAGAACTTCTTCTCAGAACCTGACGTAACGATGCACTTATCCGGTTAGATTCCGGTTACGCAGTTAGTTTTCAGTCAATACGGTGGCACCCCGACTATTCACAGAAGAGCCTGGAAATAGCTGCGAACAAGCGAGCCTTCCCTAGAATTCAGAAAGCGGACCATAATTAAGGGTGGCGCGTATAGTTCGCCAGGCAGGCATATTCGCGTCGAGGATTGATATGAAATGCTCATTGTGGCTAGGGACGATGAAATGAGCCATTTCATGGAGAATGACGTATCGCAGGCAATCCGGCGTGAAGCGGATCAAATCAAGATTTAACCGGATGGACTGCCGTTGGGGGCTGCTACTCCCCCATTTTGTTCGCATACGCTGAATGAAGAGCCGCTTCACTTGGACACCGAGTTGCCGCTCATATTGCTCGATGATCGGTTTGCTGGCCGTCCGCAGTTCCTCGCGGCACCAATTCAGAAAGACCTCCCGTTTCTCATCCTGGGAGGACTCCTTGGGCACGTTCAGCTCTATGGTTTTGTGGCCGAGCAACACGTCCGCGCGGTCATAGTGATCTTCAATTCTGAGGAGGTAGCGCCGCCCCCATATGTAATGGCTTTCGCGCTCGATAAATTCACGCGGCGTTTCGCGCTCCTGCGAGACAATCTTCCTCTGGTTTTTTCTGATCCAGCCAATTTTCGAAAGAGCAAAGAGACGGACTGTCTCAAGCTTCATATCGCTCGGCGCCGATACGCGAACGCGTCCCGTTGGAGGGTACACACTCAGATGCACATTCTTGATGTCTTTGAACACGACATCAACCGTTACATCAGCGATTTCCAGCTCTCTGACCATCAGTATTCACGCTGAGCCTTTACGATGACGAATACGCGCTCCACCTCGTCCTTGTCCTGAAGCTCCTTATAAAGTGCAGCCTTGATCGCGCGTTCCTTTGGCTCAACGCCTCTCCAGTCGTCGGAGCGAGAAAATTTCACGGCAGAATCCAGGCGCATGGCAAGGTCTTCATTCTTGCCGAGGTTGTTGTAAAGGGCACGCTTGCCTGGCGTGTCCAACTGCACGGGCATATCTTCGGTCTTTCCCGCCGCCAAAGTTTTTACGATCTCGGCCATGCGCTTGAGGTAAGCCTCGTAATCGAGGGCTTTGGCTCTGCGATCTCGGATCACCTCTTCGAGAAGCGCAGAAATGCGGTCAAAAAAGTCCGGATCGTTCATGCGCTCTTTGACGATTTTGCTCCGAACGTTATTCTCGATTGTTTCTGCAATAGCCTCGCGATTGCCCTTTAGTCCTGCAAGCTGTCCTGCTATGGCATCTGCTATGCCTGATTTGACGATAAGATCGATCAGGCTAATATCATCGAACGGAGAAATTTTACGCGGCTCGTCGGCCTCGATATAGGTATCAATCAAGTGCCGCATATCCGCTTCATAAGCCTTGAGATCCAGCAGTTCGCCCGCAGCCCTGCGCACCGTGTCACGAAGCGCTATACTCTCTTCGACACGCGCCTTGACCCGTTTTATATCGTCGGCTGAGTAGCCCGCCTCCTCCATCTCATCGGCGATGCCAGCATAGGCGCGAACGAGGCTGGCAGTGGCCTTGTAGAGGGCGGCTCGCTGGGGCTCTCGCTCTTCAAGGTCCGTTGCGATCTCGGTATTTCCGCAAAAATGGCGGATATACTGAAGCTCGCCTTTTGGTGGCTCAACCGGCTCGCACAAAAGGGCAAGCACTTCGAGAGTTTCATCCAATCTCTCGCGGCCTTTTTCAAGACGATCTTTGAGAAGGATTCCGGGGTCGGCACCGCCTGCGGTAGTGTCAAGCTCTGACGTGTAAACCGCGATGGCTTTTTCGACCTTCTGTAGCAGGCCCTTGTAGTCTACAATGTAGCCAAATTCTTTGTCGTCACCATCGAGGCGATTGGTCCGGCAAATGGCCTGAAACAGGCCGTGATCCTGCATCTCTTTGTCAATATAGAGGTACGTGCAAGATGGCGCATCAAATCCAGTGAGCAATTTGCTGACGACGATCAGCAGTTTCATATTTGCGGGTTGCGTAATGAAGAGAGATTTGACGTCTTCTTCATAGCTCTCCGTCTTCGTCATCGCAGGCTTGGCGACAACGGTCTTCAAGAGGTCCGTATAGGTATTGTAGATGAATTGCTTGTCTGACTCCAAATTTGCCCCGGTATCCTCGCGCGTCACATCCTGCGTTACGGGGTTATAGGAGGTCACAAGCCCGCAGCGGCCTCTGAATGGCGTTTTCTGAAACAACTCAAAATATTTGCAGGCATCATAAATGCTAGCTGCGACCAAGATAGCGTTTCCGCGTTCGCTTGAAAGGCGCGGCTTTACGCTGAAATCAAATATAACGTCCTGGACGACACGTTCTTTGCGCGAGCGGGAACTAAGCACATGTTGCATTGTCCCCCATTTCTTTTTCAGCTCGTCCTTCTGCCAGTCGTTCAACCCCTTTGTTTTGGCGTCGAACCAAGCTTCGATTTTATCTTCTGAACCGAGCCGCTGATCGATATCTCGCGCCTCATAAATCAGATCGAGGACGACCTCGTCCTCGACAGCCTCACCAAATTTATAGGTATGGATGTAGCGGCCAAAGACTTCGATGCTCGTCTGGGCATCTTTCTTAAGCAGCGGCGTTCCCGTAAAGCCGATGAACACCGCATTGGGCATCAGCGCAGTCATCGCCTTGTGCAACTTACCGCCCTGGGTCCTGTGGCATTCATCAACGAATACGAACAGGTCACCCACCGTCTTGCTGGGCTGCGCCTCCAATTCCTTGATGAACGCGTCAAAATCATCGACACCACGCTGGCCAAACTTGTGGACCAGCGAACATAAGAGTCGCGGCTTTGCCTGTGCCAGTACAGACATTAAATCCCGTCCGCTACTGGTGCGATGAATTGCCTCTCCGGCTCCCGCGAAAACACCCTTGATCTGCTTATCCAGCTCGTCACGATCTGTAATGACCACGACACGGGCGTTGGCGTTGTTCTCCAGAATCCACTTCGCGAGCAGCACCATGACGATGCTCTTACCGGACCCCTGAGTATGCCAGATGATCCCGCCCTCGCTGCGGCGAATATTCTCTTGCGCGGCTTTGATTCCGAAAAACTGATGAACGCGAGGCAGTTTTTTAACCCCGGCGTCAAACAGCACAAAATCATGCATCAACTCTAGGAGCCGATCCTTATCGCAGATCTTGAGCAGATACTTATCCAGCTTGTACCGACTGTCGTCCGTTTCATCCTCTTTCCATTTGAGGAAATATTTCTCCGCTGTGCCGATCGTGCCGTATTGCAGTCCCTCGGAATCGCTCCCAGCAAAAACGATCTGGATCGTGGAGAAGAATGTGGCATTAAACTCGGGTCGCTGGTTGGAGAGGACCTGGCGAATACCGTCACCGATACTGACACGGCTGTTTTTTAGTTCGATCACGCCGATGGCGATGCCGTTGATGTACAAAACCAGATCGGGCCGGCGCTCATGCCCGCCACGTAGTGTGACCTCTTCGGTAATCGCGAAATCGTTGGCGTGAGGATTGGACCAGTTGATGAGTTTGACCGTCTCGGAAGGCTTTCCGGCTTCTACCTGCACGGACACGCCATAGCGCAAAAGCCCGTACACCGCCTGATTGTTGTCGTAGAGGCTTCGAACCGTATTGCTTGCTTCGACCTTGAGCTTACGAATCGCAGCGCTGATATGTGCCTCACCGTAACTGGCACGCCTCAAATAGGCGGCAAGCTGGTCTTCCTCGACATTGCTGTTGTGTTCCCGGTCGATCCAATCGCCGAGATATCGATAACCGAGTTCCCCCTCAAAGAGTTTGATAACCCTTCGCTGTGTTGTGCGCTCTGGTTTCCCGATCATATTCATGTAGCGACATCCTCAACAGGGATTTCGGCTTTCAGACAGCCCTGCTGAAATTCAGGGAGTGCCATATGACCGTTATCGTTATGGTCTAGGAGTGTCGAAACTTTCATACCAGCCTCACCCGCCCGGTCAAAAGCTCTCGCATCATACCCTGTTTTAACTGCCGGGCTTTGGCGAGCTTCTCCGCAAGCAAAACCAATTCGTGGTCCATGCTCTCAAGAATATCGGCAATTGCCTCCTGCTCCTGCTGACTGGGAACAGGCACTGGCACCTTACTGATGTCTCCCATGTTTATTTTTCGTGGAGAGGCATTCAACAAGGAGCGATCTTCAATATCTTTGCGGAATTTTCTGCTTTTAGTGTATGCGTGCAGATATCTTGGGTTAACACGGGTCCCCGACTTCAGCAGAGCTAGACTGACATAAATGCTAGCATCGACGTCCCAGTCGATCAGCTTCGTGTCACCGATGGCGCCAATACGCGTTAAAAGAATGTCGCCCTTTTGCGGATTGCAGCGGCGAGTAAGAATTTTATGCTCGTCCGCGCTGATAAATTTTGTGTTAGTAAAGTCATCAGCAGTGACATTCTCAACACTATAGAATGGAAAGCCTGTGTGCACATATTTGGGTGTGAAATGCGTTCCATCTACAATCTCAAGGCACACATCACCGAGCGTGCTTTCGATCCACTTTTCCGAAAACCCCGGAAGGCGTTTTCGGCCAGAAAGGAGATCCTGCGTTACGCCCTGCTTGATTGCGCGCTTTTTCGTAATGAGAGTTTCCAGCGACCCTATCAAAGCATCGGCATCCGACAAAGCTTGGGCAATAGCCTCCTGCTCGTTTAATGCCGTTGGCACATACACCGGAATTTCATGAAGATCGTTACGGTTTACACCAGGAACACCACTTTTCCCGCTATGTGATTTGAAGTCGATCGTTTCTAAAAGGTAGGCGCAAAAACGGGCGCTATTCCCCTTAAAATCTCGCACATAGAGAGTTGTATTAAGCGGCCAAAAATCTTCTTCAACATAAAAGACTTGCCCAATTGTTCCGTAGCGTCCTGTAACGACGCCTGGTCCCGACGCCATTGCCACATTGTGATAACCTTCGCGGCCAGACGAAGTCACAATCCGATATTGGCCGGTTCGTCGCATTCGATGGGGTAGATCAAAGCCACGCTGCAACGTCAAAACCTCGCCAAGCAGCAATCTACACCATCCGTCTGTTTTTGATTTTCGTTGCGCTGCACTTACCATGCGAACCCCATACGCTTCAGATGGTGCTCGACTTCAATTTCGAGATTGGCGACACGTGATGTAATGTCCGGCAACCGTGTCTCGTAGCGCTCTGCCAACATGCGAATGCGGCCAGCGAGTGCCTCACTCACCCCGTCCATCTCACCGTTGATTCCAAACTCAATCTTCGCGAGCCATTTGTCTTCAACCACGAGCACTTTAATATCAGTCTCGGTCAACTTCGCATATTTCGCCAGCGCCTTGGCGTCCAGTTCAACCTCAGCAATCTTGATCCGTCTCTTGAGTTCCGCTTCGACTTCGGCAGCTTCTAGCCACATCCTGAGCGCACCGGCTTCATCCGTGGCTTCCTTGTCGCCCTTGATCTCTTTCAATCGCGCCGTGACGCTTGCCTTGTTTATTTTGTCGAGCTCGGAGAATGCACCCTCATCGGCGTTATGCTCTTCCTCAAGCTCTGCAAGTTCGGCGCTCGTGACTTCGAGTTGACCACTGAGCTGATCAATCTCCGCTTGTTCCTTTGCAAAGAAGCGCGCAACGATAAGCCCCTTTGGGATCAAATCGCAGGTCCAGCCTTTGTCTTTCTCCTTGCCCTTTTTGTCTTTTTCGATGATGCGATAGGTTTCGGCTTTCCATCCATCGGCAGTGATCAGATAGGCATCATCCTGCATCACCTCTGCCCAGTAATCCATGAGGTGCTGATACACATCGTACTTGTCGATAAGTGGCTTGCCTTCGTAGTGGGCAAGCAGACTCTCAGAGATTTCGAATACCACATCCTTGGGATGGAAACCCGGCTTGAGCGCTTTTAAAGTTTCCGATGTGCGCTTTTTCCATGCCCCGAAATGCGCTGTCATGCCGCTGGTGAACGCCGTAAATTCCGGGTGTTCAAAGATTGTTTTCTTGATGTCGGCCTTGTCCATCGTCAGCGTGACGTAACCCGGACGGCACTCCTTAAACAGGCTGGCTTTTAACTTCGGGCAAATAGCCCAATAAGCGCCCATTGCTTCGATATCAGCCTGCGGGATGCCGCCGCGCAAATGACCTTCGATATCCTGACGGTCTTCCCTCTTCTGGCTGTCAATGTAGCGCGGAAGATTGAGGTTAAAGTCGTTTTTTTCGATCTGCTCCACCGGCACCATACCGGAGTAACCGGGGATCGTCGCCATTTTGCCGAACGCATCGACGATCTTGTGAATGTCCTGGCTGCGCAGCCTATTTTTTGGGCCATCCTTCATGAAGCCCTGGCTGGCATCGATCATGAAGATGCCCTTGCGCGCGGCAGCATCCTTCTTGTCCACGACCACGATACAAGCCGGAATACCTGTTCCGTAGAAAAGGTTCACGGGCAGACCGATGATTGCTTTGATGTAGCCTTTACGTATCAAGGACTTTCTGATTTCACCTTCGGCGTTGCCTCGGAACAGAACACCATGTGGAAGAATGCAGGCCCCTGTGCCGGTACTCTTCAGCGATCTGACGATATGCAAGAGGTAGGCGTAGTCTCCCTGCTTCGCGGGCGGAACGCCAAAAGGTTTGAAACGTTCGTGCGGATCGTTAAGAGGGTCCAGCCCCGTGCTCCAGCGCTTATCGCTGAATGGTGGATTGGCCACAACATAGTCGAACTGCTTTAACCGACCTTTGTCCGTGAACTTGGGATCGGCAAGCGTATTGCCCGGCATGACAACCGCAAGAGGGTTGTCATGCAAGATCATATTCATTCGGGCAAGGCCGCTGGTTGCTGAGTCTTTTTCCTGTCCGTAAAGAGATACCTTGGTCCCTGCTTCGTCGCCCACCTTCAAAAGAAGGGAGCCCGAACCGCATGTTGGGTCATAGACGGTTGTGTCCTGGCTCGTCTTTGCCTGGGCGATACCAATGATCTGCGCCATGATGCGGCTGACTTCGGCAGGCGTATAGAACTGGCCCTTACTCTTGCCGCTCTCGGTGGCGAAGTGGCGCATGAGATATTCGTAGGCATCGCCTAGGATGTCATCTCCTTCCGCGCGGTTGTTCGAGAAGTCGAGAGATTTGTCTTCGAAGATCGCGATAAGGTTGGTGAGCTTTTCAACCTTCTCCTTCCCATCGCCAAGCTTTGAGCTTTCGTTGAAGTCCGGGAAGTCGCTCTGATTGAGCGCCTGGTTTGCAGTTGCGAGCGGCGCGATAATCTTCTTGTTGATCTGATCGCCGATATCGCTCTTGCCTTTGAGGGCCACCATATCTTTGAAGCTTGCGCCGTCCGGCACGTTAATCGGGGCGAATGGCTGGCCCGCATATTTGTCGCTGACATATTTAATGAACAGCAGCGAGAGGATGTAATCCTTGTATTGGCTCGCATCCATACTGCCGCGTAGCTCATCACAGCTCGCCCAAAGGGAAGCGTAGATTTCAGATTTCTTACGGGCCATTTATTTTTTGTCTTTCTTTTTCGTCGTTTTGCGGGCGATCCAGCCCTCGATGTCTTGCCGCTTGAACCGCCACGAACCGCCTACCTTGAAGCCAGGTATCTCACCCTCAGCCACCAGCCGGTAGGCCGTCTTGTCGTTGAGCTTCAGATATTCCGCCACCTCGTGGATGGTCATAATTTCGGTCGGCATCCCGCTGATCCTCGCACGAATCCTCATTAAGAAAATACGGGAAAATTGCGGACCTAACAATGAGGGATTCTGTTAAGTCTTTCGCAGTGTTAGGGCGGAGCCAGCTTGCGTGAGGCATTGAGCGACTGACCTTGAAAAATCCTGACTGCGAAGCGGATTTGCCCTATTCCTTTGTTCGATCCCGCTAGAGGCGAGAGAACATTCCTTCGTCCCGAACAACCATTGTCAGATCGCCATAAAGCCGATCAGGTCAAGCCCCGAAGCCTTCGCGCGCGGGTAAAACCCGCGCGGGCTTGACCTGTCGGTGCGGGCGATAAAATGGCTTTGGAACGGGAAGAAGGAAACGAGTGGCCGGATGCTTTAGGCCCGCTGGTCAGCGAAATTCGTCGCCGTCCTCGCTGACGAGGCGGCGGTAGAGCACAAGCGTTGCGAAATTGATCGCGAGGTAAAGCTCCTCCTGTAGGGCCGGATTACCTTCGATCTGCGATCGTGGCCAAACAGCCGTGGCGTGGTCGATCTTCGCCCGTAGCTCGCCTGTCGCCAGATCGGCGGGCAGTATTTCGGCATAGCCCTCCTCGCGCGGCTCGATATACGGTCGCAAGCGCCGGGCGGCAAAAAAACGATCAGCAAGGTTTTTTGCCGGGTCGATCAAAGCGGCAAATCCGAATGCAGATCGGCGGGCGGTAGACAGCAGCACCTTTGAGAGCAGCTCGCTGGTTTCCAAAGGCGGCGAAAGGCCCGTTGGTCGATGGTGGTGCAGGAGGAGAGCGAAGTCGCCTTTTGCTCGATGGATCCATGGGAGCGACGAAATCTCCCCGGTCGCCTCCATGCGCGAATAGCATGGTGCAGGTATCCAAAGGAGGCATACGCTTTTGGTCGCGGGTCCAGTCGGCGATGACGGCTGGTCTGGGTGGGTATCAGGAGGGGCAGGGACGCCTCACTTGATCGCCGATGAAACGGGCGGACGTTTCGATGATGCGAGGGCAAGGCGAGCATCAAGGCCGGGAGGGATGCAACGGGAGACGCGCAGCGGGTCTCCCTTGCCAAGATGCGTGGTAGTTCCACGCATCTTGCACACAACGCTAGTCTCGACATTCCGGTATATTAGATGGTTCGATGGATCAGGCAACCGGCGTCCAAGGAGGCTCTAAGGGAAGCACCATGTCAGCACGATCAGGCTCACCTTGCCACACCAGATTGCCGCTGTTGCCGATGCCCTCAACATGACGCCCTTCCGTGAGCCGGTAGTACTCCATAGCAAGATGGGTCGCGCGAACGCGTCTGACCGATGAAAGGCCCCACGTTTTCCAAAATTCATCAATTCTCACAGCGAAGCAAAGTCCACCGGATGCTCTTGTACTGGGAAAGGCCACGGCCTGCACCTGCGGTAATTTCTCCAGAACCGCCATGGCGATCGTGGATGAAAGTTCGTAGTCATTCGCCCTGTTGGTCAGGACCTCCAGCAGGAATGCGTCGGCGATCACCATGGACTCGGCCTTGTCCCTGTCGCACGCGTTCAGCATGTCGGTGATTGCACCCGAGGCATCGCCCGTCATGGGGCCGCGACCGCTTCTTTGAATCTGAAAAAGTTCGCCGACCGGCGCGATCCGGACTGTCTATCCTGGGAGAATTTTGAACTCACTCAGCATCACAGTCTGATCGTCAATATGTGTCTCGGCGAGCGCGGTGTTGACGCGATCAGCAAGATACAGGACAGGAAAGCCCTCGGCATTGGCGCGCCCAAGCTTCGGATGGCCATTCTTGTTCCAGATCGTGCCATCCGCATGCGGCGGCAGTTCACCGGGGTTCAAAGCTCGTGCCCGCCTGTAGCGCCAGTCTCCTCCCCAATCGACCGCCGTGATTGGATGCAATGCCACGAGGTGCTGCAAGAAAGCTTTCTTTTCCTCTGTGGATTTATGTGGAAACGCGCGAATTTGCGAAACGATGTCGTCAAGCGGAAGCGGCGGAAATCGTTCGGTAATAGTGGGCAGAGACATGGATGTATTCTATCTGAAAAGCAGGGAACTTGAAAATGATGTTCAACCGCGCAGGTTTCGCGGTTCGCTCACGGCTCTACCTTATAAACTTTCACAAGGTGCTGCTCGATCTCATCACAGTCGAAAATGAAACTCTCCGGTTTCACCATCCAATTAAGCTCGGCGTCTTCCTCGTTCTCGGCCTCGCATCCCCAAATTTCCTGAACGACGTTTTTCAATTCAACGCGGTGTTCTGGCATCATCGACCATCCTGCATGATGAAAGAATATGACCTTTGTCCGCCTGTGGCGGTCAGTCATGGGCTTTCCTCCATCGTCCTGATCAGGCGGCAAAGCTGCTTTGCCAACTTCACGCCCCCGGCACGCCAAACGATGATGGCAGTTTAACCCTGCATCTGGGGGAAGATGCGTGAACTTCATTGCTCCATGGCCTTTTAAGTCGCGCGCCCGCTGCCCGCGTCCATGATCGATGCGAGCGAAAACCCTCCCCTCTCGCAAAAAAGAGGCAGGAGTTGCGGGCATTTTCACCAGGATTTCTCTACGCGTCTCGCAGGAACAGGATCTTCAGCTATAGAAGTCGATTATCGACGACGCGGGCCGTGACCGGTTCGGGGCATATATAGCCCCAGCCTGCCACTACTTCTTGAAACGAACACCCACGCCGCCACCATTTTCGGGGAGGAATTCGATACCGGCGGCTTCCAAAGCGAGTCGAATGGCCTTTAAGTTTGCATTTGTAAGGGATGTGGTTCCATCTTCGATTTCCGCGCGGCTCACCGTGGCAACACCAATACCAGCTGCTTTTGCAAGCTCTTTTGCATTCCAACGGATCAACGCACGGGCTGCACGTATTTGCGCACCCGTGATTTCACTAACATCATCTGATTTCGAATTGATCAATGTGATCCCGTGTGCTACCTAGAGGTTACTTGATACGGCAGTTCACTCTCGAATGGCGGCATCAAGGGAGAACTGCGGCTGCATCCGGTGCGCGAACACCGAATACAGCCTGACCACAACCAAGCTTATGGGAGCTCGGATCATGGCTGATTCCGACAATAGCAGAACTTTGTCTACGGTCACGCGGGGAGACTTCCATTCCTTCGTGGCGGCGTGTTTACCCACATATCAAGAGCTTGCCACGCCGAAGACCCTGCCTTTCGACGCGTGCAACGACGATCCCGCGCTGGCGGTCTGGCATCAATGGTGCATCGCTTGGCAACATTTGAGCGAATCGAGTTTGCGCCAGCAGCGGATGGAAAGATCGCTCTTTTCGGTTGTTTTGCCGCCACCGCTTGAGCAAGCAGCAGGTTCGCGAGCGTACGACGAGGCCCTCGAAGCTGAAGATCGTGCATCCATCGCGGAGGACCAGGCCGCGGAAGCCCTGTGGAGGACGCCGGCGCAATCGGTTGAGGGCGCAACGGCCAAGCTCCACGCCGCCGTCACCAGGTGGCAACCCTGCCCCACAAGCCAAGAAGACCCCTGGCCGCAAATTCGCTCCGTCATCGCCGACCTCCTGAAGATCGATATCGGGTCTGTTGCGAGCGGACGCAATCGCTGGTCGACGCCCGAAGTCCACCCCGAGTTTCAAGGCGGCTGAATGGGAATGGCTCAAGAGCACGCGTGATCCTGGAACTTAACAAGACCTGCGCAACCGCGCCCTTGCATGCATTTCGCCCTGGAAATCACGCGTTGGGGACCGCTCCAACGCGTCGTTCCGACTCTACCAATAACTAAAACAAGGAACTTCAAATGAAACTGGGAAACCCATTTCGCCCACGCCTGCTGTCCGCGCTTCTGATCTCCATCCTCCTCGGGGGTGCTCCGTGGACGCCGGCGCAGGCGCAGGAACGCGGAGAGCTTCGGATCGCCACGTCCTACAAGTTGATGACGCTCGATCCGCAATATGCCAATCTCAACGAGAACACCTCGCTGCTCTCCCACATCTACGAGCGACTCGTCTATCAGGACGAGAATCTCGAGTTGAAGCCTGGCCTTGCCACCTCCTGGCGGCCACTGTCTGACACGCAATGGGAGTTCAAGCTCCGCGACAGCGTGCGCTTTCATGACGGTTCAGACTTCACGGCGGACGACATCATCTACACGATCGAGCGCATCCGGGATTTCGTCAAATCCCCAAGCGGCGGATTTCGCTCTTATGTGAGCGGCATCAAGTCGGTCTCGGCAACTGACCCCCTCACCGTCCTCATCGAGACCAACGGCACGGTCCCCAATCTGCCCCTCTCCTTCTCCTCGATTTTTGTGATGAACCGGCCCTCTGAGGGGTTCGAGACGACGGAGGAGCTCAACGCGGGCCGCCCGCCTGTCGGCACCGGGCCTTACAGGTTCGAAAGCTGGAGTTCCGGGGAGAGCCTCAGACTTGCCCGGAATGACGATTATTGGGGCGGCAAGCCCGCCTGGTTGAAGGTAACCTTCCGCGTCATTGAGAACCCAGCCGCCCGGGTTGCGGCGCTCAGCACCGGTGAGGTCGATGTGGCGGATGCCATTCCGGCGCGCGACGTCGCCTCGCTGCAGCAGCGTGGCGCCAGAATCGCGAACGTCAGTGCGGCACGCATCAACTTCGTGCAGTTCGACGTGTCGCGAGAGACACTTCCGGGCGTGACGGGCCAGTCGGGCGAACCGATCGCCAATCCTTTCAAAAGCCCTCTGGTTCGGCGTGCGCTTGCGATTGCGACGGACCGGGGCATTCTCGTCGACAAGATCCTCGCGGGCTATGGCACGGCTGCGGCTCAGGTCTTGCCGAACGGCCTGCCCGGCACGTCGGCAAAACTGCTTCCCGAGGCTCCAAACTATGACGAGGCAAAGGCGCTTCTCTCCAAGGCCGGATACCCGGACGGCTTCAACATCGTTCTCGCAGGGCCCGCCGGGCGTTATCCCGGCGACGCCGAGAGCCTCCAGGCCATCGCGCAAAGCTGGGCCCGCATCGGCGTCAACGCTCAACCGGCCGCCTCGCCGTTCTCGGTCTTCAATACCAAGCGGGCGGCAGGGGATTATGCCATCTGGTACGGCGGCACGTCCGGCGAGGCGGTCGACATCATTCTCCATACCCTCCTGGCTTCCCCGAACCCCGGGCGCGGAACCGGCGCGTTGAACTTCGGGAAGTATCGCAACGAAACCTTCGACACGATGCTCGCAAAGGCGGAGAGCATTCAGGAGGGGCCGGAGCGCAACCAGGCGCTGGCGCTGGCGACGGAACTCGTGATGGCCGACCAGCCGATCATACCGCTCTACCATTTCCATCACATCGTCGGTTACGGCCCGCGGATCGGCTCCTATGTCATGCACCCCCGCGGCTGGACGACTGCGATGCAGACGCTTCCGGCGATGGAGTAAGCGGTCATGGGCATGATCTCGGTTGCATTGGGAAGGCTGTCGCAAGCCTTCCTGCTCCTCATCGCCATGTCGTTGATTGGTTTTATCGGCATCCACAGCGTCGGCAATCCGGTCTTCAACGTCGTCAACATTGAAACCGCCAGCCCCGAGGATATCCGCCAGGCCACGATCGCGCTCGGCCTCGATCAGCCGATCTGGCGCCAGTACCTTGTCTTCATAGACAATGTCATCAGTGGAAACTTCGGCGTCTCCTATATCTATCATCAGCCAGCCTTTGAGCTGGTGATGAGCAAGCTGCCGGCAACGCTGGAACTCGCCTCAGTCGCGATGCTGATCGCGGCGCCGCTCGGAACGGGGCTCGGCCTCCTGGCTGGCCGACGGAGCGGCA
This sequence comes from Rhizobium etli 8C-3, assembly GCF_001908375.1. Classification (NCBI taxonomy): domain Bacteria; kingdom Pseudomonadati; phylum Pseudomonadota; class Alphaproteobacteria; order Hyphomicrobiales; family Rhizobiaceae; genus Rhizobium; species Rhizobium etli. The sequence continues at coordinate 97,689 of NZ_CP017242.1, read as the reverse complement.
CACTCTTCGATCGGATCGTCCTGAAGGCGAGCGTGTCGGCGCTGAGCATCCCATCCTTTTGGCTGGCGATGATGCTGATCCTCGTCGGCGCCATTCTGACAGGCTGGTTTCCATCCGGCGGCAGAGGGGCGACGGCGCGGTTCCTGGGAGAGGACTGGAGTCTTCTCACCGCAAACGGGCAGTGGCACCTCATACTTCCGGCATTGGCGCTGGCGATACCGAACATCGCGCTGATCGCCCGTCTTTCGCGATCGGGCACGATCGAAGTCGAGAGCCTGGACTATACGAGGTTTTGCCGCGCCAAGGGGCTTTCGTCGCAAAGGATCCTGTTCCGACACACGCTTCCGAACATCAGCGTGCCGATCGTGACGATCATCGGCCTGCAGTTCGGCGGCATGCTCGCCTTTGCCGTGGTGGTGGAATCGATCTTCTCGTGGCCGGGCGTCGGCAAGCTCTTGATAGACTCCATCCAGCTTCTCGACCGCCCGGTGGTGATGGTGACACTGACCTTCATCTCGGTCGCGTTCGTTGCGCTGAATGCCCTCGTCGACCTCTTCTATGCAGTGCTCGATCCGCGCGTGCGCCTGTCTTCACAAAGGTGATCCGTCTCATGAAAGCCGAAATTTTGAGGGCGCTGAAGAAGCGTCCGCATGGACCAGTCCTGACCGCGTCCACGGTGTTGCTTGCAAGCTACGTCCTGCTTGCCATCGCCGCACCGGTGATCGCGCCGCAAAACCCCTACGATCCGCTAGAGATCTATGGCTGGGAAGCGTCCTCGCCGCCCGGCACGCCCGGCAGCGGAGATTATCTCTACCTGCTCGGGACCGACGGGCTCGGGCGGGACATCGTCAGCACCATTCTCTATGGTCTGCGCATCAGCCTGGTGGTGTCGATTACGAGTGCGGCGATCGCCGCATTGATCGGCCTGACGGCCGGTGTCAGTGCCGCGTATTTCGGCAAGTGGGTCGATATCGCAATCATGCGGCTCGTCGACCTGCAGCTCAGCCTGCCGACGATCCTGATTGCGCTCATCGCCATCGTCACGCTCGGACCGGGTATAGACCGGATCATCCTGGCGTTGATCATCGCTCAGTGGGCGACCTATGCGCGGATTGTGCGGGGCGTCGCGCTCAGCGAAGCGAACAAGCCCTATATGGATGCGGCCCGATTGATGCGGTTGCCGACCTCACGGATCATCTTCCGCCATCTGCTTCCAAACAGCATCGCGCCCGCCGTTACCTTGATCCCGATCGAGGTCGGCCATGCCGTCGCACTCGAGGCGACTCTCTCCTTCCTTGGGCTCGGCGTTCCAATTGACAAGCCCTCACTCGGTTCGGCGGTCGCAAACGGGTTCCAGTACCTTCTGACCGGCCAATACTGGATCAGCCTGTTCCCGGGCCTGGCCCTCTTCGGCCTGATCGCCAGCATCAATCTCGTCGGCGAAGACGTTCGACGCCGCCTCGATCCAAGGAACCATTCGCTATGACCGTCGAACACGTGAACACACCCCTGCTGCGAGTTGAGAACCTTGGCCTTCGCCATGTTTCGCGGTCAGGCCCGACGACGATCCTCAGCGAGGTTAGCTTCGAACTTAGGCATGGCGAGATCCTCGGCATCATCGGTGAGTCTGGCGCCGGAAAGTCGACCGTCGGCAATGCCATCCTCGGATTGCTCGCTCCTGAGTTCGAGCAGACGTCCGGAACGATCGCCTTCGATGGCAAAGCGATCGATGCGATGACGGCAGGTGAGCGCGAGGCGCTTCGAGGACGGCGAATATCGGCGATCTTCCAGGATCACACCGCCTCCCTGGATCCGCTGATGAGCGTCGGCGCCCAAGTCGAGGAAACCTGCCTTGCGCTCGATAGTTCACTTTCCAGGCGTAAGGCGCGCGCCCGCGCGATCGATCTCCTTGCCCGTGTCGGAATTCCGGAGCCGGAGCGGCGATACCGCAACTACCCACACCAGTTCTCCGGCGGGCAGAGGCAACGCGTCGTCATCGCCATTGCCCTTGCCGGCTCTCCCGACATCATCATCGCCGACGAGCCGACGTCAGCGCTCGATGCGACGGTCCAGAAGCAGGTTCTGGAACTTCTAAAGACCCTTGTCGACGAAACCGGTGTCTCGATCATCCTCGTCACCCACGACATGGGCGTGACCTCCGAGATTGCCGACCGGGTTCTCGTCATGCGAAAGGGCCAAGTGGTCGAAGCGGATCGCACGGCCGTTATTCTCGATCGGCCCCGCCACGACTACACGAGAATGCTGCTTGCCGCCGTTCCAAGGCTTCGCATTCCGACAGGAACTGCCAAGGCGGTTGACGATGGCGACCAGAATCACTCTCCTGCGACAGGCGGGGACCAAAGCCCGCTTCTGGTCGCGGAAGGAGTTTCGAAACAGTTCGCGCCGCAGGGTGTTGCCTGGGGGCTTGGCCGGGGTAAGCCCAGGTTTGGCTTGCGTGACGTCGGCATCCGGCTGCCGCGCGGCACGATCACCGGGATCGTCGGCGAGAGCGGAAGCGGAAAGACGACCTTCGGCCGCATCCTCGCGGGCCTCGACACGGCGCCGACGGGCAGGATCAAGATCGGCGAACGGGCCTTCGACGTTTCGCGAAGCGGCCGCCGCAGCGGTCTTCTTGGCCGCGTCCAGATGATCTTTCAGGATCCCTCCGTCTCCCTGAACCCCAGGATGACCGTCGGCGAGACGCTCGACGAAAGCATCCGCTTCGGCGCAAGAATCGGCTCCGGAGACAAGCCGGCGGTCGCGGCGGCGATGATGGATCGGCTTGGTCTTCCCAGAAGCCTGCTCGGGCGCCATCCGCATCAGCTCTCCGGTGGCCAGAAGCAGCGCGTTTGTATCGCTCGTGCCTTGTTGGCAGAGCCTGAGATCATCGTCGCGGACGAGCCGACGTCGGCGCTCGACGTGTCGGTCCAGGCCGAGATCGTCAAGCTCCTGAAGGACACCATCGCCGAGCGGGACATGACGATGATCTTCATCTCCCATGACCTCGCCGTCGTCCAGCAGATGTGCAGTTCCGTCTACATTTTCAGAGACGGCCGGGTCGAGGATTACGGGCCGGCTGAGTTCATCTTCTCGCGATCCGACAATCCCTACACCCGCACCCTCATCAATGCCCGGCCCCGTCGGTTCACATGCTGAGCTGTGCGGCGCCTCTCAACAACCGGGTCCCACCGGAACAGCCAGATTCTCGAAACGCGTGGCGCGCGTCGCCACAGAAGGTCACGCAATGAAAGACAGGTTCACATTGGCGGTAACCGGCCAATCGCTCATCAAGCACGATATCCGCGGCATCCCTGCCCCCGCCTTCGGCAGGGTTCGATCGCTCCTTCGCCAGGCGGATCTCTCCTTCACCAACTTCGAGGGGACCATCCTTGGGAGTCACGGCGGGTGGCCACTAAAGGGATCGTTTTTCGGCTGCAGCGATCCGGTCGTTCTCGATACTCTCCGGGCGATCGGGTTTCGGGCGCTTTCGCTTTCGAACAACCATGCCTTCGACCTCGGCCCGTCCGGCGTGCTCTCGACGCTCGAGGAGGTGGAGAAGCGAGACTTCCTTCATGCCGGCCTCGGTCGCGACCATACCGAGGTCTCGCGGCCAAGCACCGCAACGATCGGCGGGCGGCGGGTCGCGATCGTCGCGATGGACGGAGGTCCCGGTCCGGATTTCATGTATGCCGCCAACGCCGACGACAATCGCCCCGGACGCCCGGGCGTCAATCGGCTTCGACTGTCCCAGGTCATCGAGGTCGACGAGACCGCGTTCGATCAAATCCAGGCCATTCGCGACAAGGTCGGTTACACGGCGATCGATCTCACCAATGACAGCCAGCCGGACGATCCGCCGCGCCTCGCCCCGGAATCCGAGATCGGCATCTCGCGTGCGGTCTTCAGGCGATCGGAAAGGTTCGGACGCAGCGTCAAGATCGATGAGGCTGATCTTGCCAGGAACCTCGCCTCGATCGCGGCTGCGGCCGCCGACCGATCTCTGGTGGTCGCCTATCTCCACCATCACCATTGGGCGTCCGACTGGTATCAGGTCCCCGACTGGGTGAGTGGCGTTGCCAAACGATGCATCGATGCTGGTGCTGCCATGTTCGTGAGCCACGGTGCGCCCGTTCTCCAGCCCATCGAGATCTACCGGGGCCGGCCGATCTTCTACAGCCTGGGGAATTTCATTTTCCATGTGCGTTCGGAGAAGTCGACCTGGACGGCACCCGAAGTCTGGGAGAGCGTCATCGGCCTATGCTCGTTCGGCGAGGACAACGGACTTATCGAGATCACGCTTCATCCCGTCATCATCGGAGGCGATGAAGCGCTGACTGACGGGGTGCTGGAACGTCGCCTGGCGCCGCATCTCGCAGCAGGCGAAAGCGCCGAACGGATATTGCGCCGATTTTCCGAACAATCGGCCAGGCTCGGCGTCGACATCGAGATTTCCGGCGATGTCGCGGTCATCAAGTTTTAGCCTGCGGCGCGCCGTACCAAGGGGCTCGCTGGTTAGCTCCGCAGTCCACCACGACAGCGGAAGCGGCCGTGAGCCGGCCCATCTCAGCTAAAAAAACGCCGCCGACAAGGGTCGGAACTGCTTCAGGACGAGGATGATGAACATGGAAGTTCAGAAAGAACTCATCAGCCGGTTTCTTCGCTATGCCGCGATCGAGAGCCAAAGCAACTGCCGCTGCCAATCCCTGCCATCCTCGCCCGGACAGGCTGCTCTTGCAACTTTGCTCGTCGACGAGATGCGCGCCATCGGCCTGGAGGACGTCCTCATCGACGAGCATGCCATCGTGACGGGCGTCAAACGTGGCAACAAGCCTGAGGTACCACCGATCGGCTTCATCGCGCATCTCGACACGGTCGATGTCGGCCTCTCGCCCTTCGTCCGCCCACAAATTCTCCGCTTCGAAGGCGAGGACCTTTGCCTTAACGCCGGAGAAGACATCTGGCTCCGGGTCGCCGAACATACGGAAGTTCTTGACTGGTTGGGGGAAGACATCATCGTCGGTGACGGCACCAGCGTGCTCGGTGCGGATAACAAGGCCGCCATCGCGATCATCATGACGATGCTTGCCCGGCTCGATCAGCAGGTCGGCCACGGCGATGTCTTCATCGCCTTCGTGCCGGACGAGGAAATCGGATTGCGCGGCGCCAAGGCGCTGGACCTCTCCCGCTTTCCCTGTGATTTTGCGTACACGATCGACTGCTGCGAACTTGGCGAGGTGGTCCTGGAGACATTCAACGCCGCATCCTGCGAGATCGTCTTTACCGGCGTCAGTGCGCACCCGATGTCCGCAAAAGGAATGCTCATCAATCCGCTGCTGATGGCGATGGACTTCATCTCCCACTTCGACCGCGAGGAGACGCCTGAATGCACGGAGGAACGCCAGGGCTTCTTCTGGTTCAAGGACCTCATCGCCAACGACAGCGAGGCAGTACTGACCGCATTGATCCGGGATTTCGACACAGATGGCTTCAATCGGCGCAAACGCCTGATCGCCGACGTCGCGGAACAAATGCGATCACGTTATCCCACCGGGAATGTCCGCTGCCAGGTCACCGATACCTATCGAAACATCTCCACGAGCCTCGCGCGTGACGATCGTGCCATCGCTATTCTATTCAATGCCATGGAGGGACTCGGGATCGAGAAGAAAGTGATTCCGATGCGCGGCGGCACCGATGGCGCGGTCCTCTCAGCCAGAGGGATACCGACACCGAACTTCTTCACCGGCGCCTACAACTTCCATTCACGTTACGAGTTTCTGCCGGTACCAGCCTTCGAAAGGTCGTTTGAAGTTGCGCTGAAGATTTGCCATTTGGCTGGTTCAAGACGACCTGCTTAAGCTGCGTTGCATCGCCTCGGATTCTCGCATTGCGTGATGGACCAAGCGGCGGCTACTTCAACGAACATGGTCCATTGGTGAAGATTATTCTTGACTGTTCATTCCAGAATCCCTATCTACATCCTTATGGCAAGGATCAAAGAGTTCGACAGGGACAAGGCGCTCGATTCAGCGGTGGGCGTATTCCGGGAGCATGGCTTCGACGGGGCGTCGACGGAGATGCTGGTAAAGGCCATGAAGATCGGCCGACAGAGCCTTTATGACACCTTCGGCGACAAGTGGGCCCTCTACCGCCTCGCAGTGGAACGCTATGCATTCGCAGAAACCGACGCGCATATTCAAGTGCTGCGCGGCAATCCGCGCGCCGTGGACGGAATTGCGGCGATGATCGACAGGGTCGTGGCCTCCGCGGACCAGGCATGCCTCGGCGTCAACTCAATCTGCGAGTTCGGCCAGAGCCGGCCAGACCTGACCGACGTGCATCTCGCCGCCGATCATCGATTGCGACATGCAGCAAGCGAACGCATCAAGCAGGCGCAAGACGCCGGTAACCTGGATAGGTCGCTGTCGGCAGATGCGGTGGTTGATTTTCTCATTGCCAGCATCGCCGGGATTCGGATCGCAGCGCGCGGGGGTGCCGGGAAAGAGAAACTGGAGTCGCTCGGGCAGTTGGCGCTTCGCGCACTCGGACAGCGGTAAAAAATTTAGTCAATTCTGGAACAATCAGTCAAGAAAGTAAAGCAGATGAAAGCAATTATCATGAACGACATTGGTGACACCGATGTCATAGAATTTGTGAATTATCGGGAGCCCGAAGTCACGCCGGGACATGTTCTCGTCGAGATTGCTGCGGCAGGCGTCAACTTCATGGACATCGGGGTTCGGCAAGGCATGGCCTGGACCGACTTACCAAACCCGAAAATACTTGGCGTCGAAGGCGCAGGGCGCATTCTCGCGGTCGGTGAAGGCGTGACGGATTTCTCCGTGGGCGACCGCGTCGCCTGGGTTTACGCACCGGGAAGCTATGCGCAACGGATCTCGATCCCCGTCACGTCGCTGGTAAGTATCCCTGATTTCATCGATGACCGGACAGCCGCATCGATCATGATGCAGGGATTGACCGCAAGCCACTTCGCAACCGACTTCTACCCGGTTCAGCAGGGCGACATCGCACTGGTCCATGCAGCTGCCGGAGGCGTCGGCTTGCTCCTGACCCAGATCATCAGGCTGCGCGGCGGCCGTGTAATCGGGCGTGTTTCCTCCAAAGAGAAGATGGCCATCGCAAAGCAGGCTGGGGCCGAGCATGTCATTGTCGACACCCGGGGAGACTTTGCGCAGGACGTTCTGCGTTTGACCGGAGGCAAGGGTGTCGATGTTGTCTACGGCGGCTCTGGCCCCACGACCTTCCAAGGATCTCTCGATAGCCTGCGCCGTTCGGGAACCTTTTGCTGGTACGGTCCCGTTTTGGGTGGCCCGGGCCTGCTCGACATCATGAGCCTGCCGAAAAGCATCAAGATCGGCTACGCCGTCTTTTCAGATCACATCCAGACCCCCGAACTCCTTCGCGCCCGCAGCCGGCAGCTTTTCGACTGGGCGCGCGATGGTTCGCTCACGGTCAATCTCGGGAAAAGCTATCCTCTTGCAGACGCAGCTTTGGCCCACGCGGACATGGCGAGCCGACGCACGACCGGAAAGCTGCTGTTGCTCCCGTAGCAGGGTTCGAGCTCGCCCGGTGCATTCATTTTGACCTAACCCCGCAGTTCTTGAGCGGGGCTAGGCCGACGTGTTGTTTTGCAACTACCAGCGAAATCTGACACACCATTGATAGCGAGACGATTGCACTATAGGTTCACAGGCGCGGCAAGCGGCCGCCTTATCATCAGGAGCTTTCATGCCTACCGGTAGTGTCAAATTTTTCAACGAAGACAAAGGGTTTGGCTTCATCACTCCTGAGAATGGCGGGACGGACGTATTTGTGCATGTCTCCGCTCTGCAACGAGGCGGATCCTTGAAAGAGGGACAAAGGGTAAGCTACGAGCTAGGCCAGGACCGCAAAACTGGAAAGTCGAAAGCGGAAAACGTCAGCGTGCTCTGATCAACTTAAGGCCGCCGGAGTGAGTGAGCTGCCGGTATCCTAGTGAACAAGCGCCGGCCTCTCGGAATCTCGTTGAATACAGATTTAAAAGCATGGCGCCATGTTTCGGCTGGCTTCATATCCCTCCTCCAAATCGCCTTGCACGCCCCGGTCACGCCCGCCATACAGTTCGAATTCGGGGAACAACTCGGATGCTCGCTCGAAGATGACAATTCAAGGCCGAAAGTTGCTAAAATTTCGCAATCTCGCAAACGTGCAGGTCTGGTCATGTCGAATATCACGCACAACCAAATTATCGCTCTTACCGATGAGTTTATCGAGCTTATGCGCGCAGATGACGAAAAATCGTTTGGGCTCAGAGAGTTTTCGGTATTTGTCAGCGGCCGCTTGGGCTATGAGGCGACGATGTGGGATCCGGACCTGGAGGGCTCCCTGATCAAGCGGTTCAACGATCATTACGATCTGGTCAGGCAGCCGCTCGGCATGAGATGGGACTTTCTGAACGGCTACGTGGAGAGGCATCTCTGAGCGCCGCTCCGCCGCTACCTCGTTCGGGTATTGCGCCATCGGCCATGCGTCCCGCTATTTGCATTTCGGCTTGTATTCTTCCGATGCCATCATCTCAAATGTCGTTTTCTTTTTACGCATTCCCTGATGTAATCATCGGATGGTCAAATCTCCGCCACCAAAACCGCTGCTCGCCACCGATATGCCGGTTCGTTCAAGAGCTCGCAAGCCGCGAGATCCGGCTCAGCCGAACCTTCCCCTCGATCCGATGCCCGCGCGCATCGAGCCATGTCTGGCACTTACAAAAGCGAAGCCGCCCAAGGGACCGGACTGGGTCTTCGAAATCAAATGGGACGGGTATCGTCTCGCGGTTCACATCGAACCCAGGCGCGTCCGGATCATCACGAGAGGTGGGCATGATTGGACGCATCGCTTTCCGGCGATAGCAGAAGCCGCAAAGCAGCTCGGCGTGGCAACTGCGATCCTCGACGGCGAGGCAGTCGTTCTCGACGAGCACGGGCGGCCGAATTTCGGATTGCTGCAGCAATCGCTTGGCGGGCGTGGCGGCAAACGCACGTCCGGCGAAGCACTCTTCATGGCTTTCGACCTGCTCTACTTCGATGGTCATGACCTGACCGAGATGGAATTGTCCGGAAGGCGTCATCTGCTCGAAGATCTGGTCGCCGGCAAGGAGGGCGACATTCGACTTTCCGAAGAGGTCGAGGCAGACGGCGATCAACTGCTTGCTGCTGCATGCGAGCACGGCCTCGAGGGCATCATTGCCAAGAACCGGCACAGCACCTACCGCTCCGGCCGCCTCGGCGACTGGTTGAAGATCAAATGCCTCCAGAGCGACAGCTTTGTGATCGTCGGCTATGAACAGTCCATGGTCGCGCGGGCTGGAATCGGCTCCCTGCTGCTTGCGGCGCGCAAGGGCGATAGGCTCGTCTATGTCGGGAATGTCGGGACCGGCTTCAGGGAAAGTGTCGCATGGGAGCTGCGCTCTATGCTCGATCGCCTGATAACGAAGAAACTGCCCGTCGAATACAAGGACCGATCGAAGGGTATTGTCTGGGTGCAGCCGACGCTGATTGCCGAGATCGAATACCGGGCATGGACGCACGACGGCAAGCTCAGGCATTCGTCATACAAGGGGTTGCGTGAGGTGCAGGACAACGCGGCGATTTACGAGATAGAGTGACCCAATCGAAAGCATTATGATTCAGCGATCTTACGGCGCTTCAGATTGTCTCCTGCATGCCATCCCGAGGCCGCCCAATTACATTCGACTCCCCGCAAAGATGAGGCCGGGGAATGTTGACTCTATAGTTCATTCAGCCGAGAACAGGCGATGGCTAGAGAGGAACTATTGATGGCTGACGAGAACAACATAGGACCGGTTGCTGCAGTTGAGACGACGGACGCGGAGGCAAAAACACCTGCTGTCAAGAAGCAGAGGTCGCCACAGCGTCAGAAGACGGCTGCCGAACCGGCGCGCGCTGCATCAGAGGTAGCTGCTGCAAAGTCGCCCGCGGCTAAGCCCAGGACGTATAGCGAGCAGGAAAAAGCCGGTAAGCTCAAGCTGATCGAGACGGAAATCACCAAAGGCAAAAGCACCCTCAAGGACGCGATCAAGACTGCCGGCATATCGGAGCAGACCTACTATAACTGGAAACGGACCGCGACGCCCGCTGTTCAAAAGAACGAGAAGGCTGCTCCGGCCGGCGATGAGCTGGCAGATCTTGTTCAGCTCGAAGAGGAGAACGAGAAGCTTCGCAAGCGTCTGGCGGAAAAGTTGCGCGCGGAAAATACGGTACTGCGCAAGAGGCTCGGGCTGGATTGATCTACGAGCGAGGCCGTGCAGGCGGTCATTTTCTCGATAGGCCGCCTGACCTTGCGAAACTCCGAAATTTGGCTCCCCTCCCATCCCGCCGTTGAGGTGAGATTGCTGGCGCGAATATTTCCTGCGGATAGCTCCTCAAAAGGTCGTTTACTACGGGGCTGCCGCCGCGAAGTATGGGTCGTTGTCTCGCGCGCTGGCCAGTTGCAGCGCGCGGTGAGGTGATATATAGGCCCCGCCGGGCATGAACGCAGTGGCGCCAGTCGGCGCTGGCTGTGCTACGAGTTGCTTAAGGTTGAAATCATATGAAAACGCCACAACGGAAATTCGTTGTTGAATTCAAGTCGGGTCGGCGAGCGATGAAGGCGCGGACCAACTCAATTTGGGGCGACACTGATCTCAAGGCTTTCGCCCGCGAAACGGAAGATAGCGCGCCGCATCCGTTCAATTCAGATGGAGCACCCGGTACGCCTGACGAAGGTGGAGACGGCCCGTCTAATCCGATGAATTCGGGTTCTGCTAGCGAGCACGCAGGTGAGGCCAACGTTGCAGGCACGGCGACACCATCGGGCAACGGCGCAGACGGTGAAGTGCCAAATCAACATGAGGCCAGCGTTCTCGCGGTCGAAATTGTTGCGCAGATGCCGGAGAGCCAGCCAGAGCCGCAGCCTCGGACAACATCAAAGCGTACTCCTCGAAATCGTGTTAGGCGTGGTCCCATTGCGATGGGGAGGAACAAGCCCCGAAGTGCGGAATCCGTCACTGCTAGGGATTCCGTTTCCCTGGAGGAAGTGGCCGCCCTTGGTGCAGAGAATAAGCGGCTCAAGACGCTACTGGCTGAACAGCTCCATCTACAGAACTTGCAGCTCAAGAAGATGCTTGAGCGGTTTGATGTCACGTAAGCTGCTCCGGGAAATGGCCCGCGCCGGGGCGAGGCCGTGGTTCTCAATACTGCCGGTTTCGGCGATGAGACGCCTGCAAACAAGTGGTGGAAGCGACCCAGGCTAAGGCAGATGTCATGGCATGCATCAACGCGCGATGACAGCCGAGGGATCCTCATGTATGGTTGCTGCCCGGCGGGTGCGGGCATCAACTGGGACTTCGGTCCGAACGCACGGTTCAATGGTAACATGGGCAATGTGGGAGTTCGCGGATGCTTGAGTTATTGGCCTTGGAGCCCGAATGCTTCTACTGGGCAAGGCGCAGGGAAACCGGAGGCGCCTGGGAGGTCGTGCAAATTTCAACGGTGTTCGGCGCCGGCCGCGACTATTGGACCGTCGCCAGAACTGGATCGGATGTCCACCAGATGGTGGACGACTACGAGTTTCTGGTGCGAGTTGCCTTACCGGAGGCCGCTATGATTTCTCTATCGCAGGCCGCCGAGTAAGCACCTACGGTGGAAAGGGCGATGCGGCCAGCAACCATGATTAATTCTCTTTCCCAGGATGCGCGGTTGGGGTCTGCGGTCAATAAGGCGGGGCAGACGACCTGGTGCGCGTCGTTGTCAGAGATTTCGGTACGACGGCCGAGCCGCAGCCGGCCAGCCTGAATGTTCCAGCCCTAACGCGCCGCTACCGACGCTCCCTCGCCTTCAAACTGCTCATCTGCAATTGCATCCTCGAGAACCTGGATGTCCTCGCGAACAATGCTGCTGAGACTGCCTAGAAGGTCAGCCAGCTCGAAGTCACGATCCTCTGCGGCCTTTGCGGCCCGCGCCTCGGCCTTGGCGACATAAAATTGGAAAATGTGGTGCTTTCCTTTCAGCTCTTCAAAACTTGACATGACAATGGTCCTCTTCGTCGGTGTTGCGCATAGGCATACTCGCTGTAATGGGAAGAGCAAAGCCTCCCACGCAGTATTGGATAATGCGCGGTTGTGTGCGGCTGAATTCCTACGTCTTTTCCATCGTTCGTTTATGTCGCCACCAGGGCGGACCCCGACGGCGCGATCAAGCTCGTCCCGAAGCTGGTATGGATGGGCGCGGATGTGGAGACAGAAGGTTGGAGAGTGTGCAATCTGTACAATGTCACGACGACACGCGATGCCGTGATGCAGTTCACCAAGGCGTTCCGCGACAAGGCCGGCTGGAACGAACCCTCACTTGACGTCTTACCCAGCTACCAGGCGCCGGTTGTCCGCCTCAGTGAAGACGGACAGCGCGAGATCGCACGCGTCACATGGGGCATGCCGTCGCCACCGGCCTTTGTGAAGAACTACGATCCCGGCGTCACCAACATCCGCAACGTTGGCTCGCCGCACTGGCGACCCTGGCTCGGACCGACCAGCCGCTGCGTCGTGCCGTTCACTTCCTTTGCCGAACCCGATCCCACAAGCAAGTTGCCGGGCGGTAAGGTTCCAAACGCCGGGTTCGCTGGCAACAAGGACAGGCCTCTGATGTTCTTCGCCGGCTTCTGGACGCCCTGGAAAGGCGTTCGGCGCGTCCGAGATAGCGAGCGCGAATATGAGCTGTTCGGTTTTCTGACGACATCACCGAACGAGATCGTCGCGCCGATTAATTTCAAGGCAATGCCTGCGATCCTGACGACGCCGGAGGAAGTCGACCTGTGGCTCACGGGATCCTGAGACGAGGTCAAGCACCTGCAGCGTCCCCTTCCCGGCAACATGCTTGTGATCGTCGAACTACCCGCTCCGTCTCCGGAAGAAGGGGGTTGCTGTTGTGACATACCGTTCAGGTCAGAAACCGCCGGGGCAAGAACACATCGCAAGCGACTCAACAGCCGCGAACCTCGGCACGGTGATGGGAGCGGATCTGGCAGCAATCCACAAAGTAAGCGCCGACGACATCAGGAGCGATCTTGCGGGACGCGAGCGAGATCCCATCCATGATCCCTGTGCTTTGCTCAACCGTTTGCTTCAAGAGCCGAACGAAAGTGCCTGGCTGGAATTCAAGGTCAACAACAAGGATCCCCGCGAAATTGGTGAGTATGTCTCCGCCCTCGCGAATTCAGCCATGCTGGCTGGCAGGGATCGTGCTTTCCTTGTCTTCGGAGTGGAGGACCGCACGAAAGAACGCGTGGGGACCGAACTCCGTTTGCAACAGCTAAAGCAGGGAAACGAGGATTTTACCAATTGGCTGAGCCGGATGATCGAGCCACGCGTCCTCATCGAGGTTCTGGATTTCTCATGCGATGGCCTTGCCTACTCAGTGATTGCCATCGAGCCATCTTACGAGCGGCCGGTACGGTTCAGCGGTGCGGAATTCATCCGAATTGGCGAGAACAAGAAAAAGCTCGCCGAGTTTCCCGAGCATGAACGGGCGCTCTGGATAGCGACCGGAAGGCGTCGCTTCGAGACAGCCGTGGCTGCATCAAACGTAACCACAGACGACGTCTTCGCCCTACTGGATCCGGACCCCATGTTCGACTTGACCGGAGAGCCAAGGCCCAAGAGCCAAGAAGAGGTAATCCGCAAGATTGCGGATCGAGGGTTTGTTCTGGATAATCTTGAAGGCCGGTTCGACATTACCAACCTCGGCGCGATCATGCTGGCCCGCGACGTCACCGCTTTTCCGTCCATCGCCGGGAAAACCGTTCGCATCGTCAAATATGCCGGCCGCGACAAATCTCGATCCGACTTCGAACAGGAAGGCAAGAAGGGCTACGCGGTCGGCTTCACCGGCATGATGAAATTCCTGATGGAACGCCTGCCCAAGGACGAACGCTATATCGACGGAGTGCGACGCATGGTTCCGCACTTCCCGGAAACAGCTATCCGGGAGGTGATTGCCAACGCACTCATCCATCAGGATTTCATGGCGACCGGCGTCGGTCCCGTGGTCGAGATCTATGATAACCGGATTGAGGTCAGCAATCCGGGCAACTCTCTGATCAGCACCGACCGGATCCTCGATGAACGCCGCTCCCGAAACGAAAAACTGGCAGCCACGATGCGTTCATTCGGCCTCTGCGAGGAACGCGGTGGTGGACTCGACAAGACGCTAATCGAGATCGAAGCGGAGCATCTCCCCGCCCCCGATTTCATCTCGTCTGAGAACTCAATGCGTGTCGTGCTGTTCGCACCCAAGAGCTTCAACCAGATGTCGAAGGCGGAGAAGATGCGGGCGTGCTTATTTCATTGTGTTCTGCGCTGGCTAACGCACGACTACATGAGTAATGCAACCCTCAGGGAACGATTCTCGCTTCCGGCGGAAGAGTATCAGGCAGTATCCGCAATTATCGCCGAATCGATCAAACTCGGCCGTATCGCACCGGCGGACCCGGATCAGGGCAGGAGGAACGCGAGATACGTTCCTTACTGGTCCGTATAAGGACACGCGCTCGGCTCGATGGGAACCATAGCGCCGTAGCGAGCGATCTGAAGGACCGATCCTTTTAGCTCAAACAATGTGCGTGTTATTCTTCTATGAAGAATAATGACGTGAGGGCACAATGGGCGTTGAAAGTCCGGTGGCGGAGAGAGCAGGTCATCTGAATCCAGCGTTTGGGAGCGGGCCGCTCTTTCGGCCGCAGAGACGCATAGGAAGCGTTGGCTGGCCGATCTCAAGAATAAAAGTCTGGAGATGCTTGAGGCTTTCCAGCCGTCCAGCTGCGCTGATCTCCTGCGTCCGGTTCAATACTCCCAGATTCAGCGCCAACGCATATGAAAGAGTTACTAATGTAACCCGGTATTATTATGATTCTTAGCAAGGAGTGATATTTTCTCCAAAACCACTCAGGAGAGCATCAAATGGGCACTATAGCTAAGCTAGCCGAACGTATCGGGTCAAAGGTCAATTCTGTCAGCGACCGAACGTTGGAGAAGGTAGTATCTGGTATTCAGAAAGTCGTCCCGGACGATAAAATGGAAAAGGTAGGAGAAAAAATTAAGGGTTTTGTTGGGGAGGAAACCTTTGATAAAATCGAGAGCGTTCTTGATGATGCAGATGACAGGCGGATCGCCAGAAAGTATCAGGAATACCAAAGGAATCAAGGAATAGAGGCTCGTCGTGCAATGATGCTTAATAGGAACGAGTCAAACGACCGCAGCCGATAATTTTGCTAGCCCCTGATTATAGATCGGGCTGACAATTATTTGTAAGCTAACTACGCTAATCCATATAACAGCCGACGAGGCTTCCGAAAATCGTTGCGGGGAGCGAGGCCGCTATCGACCAGTAGCCATCGGTTGCGGCGATTCCCACGGCAACAAGCAGCGCGTGCGACGGCAGAATCGGCACGAAGCGTTCTGCCGCAGTGGCGGCCGTTAGACCGTGGCGCCGACTGCCGCCATGTCAACGATGAGGGTTCCAATCGGGTCCATACGCATCTCCGTATATGAGCAGGTTCAAGCTTGCCGACTTCGTGCACGCTGACTGCGCGTACATCGGTTTCTGACGGGCAGAGTAGGCTCGCAATCGACATTCGGCGGCCGGCGGAGGTTCGCTTCAGCGGCAGGCGAACCGGAACATCATCGGAGACTTTGAGTTGAATTCCCTCGGTCTGCCCGATCTCAGATGTCTCGCTCCGAGCCTGCGAGGCTGCGGCGGGTAAGCAGCATCCGAGGATCTTGCTCGGTAAGTCTGCAGGCGACATACTTGCGATAGACGCGCACTCGCGTCGCTGACGAAGCCAATCTTCGGGATGCTTTCTTCCGACCTCAGTTCAGCAAAGAGCATTCCTCTTCCTTCGTCAGACCGACTAATTCCTTGGACTCATCCCACAACTTAGCGGCGCGGACTTCGTCATACGAAATCGTCGCAGAACGCTTCTCACCGAACGATCCGTCCTGGAAGTACTTGCCGGACCCGTCCGCATAGGCCGTGTCAGCCGCCAGTTTGGCAAGGGACGCTCCCGAGACATCGAGGCTTCCCACCGTAATGCCAGCGCGCTTCATCAGCCGCTTGGCGAAGGAGGTTCCGGCGATGAACCGCAGGGGCGGCGGTGCGCCGCGAAGGAAGGATGTCCCTGACACGGAGCCGGGGTCGAAGGCAATGGAGGCGATCTCACTCCCGCTCCGTCGCAGGCGGCGGTGCAGCTCATAGGCGAACAGCATGACACATAGCTTGGCGGTGGCGTAGCGCACGCCGGATGAAAGTGGTTTTCCGCCATCCGCTCCTACCTTCGCGAGTTTCCAGGCGTTGGGTTCCACTGCTGGCCCCACCGCCCTCCCGTCACGCGTATCGGGATCATGGGTCCCGCTGGCAGTAAAAACAATTCAGCCATCGTTTGCCACACTGTCGATCAGTAGATTGACCAGTAGAAAATGACCAAGGTAATTGCTAGCGAACGTCGCCTCATATCCCTCCGGACTATACAAAACCGGTCCGAAGCCACGTCCACCCGCATTGCACAGGATGGCCTGGAGCGGGTCGATCTCCGCGGCCTGAATCATTGAGCGAAACTCTACTGCGGCTTTTCTGACCGATGCCAGCGAAGACGTGTCAAGTTGCAGTGTGCTTACCTTCGTCCCGCTGCTCTGCCGGAGCTGATCCGCCACTTCCTTCATGTGATCAGGACTTCTGCCCGCAAGCACGATATTCCGATGCTCGTCTAATATGAGCCGCTTGACGCATTCCAGTCCAATACCGCTGTGACCACCCGTGATCAGGATCGTTGGCATCAATGGTTTTCCTTCTGATGTTTAGTGCTGGCCCGTCAGGGCCAGTGTGTCGGGCAGACGACTCGACAGCTTTGCTCCAAGCTCAAATCACTAGCGGACAACGCCAGTTTACTCGCAGGTCGCGCCAAGTGGGCAACCGCGACGCGATTGCTCAAGCAACCGCGCGCGGGCAAGTCATCAAATGACCGCCTATGTGGTGATGCTTCGCGAGAACGTGACCAACCAGACAGAAATGGACACCTACGCTGAACCTGGTGAACTTTTTTGATCCTCGTCTATGTGAGGGTGTCGCAGGCGACGACCGGAAGCTTGCAGGCGGTGCGACTATTGGCCTTCCCGCCACCGGAATTCCTTGACGTGAGGTTAAAACCCTCAAGGTAGGGGCCGCCGGGCTACCAGGGAATTGTTCCCTTCGGTCCGTGGAACTCGCCTGTCGGGCCATCAGGGCCGATCAGCGCAAGGCGCACCGCTTCGCGGGCACCTTGCTCAATCGTGTCGGTGCCAGCGTACTTGTCCAGATTCGTCTTGGTGAAGCCCGGGGAAACGGCGTTGACCTTGATGCCGGTCTGCTCCAGCTCGATCGACATGGCCAGCGTTATGGCGTTAAGCGCTGCCTTGGAACCCGAGTATACGGGACCGAAGGCTGGACGGTGCGGGTTGCTGGGATCCGCATTCATCGCCAAGGAACCAGCGCCGCTCGACACATTGACGATGCTGGCATAGGGCGCCTCGCGCAGCAACGGCAACACCGCCTGGTAAACCCTTAAAGGGCCGAACACGTTGACATCCCAGACAGCGTGTATCTCTTCAAAAGAGACCTTGCTTGGCAGAACCGTCTGGGCGTACTCCATCAGGGACATGCCATCCTTCCAAGTGGTGTTGGAGATGCCGGCATTGTTGACCAATACGTCCAGCCGACTGAATTCCCTGCGGATATGTTCCGCTGCCGCCGTGATCGAGGCCTGATCCGTCACGTCGAGCTGGATCGCGTAAGCGTCTCCGTCGATTGTTCCGGCAGCCTCCTCTCCTCTCGCAAAGTTGCGCGAACCGCCCAGAACCGTCAGGCCCGCGGCGGCGAGTTCCTTTGCGATCTGGAGGCCGATCCCCTGGTTCGCCCCCGTAATCAGGACAACGCGCTTCTCTTGCATATGAACCTCCATTCTCAATCGCTGTAGGGAAGCGAGCCCGGTCGCCGGTTAGCAGTCATGCCGCTAGGCGATTGGATAGCGCTGAGACGAGGGCAGCTCAGTAGCGGAGCGCGCCAATTCGCTCGCAGGTCACGCCGTTCTCACCTCTCTCCATGTTGCTCGCGAGATTGCGGGCGTCGCAGATCAATGAAGGACGGCGTTACCGTGCTGCGATGAGCCCATGCCGTTGATCTCCCGCCAACGACCGGGCGTCATGCTCTCCCATTCCTTGAAGGCTCGATAGAAGGAGTTCGTATCCTGATAGCCTAGAAGGTAGGCAACCTCTTCAATTTCCATTGAGGTATCGGAGAGTAGCTGGCGCCCGAGTTCCTGGCGCGCTTCATTGAGAAGAGTACGAAAGGTCGTTCCCTCCTGCGTAACGCGTCGCTGCAATGTACGTTCGCTCAGTCCGAGTTCGCGCGCCACATTGGCGATCTCCGGTCGGCCGCTCGCCATCCTCTCTTGAGAACGGCCTTTACCTGCGCGCGAACGGAGCTCTCCGCTTGAAGTTCATTCAGTGCCGTGTTCAGCGCTGGCGTAAGCAGGTCGAGAAGCTCGGGGTTGTGACCGGGAAAGGGGCGATCGAGATCAGCCGACCTGAGCACAAGCATGTTGCGTGGCGCACGATACCGGACCAGACAACCGAAGTAGGCCTGATGCACTTCGATTTTGGGGCCGGTACGTGCGAAGTCCATACGGACAGGCGTAAGATGTTGACCTGTGCCCCTTCTCCCAACTTCAAGCAGCAAGGCGAAGTTGGCATCGGCTAGCAGGGGCGGAACAGGCTCGGCGGCGAAGGGCCACTCCTGGGAGATGAAGAATTGTCCCTTCCCGTTCGTCGAAGTGCACCGGCGCGCACAAACGTTTGAAGCGGGCAACTCTTGACAGCGCATCGCGATAGTCAGCAGCGAGACAAGCAACTAGAAATGCCGGTTTATGACCCATCGTGCTGGTCGTCTCGACCAACTTGATACCAAACCTCGGGTCTGCCGTCAGGTCCTCGATGGCCCTCCAGATTGCGAAGAGCTGGGCCGTGGTGAGAATCACCTGTTCACGCAAGTGAAGTGTGGCAGGCAGCCGGGCTTGTCTCAACACTGCGGCCGGCGGCAGACCAAGCCGATCAAGCGTGAGCCAAACCGCCTGCCCCAGCTTGCATTTGTCCACTGGAGCAACATCATCGCATACTATTGCCGTTCACCATGCAAGGTGGCCCTTTTGGTCGAACACGCCAAGCGCAAAATACGCCAAATGACTTGTAGTTTACGCCATGCGATGGGTTGCTGCGGCTCCGACCATTGTAGATGGACTATTTATCGGGGTTTGGGTTCGGCGCTGATGTAAAACTACATCACCGCTCAGTGAGCGGTGAGCATTTCGACGGCCTGATCGAAGCGGCCACCCCGCTCTGCCCAGTGTAAGAAGCCGACACGTTCCACAAGGATCTCCTCGGGCCTCGGCTGCCGCTGAAACAACGCCATCACCTCGTCCGCGAACTCCTCCTCCATCTGTATGTGGTTTACGGTGTCAACCACTGGGTTCGGGCAATGTCTACTACAACGTCAGGCCCTGCTACAGATCGTCGAAGCCGACGAACCGCCGCTCCACTACGCCGCCGGCAGCGACGCGGTACGCATGACGCGGGAGGTGCTGGAGAAGCGGCTCACCGAACTCGACTCCGGCACGGCCAGGCTGCAGAGTTCGGCGCCGTGCGGGCCGGTCAGAAGCCAATAGCAGATCTCCCGCATGACGGATGGGTAGAGGATCGGAATTGCCTTCGGCGTCTCGGACACCCGGATCAGGCGCAGCACGCATTCCGCCAAAGGTTCGTCAACCTTTCGACGAACACGGATGGACCGGGCGTGGCAGGCGAAACCGGTGGCGTCTCCAACTGCTCCAACACCTCGCGCAGCATGTTCACGTCGAGATCGATGGTGACGCCGATATAGGGTGTCTGCTCACTTGCCTCGACAACCCGCCCGCTGGCCGGCATTTCCATGCTGACGACCAGGCATTCCATGGCGCCATAGCGAAGCGTCTCTTCGCCGAACAGGATTTCCTTCGCCCCTTGGGCCACCACGCAAAGCGACGGACGATAGATCTGCCGCATCGGCATCCGCTGCTGGTAGGAACGGATGATGTTGACGTTCTCGATCTGCGTCGGAAACAGGCCTTCACCGCCGCCCTGATTTTCGATGTATGCGGTGATCCCGCCAGCACTCGCCCTTCAGCCGGCAGCATATCGTCGCCTGTAGGAATAGGCAAGTTTATTGAGGTATTCGGCATTCTGGTCATGGGAGATTTCCTCTAGCTTGATGACGTCACTCGCAGCCAGGGAAGCATCAAGCATGACAGAAACGGCCGCTTCGTCAATAGATAAGCACGCTGATCTGCCCACCATATCTACTGCGAGCGGCGATGAATACGTTGAGGGTCGGCGGGCCACAATGCTGCTTATTTCGCTATTTCTTGTCAGCGCCACGTCCCAGATCGACCGGATGCTTCCCTTCGTCCTGGCCGAGTCGATAAAGGAAGAGCTCGATCTGAGCGATACCGAAATGGGTTTGCTCACCGGCATCGCCTTTGCGGTCTGCTACACGCTGCTGTCGATACCGCTCGCCCGCGCCGCTGATCGAGGATCGCCCCGGTTCGTCCTCGTCTTCTGCATCCTGCTCTGGAGCGCGATGACATTGCTTGGCGGTCTCGCCATGAGCTTCCTGTTCCTCGCCTTTACCCGCTTCGGCGTCGCGTTCGGCGAGGCCGGTGGGACGCCCTCCAGCCACGCGATCATAGCTCGCAAGATCCCGCCCGAGCGCCGCGGGCTGGCGCTCGGCATTTTTTCGATGGGCATTCCACTCGGCACTATGGTCGGTTTCGGCGCCGGCGGCGCGATCGGGGATACGCTCGGCTGGCGCACAGCGCTGGTCGGGGCCGGCGCCATGGGCGTGCTGATCGGTCTGCTGGCGCTCCTCGTCGTCGGTCCGACCCCACCGCTCAAGCGCTCGGCCGCCACGAGCGAACCTTTCCTGCGGTCGAGCTTGCAACTGCTTTCGTCCCCGTCATTTCGCTGGCTGTTCATCGGCTCGGTCGCACTCGGCTTCGCCGCAGCGCCGTTCTACGCTTTTGCAGTGCCCTTCCTAATCCGCACTCATGACTACAGCGCCAGCGAGGCAGGACTTGCGTTCGGGCTGCTGCAAGGCCTGATGGGGATTTGCGGTACGCTGATCGGCGGACGCCTGTTCGACCGCGCGGTGCGCTCCGGCACCGGCCGGGTCCTCGGACCGCCCGCTATCCTGTTCATGATCGCAAGCCTGACGACGACAGCTGCGCTGTTCGCGCCGGTCGGGTGGCTTTCCATTTTGCTCTTCGTTCCGGGAATGCTCTCCTTCGCATTTCTGCTGCCGTGGTGCTTTGGCGCTGCCCATTTGGTGGCAGGCAAGGGCAAGGAGGCGATGGCGACGAGCCTCGCGATGATCGGCTCCGGTCTTCTGGGGCCGGCACTCGGCCCCCTTATCGTCGGCATGATCAGCGATGCGGCGACAGCGGCGCAGGTTCCCAACGGTCTTGGGCTCGGTCTGCTCACCGTCCCAGTCGCAAGCATCCTGACCGGCATCGCCATGCTGATCGCCAACCAGCGCATTGCTGCCTCGCTATGGCGGCCGTGACTACCGAAGGGCCACGGCCGTAACCCCGACTTTCACAAGTTTCTGCGAAAGAGAGGTTCTTTCCATGTCCGATCCGATAACGCCCGTCGCACCTTCCTGGCGCTCGCCGCCTCCCCAGCGTCAGCAGGTCCGCGGCCATGCCCCCTGTGGCCGCATCGGCGAACCGGAGGATCTAGTCATGGCCATCACCGCCTTTTGCGCGGCCGACGGGGAGTGGATCAACAGCCACCTCGACTTCGCCGACGGAGGCTTCCTCTGATCGGCCGGGGCGAGTTTCGCGCCGCCGTGTGGCGCCGCAACGGGACGGACGATCAGCAACGCAACGCGGGCAATAATCAGGAGAAACTGCATGGTTGAGTTGGTCATCAATGGAAAGCCGTTGAGCGTCGACGCTGAGGTCGACAAACCCCTCCTCTGGGTGCTCCGTGAGGATCTCGGGCTACTCGGCCCGAAATACGGATGCGGCATTGCCCAATGCGGGGCTTGCCGGGTCCTCATCGACGGAAAGTCCACTCCCTCTTGCATGACGCCAGTCGGTTCCATTGCGGGCGCGTCGGTGGTGACTGTTGAGGGGCTGACTCAATCGGGCGGAATGCTATCCGTCGTGCAGCAAGCTTGGATCGAGGAGCAGGTGCCGCAGTGCGGATTTTGCCAACCGGGCTTCATCGTCGCCACCACGGCGCTGCTGGAGGCGAACCCACGTCCGACAGACGCCGACATCGATGAGGCGATCACCAATATCTGCCGATGCGGTACCTATCCGCGCATCCGCCGCGCAATCCATCGCGCCGCCGCCATGCTGGCCGAGCGCTGAGGAGACAGTCATGCCCCGTTTTCTTTCTCGCCGCGGCTTCCTGATCACCGGTGCGGCCCTGGGCGGCACCGCCCTTGTCGCGGCTGTCGGCGGTGCCGGTTATCTCGCCAGCGTCGACGTCGACGGCCTTCATGGCCATCTCGACGGCGACCGGGCCGCTCTCAATGCATTTCTCATCATCCAGGACGACGGCCGGGTGGTCGTCAATGTCCCGCGCACCGAGATGGGCCAGGGCATCCATACCGGCCTTGCCATGGTGGTGGCCGAGGAACTGGATATTCCTTTCGACGACCGCATCACTGTCGAATTCCCGACGGAGGCGCATCCGGCCTATTCCGTGTGGTTCAACATGCTGCAGATCCGCCCGGAAGAGGCGTCCGGACCGGTTGTCTGGGTGGGTCGGCGCGTGCTGGGGCAACTGGGCTTCATCGCCACAGGAGCGTCCGGCTCGACGATGGGGATGTGGCACCCAATGCGCGTGGCCGGTGCCTCGGCGCGCCACATGCTGCTGGCAGCGGCAGCGGCGCGGCTGGGTGTGCCGGCCGCGGATCTTGCCACCGGCGACGGATTTGTTCGCCACGAGGCCTCCGGCCAGCGCTTGTCCTATGGCGAGCTTTCCCGCTCGGCCGCCCTCCTGCCGCCACCCGATCGTCCAGCGCTAAAGCCCGCCTCTGAATGGCGGATCATCGGCCGGTCGCAGCCGCGTGTTGATCTCCCGGCCAAAGCGCGCGGCGAGCCGGTCTTCGGCATGGACGTCGCTCTGCCCGACATGGTCCATGCCGCCATACGGCATGCACCGGTCTTCGGTGCCAAGGTGGCCGGCGTCGTCAATGAGGACGAGGTCCGCGCCGTGGCCGGCGTGCGCGACGTCGCCGTCATCGATGGGCAGAAGGTGGCAGTGGTCGCCGATTCCTGGTGGCAGGCCGAGCAGGCCGCCTGGCTCCTCGATATCGAGTGGACCAAGACCGCTGCGGACGGTGTCAGCAGTTCCGAGATGTCAGCGCGGCTTCGATCCGCGCTCGGAAGCCCGACCCCGTACGAGCATATCGACGATGGCGATGCCGATTTCGTAATCGCAAATGCCGACGCTTCGGCGGTGGTCGAGGCCGATTACACGGTGCCATTCCTTCCCCATGCCTGCATGGAACCTATCAACGCCACTGTGCTCGTCCGCGACGACTTGATCGCAGAGGTATGGGTCTCGTCGCAGTCGCCGATGGCCGTCCGGCAGGGCGTTGCCCGGGGCGCCGGCTTGGCGGGAGTCGAGACAACTTCGGTGACCTGCAACATCACAATGAACGGCGGCGCCTTTGGCCGGCGCAGCGATCAGGATGTGGTGGCCGAGGCGGCGTTCCTCGCGGCGCGGCATCGCGGGCGGCCGGTCAAGCTTATCTGGTCGCGCGAGGAGGACATCAGCCGTGGCCTGTTCCGCAGTCACGCCGCCGCGCGGCTGCGCGCCGCCCTCGGGCCGGACGGCCTGCCGGTCGCCTATGACGCGCTTGTCGCGACGCAATCAGTCATAGAATCGGTCGCCAGCCGCAACCTGCCCGTCAACCCCGGTCCCGATGGGGATCGCATTTCGGTCGAGGGGTTGGACAAGCTGCACTACGCCATCCCCAACCGGCGGATCCGCAGCCAGCATGTGCCCAGCCACATGCCGATCCACTTCTGGCGGTCGAACGGCTTCTCGTTCAACACCTTCTTCACAGAGAGCTTCATCGATGAATGCGCCCTGGCTGCCAAGGCGGATCCTTTGGCCTATCGCAGGGCCCTTCTTCGGGGCAGCCCGCGCCACCTCGCCGTGCTCAACCGCGCGGCCGAGTTGGCCAAATGGGGCACCCCTATGGCGCCAGGTCGCGGGCGCGGCATCGCCATCGAGGAGTGCTATCGCAGCGTCGTGGCGCAGGTGGCCGAGGTGACGGTGGCAGCAGACGGTGAAGTCAGAGTGGACCGCGTCTTCTGTGCAATCGATGCGGGGCTCGTAATCAACCCCGACGCTGTGATCGCCCAGATGGAGGGCGGCATCAGCTTCGGCGTGACGACCGCGCTGATGAGCGCCATCTCGCTTGATGCAGGCGCGGTCGTGGAATCGAACTTTCACGATTTCCCTATGCAGCGTCTGGCCAATGCGCCGGCGATAGAGGTCGCGATCGTCGACAGCGGCCTGCCGCCGGGCGGGGCGGGCGAGCCGGGAATCGTGCCCGTTGCCGGCGCGATCGCCAACGCCATCCACGCAGCCACCGGTCGGCGGATACGCTCGTTACCGCTGGCCGTCACCGAGACTGTCGACGAACGCCGAACCCGGACCGTTTTGCCCCCCGTCGCGACGTGAGGCGTGTGCTCGCCTCGGATCAGGAAAGCTCCTGCCCGACGATCCGACGAGAATTGCCACTGATCCTGCCTATCTGCGGCGGCTTCAGAACCACCGGAGGCGGCCCACCTCCCTTCAGGTCGCGCGGCCCACATCCGGCGAAAGCTGCCCCTGTCATCGATCGAAGAGGAATGGCATTATGGATTTTGACCCGATAGCAGCGATCATGGCGTGGATCGGCGCGTATGGGCTCGTTGGTCTTTTCGCCATCGCGCTGGCCGAGCGCTTCGTGCCGGTCATCCCATCCTACGGGCTGCTGCTGGCGATCGGAATCGGCGCAGCGGACGAGGCCTGGTCGCTGCCCGCTGCATTCCTTTCGACAGTCGCTGGCGGTATGTTCGGCTGCGCAGCCTTGTTCTACACCCTGCGGGGGATGGGCACCGCGCGGTCCGTGCGCCTCCTGAACAGAGCTGGGCGGATCTTCGGAATGTCAGTCGATCGCATTGAGCGCGGGACTGCGTCATTCCGCAGGAACCAGGCAACGCTTGCGTTCGCTCTCCAGCTCGTCCCGACCGTCCGGCTGTTCGCTCCGGCCTTCGCCGCCATTCTGCGCGGAAGGTCGCGCAGGGTCCTCGTGGCATCGGCCGCCGGCATCGCCGCCTGGAACGGGCTGTTCATCGGCATCGGCTTCTACGCCTCCCACACGATCGAGACGGGGAACATGACGGTCCTCGCTTTGGCAGCCCTGGGCTGCCTGCTCGTTACGGAAGTAGCCCTATTCTGGCTCGCACGATGGGTTCGCGCCCGTCGCAGACGGGGGCCGCGCTATGCCAAACCTGATGACATCTGGCGGGGGCACGCAATCGGCAGTGCTACCGGCCCAAGAACATGTTCGGGGTGATATCCAATGAAACAGCAGCGTATGGCCGAGACGTTCGGCTTCTTACGAGCCTGGCTTAAGAATCCTCTGCGCGTCGCCGCCGTCGCACCGTCGGGACGGGCGCTGGCCAATCTCATCACCTGCGAAATCTCGCGTGACACCGGGCCGGTGATCGAGCTCGGCCCGGGTACGGGTGCATTCACACGCGCGCTCATCATCCGTGGCGTCAGAGAGGAAGACCTCGCGCTGATCGAGTTTGGGTCCGAGTTCGCCGCCGCGCTCCATTTCCATTATCCGGCAGCGCGCACACTTTGGATGGATGCCGCCCGCCTGCGTACGATCGACCTCTTCAACGGGAGGCCGGCCGGTGCCGTCGTCAGCGGGCTGCCTGTGCTGTCGATGCCGCCCATAAGGTGATGGCGATCCTGACCGGCGCATTCGACAAGTTGAGGTCGGACGGCTCCTTCTATCAATTCACCCACGGCCCGCGCCGTCCGGTTCCGCCCAGATTGCTGAATCATCTCGGGCTCGAGGCGGAACGGATCGGCGGCACGCTCGTCAACCTTCCTCCGGCGGCGGTTTACCGGATCAGACGCACGTACCCCAACCCTTTCCACGTTGACCGCTTCTCATTGCGGCAGAGTGAACTCGTCGAGTGAAGATGGAGATGCGATCCGAGGTCTGATTGATCGGATTGCGGCTTGGCCAAGCCGTTGCCTGCGCGACAACCTCTACGTCATCACCGCCAGGGCCTGTCAAATTTGAAACCTCATTGGCCCATACGAGCACGCGCTGATGCTTGAGCCGCCCGGATCAGTCCCTGATACTGGGAATCCTTGTCACGATACCAGGGCATCTGTCCTATATCGGCGAAACCTGGGATCGTTTCCATATGCTGCACCATGCGCCGGCGCATCGCCTCGTCTGGCAAGGGCCCGTACATGGCCTGGACATTGTCCTCGGCATGCTCCGGATTCGAAGTACCACATAGCACTGTCGTGACGGCTGGATGGGCCATGACCCACTTCAGGAAGAACTGCGCCCAGGTCGCGGCTTCGAATTCCCGAGCGAAGTCCGGCAGCGGGCGACCTTCGACCACCTTCATCAGGCGCGCCTTTTCGAGCGGAAGGTTGATGAGGACGCCAACCCCGCGGTCTAAAGCAGCCGGCAGCAGGCGCCGCTCGGCGCTGCGGTTGAAGATCGAATAATTCGTCTGAATGAAATCGACACCGCCACGCTCGACAAGATCGGCGAGCTGATCCTGCGCGCCGGTTTCATGGTGGGTCACGCCGACGTACCGAATGCGACCTTCCTTCTTCCAGGCCTGCATCAACGGAATGACGACAGGTGCGTTGACGATGCTGTGGCACTGCATGAGGTCGATTGTGTCGCGCCAGATGCGCAGCCTCGACTGCTCGAGACTTGCAACAGCGTGGCTCTCGTCGCCGAGATATTCGCCGGTCGACCAGATTTTGTTGGCGACGAAAATCTCGGATGCCTCTGGTGTACCCGCAAGGAACGCGCCAACGGAGACTTCCGCCGACCCGTAGAGGGGCGACGTGTCGACGACCCGACCACCACCCGCGACGTAGCGTCGAAAGACCTGGCCAAGGTTGCTGCGATCATCGCCTGGGCGGGCGTCGAAGGTCAGGAAGGTGCCGAGACCAAGTGTCGTGAGGGTCTGCTCCGTTCTCGGAATTGTTCGTGTTCGTGCGGATTGCGCGGCAGCCGTCTCCGGCACGCTCGCTTGGCCCTGGGCGTTGGCCCCACCGGAAAGGAACGGTGTTGTAGCCAGTATGGTGGCTCCCGTGCCTAGCGTACCGATGAAGCCGCGCCGGCTGAAGCCGAAATTCTGCCGTTCGCTCATTGCAATAGTCTCCTTTGTTGTAAGCTTGACTTCATGCACGGACCTCTGCGCATCGCGGGCTGGGTGACTGACCGAACCACCTAGAACAGACCTTCGATGCGGATCGGCGGCTCTCGAAGACGCCGCCCAGTGGCATGAGAGATCGCGTTTGCGCGCACGACGGCTCGGTCACTGCCGCTAAGCGACGTGCGATGACCGCTCCGACCCGCGAGGAGCCGGTGGCGCGGCGAGTTTGGATGGCTGAGATATCCATGGCTCAGACCACAAAGTCGAAGCGTGCGAACTGACCGTCGCCTGCGGGGCTAATGGTCATGAGCAGCGTTTCGTCGAAGATCCGGTCGCGCGCATTGCCCGGCTCGCCCGGAAAGAAGAGCTGCGTCGTAAGGACATCTCCGCCCGGCCGTTGGACTCTGAGATGGAAGTGTCGCGTGCGTCCCGGATACAGCGCCGGCACGACGCTGTTGAACCACCAGCGTCCCTGCTCGTCAGCGAACTGATGTCCCCGCAGACGGAAACCCTGACGATCGTACTCGCCGTTTTCATCCGCTTGCCAGATCTCGACAAGGCTACGCGGTATGGGGCGACAGCGATCATCGAGGACGTAGCCGGCGACGGTGATGCGCTCGCCGCGGGGCGCCTCCAGATAGAGATCCTGCTTCAGCGGTGAGTTCGGCTTGAAGAACGGGCCGGCCTCGCGAGCCGGCGTCGGTTCATCTCCGTCGGCGCAGGCGCGTGTCAGCGGCAGCAGCGGCGCCCCCTGGCCGAAAGCCGTGGCTCCGGCCAGCGGCACGAGCGGCATGGCGAGAAAACCCGATAGAAGTGCGCGCCTTGATGACGTCATTGCAGGGCCTCCATGCTTCACCGGATTAGAACTGCCAATTGACCGGGACCCAGGCATAGCCGGCGTCCGTCTTGAGCATTCGGCCAAGGCCCGGGAACGGGTAGTGGAAGCCGAGAACGAGGAGCCGGTCTGCCACCGCCATGTCGAAGATGCGGCGGCGGGAGGCGAGCGCGGTGTCTTTGTCGCGATCTGGCCCAGGCACCCAGGGCCGGTCGACATTGACGATCGGATGGTAGGCGAGATCGGCGGTCAGCAGGAGCTGGTCGCTCCCGGATTGAACAAGGAAGTTCGCCATGCCGGGGGTGTGGCCGAATGCCGGAAGCGTGGTCAGCCCGGGGACGATCTCCGCGCCGGCTTCATACAACTCGATCTCGTCGATGACGGGTTCGACGCTCCGCTTGATGGCCGCTGCGAAATTGCGGCGGAAGTCCTCAGGCACCGGCATATAGGAAAGGTCTGGACTGTTACGGACGAAGAAGTCCCAATCGGCCCGAGGCGCAAAGACACTCGCCCGCGGAAACGCCTTGCCGCCATCCGCGGTTCGAAGATTGCCGACATGGTCGGGATGCGTGTGCGAGACAACCACAACGTCGATGTCCTCGGGCCGTAAACCGATGCCGGCCAGGTTCTCGAATATGCGGCCGCCTTGCGGGCCCATGGTCTGGCCGGCTCCGGCCTCGAGGAGGATCCGCCTACCACTCGTCTCGATAAGCAGCGTGTTGAGATTCAGCGTCATACGGTCGGTCGGCAGGAAGGCACGTCTCAGAACATCCTGCAGTTCTGCCTCCGGCGCATTGCTGGCGTAGACCCGCGGAGGGCCACCGATCAGCCCGTCGCTCAACACGGTCGCTGAGATGTCGCCGACGCGAAAGCGGTAATGGCCGACATTTCCGCCCTGAATTCCGGGCGACGCGACGGGAGCAGCCTGTACAAAGGCCGTGCCGGTCGGCAAGGCCAGTCCCGCCACGGCCGACGCGGCTGTCAGCATGATCTTCCTGCGATTCAGTGTGATTTCGCCCATAGTTCTGATCCCGTTCAAATACATGCTCGCGCGTTGGCGTGGCCGCGATGACCGTTGGCGCCGCCTCGCGGCATGTTCTCTAGGGATGACACAGATCGGGCGCACGGATAAGCTAATCAAAACGGATCAACTTATTAAGCAGGACTTTGCAATGCGGCCACTGCGCCTTGACAGCTTGGAGATCTTTGAAGACGTCGTACGCTGTGGCGGCTTTCGAGCCGCCGCGCTTGGCAGGGGCGTTTCTTCGTCCGCCATCAGTCAATCGATCAGCGTCCTTGAGGAAGCGCTGGGCATCCGGCTGCTGAACCGAACGACACGCAGCGTTGCGCCGACTGAAGCGGGCGAGCAGCTTCTGGAGCGTCTAAGGCCCGCCCTTTACGACATCAGGACAGCGATCGACGATCTCAACCAGCTTCGCGATCGCCCATCCGGCACCGTGCGCATCAATGCACCGGGTCCGGCCGCCGATCACATCCTGTGCCCTTTGGCCTTTGAGTTCATGAAGATCTATCCCGACGTCAACGTCGAGATCGTCAGCGACGCTGCGATCATCGATATCGTGGAGCAGGGTTTCGATGCTGGTGTGCGCTTCGGAAATCAACTTGCCCAGGATATGATCGCCATGCCCCTCGGCCCCGCCCTGCGATATGCGATCGTGGCCTCGCCCGATTATCTTCGCAGCCGCGGTCGACCCGACTCACCGCGCGATCTCTTGCAGCACGACTGTATTCGTCGCCGTTTCCCCGGCGGAACCATGGTGACGTGGAAATTTGAAAGGGAAGGCGAGGAAGTGGAAATCACCCCGAAAGGTCGGTTGACACTGAGTTCAGCGCATCAAGAGCGCCAGGCCGCGCTTGCGGGATCGGGCATCGCTCATCTGTTTGAGGATTATGTTCGTGATGATGTCGAACAAGGCAGAGTTATCGAATTGCTCAGCGACTGGAAACAGAAGCTGCCGAGTTGGTACCTGTATTATCCGAGCCGGCGGCATACGAGCGCAGCCGTGCGGGCTTTCCTCGGATACATCCGTAACCAGAGATGGTAGCCAAGAATAGTGAGGCGGGCGGGCGGAAATCATCCGACACATCCGTCGGGACAGCGCATTTCGCATCCGTCTCATCTACCAACTTCGTCACGCCCGAATGTTGCCGGCGATTCCAGCCTGCGCGCTATGCACCTTGTCTAGCCGGGCTGTCGGGAAAACAGCTGAAGTAACGAGTTCTGGCGGAGACCTATTTTCTCATACACCGGCTTTCCAGCAGCGGTGGCCTCGAGCATACCCCGTCACTTGCGCGTGACCGCCACCCCGAAACCGCCACTGGCGGTCAGTGTCGGTCGCTGCCAGGTCCAGAAACAGACAGCCATCTACCCTCGCACGCGCCAGCACCTAGGGATCACTTGGGGCGGAGCGCATGCCTTCTGCGGAGATGCGCCTTGTCGGGTAGGGATACGCCTGGATGTTCGCCGCCGTTTTGAAGAAGGTCGCTTTGGCGCCGTGACAAGCTTAGGATTGACATCTGGGGCCATCATCGAACTGGCCGGCAACCGCTCCCCTCGCCGCTTCGGGCACTTGAGACTTCATTAACTCATCGCGACGGGACGTTGTCTAACGGGGATTTCCGCACGTCCGTCAGAACACTATTTCTTTTCGAGAAGGCCGCTCTTATCAAAGACTGTAAAGAGCCGCCTTCCCGGCGCGCGATTTACGCAGTACGAACTGTGCGGCTGGCATATTCGCTATTCAAGCGCTGCTGGTTCATCGCGTCACGCTTCGGCGCAGCGCCAAACATCCGGCAGTATTCGCGGCTGAATTGCGAAGCGCTCTCGTAGCCGACCTGATAGGCAGCCTCTGCTACGCTTGCAGCTTCAGCCACCATCAGTCGCCTTGCCTCGAGAAGGCGCAGCTGCTTTTGGAACTGGAGCGGCGTCATCGAGGTGAGCGCCTTGAAGTGCTGATGGAACGACGACGGGCTCATTCGCGCGACCTCGGCCAGATGCTCCACATGCAGCGTCTGGGCGAAGTTCGTGTGCAGCATGGAGATGGCTTTCACGACCCGCTCGATATTCGATTCGGGTAACGCCAACCTATAGAGTTCGCCTCCATGCGGGCTGTTCAGAAGCCAGAAGCAGATCTCGCGTACGATGGAGGGGTAGAGGATCGGGATCGCTTTCGGCGTCTCGGACAGCCTGACAAGACGCTGGATGCAATCCGCCAGAGGTACATCGACCTGGCTCACGAACATGCAGGGACCGTGGCTGACAGGTGGGACAGGCGGCTCATCCAATTGTTCTACCACCTCGCGCATCACCGTCACGTCGAGATCTATGGTGACGCCGATATAGGGCACGTCGGGGTTCGCCTCGACGATCCGCCCGCTGGCCGGCAGTTCCACGCTTACGACAAGACACTCCACCTTCGGCGGGGTTGATGTGGTGGTGAACAATGCCGAGATCATGAATGTCGGCCCCTTTGCTCAAATGACCGACGCGGCGGGAGCCTGAGCGCGCAGTCGGTGTTTGGCGAGACCACCCGCGATGATCGTCGCCCGTTCGACAGCGGCGACTATTATGAGGGCGCCAACCGTCCGAACTAACTGCTCGCAGTTCATTCAAGGCACCGTCCGCGGCAAGGTCGCAAATACTTCCGCGGCGGCCCCTCTCCGGTCTGAGCAGAATTATCGCCGTCGCAGCTTGGGGCGGTTGAGCAAATCCCCTCCTCGGGATATGCCAGCCCTCGCCTAAACAAGCGCTCGAAGGCGCCGCAAAGGCGCATTGGTGTTGCACGACAAAAACCGGGACAGCGAACATGTCCTGAGACTCAAGGCATCGAAGCTAGCAGATTGCCGTAGCTTCTGAAGGGAGGCGATTGCTGGAGTCTGGATGGCGGCTTTCCGCATAGGGGCCGGACCGGCCCCTTTCGACGCGACCTGAACACAAATAGGACAGTCCCTGCCGCTTCACGTTTGGTGCCGCGGCCCCACTTGATTATTACCACCTCTAGGGAATCGGAACCTGCAGGAGATGCTCGATCCGAACCGGCAATTCCCGCAGCCGCTTGCCGGTTGCATGAAAGATTGCATTCACGATAGCTGCCGATGCGCCGACCATCGCCACCTCGCCCAGTCCCTTCACCCCTACGCTATTTGCCACCGGGTCGGGTTCATTGATGAAGTCGACCTCGATCTCCCCAATATCGGCGTTCACCGGCACCACGTAGTCGGCGAGATCATTGTTAAGGAAACCGCCGAAGCGCGGATCGACTTCGGTGGCCTCACGAAGTGCTGCGCCGAAGGCCCACACGACGCCGCCACGCACCTGACTGACCGCAGTGCGCGGGCTGACAACGCGCCCGCAATCGGCGACACTCACCACGCGCGGCATCCTGATGCGCCGGGTGGTCGGCTCGACCTGAACCTCAACAAAATGGGCAATGTAGCTCATTGCGGTAAATTCGGGAAAGGTCGGACCGGCGATCGCATATTGCCCTCTGCGCAACCGTTCCAGTGCTGCGGCATCCTGACCGGGCCCGAGCAGCGAAACCTCAACAGTCAAAAACGGGCGGCGTATGGCGGCGAGCTGCTGGTGAATGGTTCCGGAAACCTGCCTGCCTGCGAGCAGTTCGGATATCGCGGCGCGCATCCGCTCGACAGCGAGTGCTGCAGTCGGCACCACGCTGAATGTTCCCCAGGACCCGGCTGTGATCTGCTGGGGAGCAACGGTTGTGTCGCCAAGGACAATGTCGAGCTTTCCCGCGTCTATCTCCAGACCGTCGAGCAGTACGGCGCCAATCGCAGTTTTGATACCCTGGCCGAATTCGTGGTGCGTTGTCGCGAAACGTGTCGTACCGTCCGCACTGATGCGAAGCGTCGCCACGGTCGCAGTGACCAGTGCGGGATAGATGCCACTCGCAACACCCCAGCCGACCAGCGAGCCGTCCGCCGCCCGCATGGATCCGGCCTTGTGCGTGCGTTTCGACCAGCCAAAACGTTGGGCGCCGCGGCTGAGGCATTCATTGAGATGACGGGACGACAGTGGCCGGCCGTTCTGAGGATCGACGCGGGTATCGTTGGCGATGCGGAAATCGACCGGGTCCGCGCCATGGCTATACGCCAATTCGTCAACCGCGCATTCAAAGGCGAAGCAAGCCGGATGCTCGTGCGGTGCGCGCATATGCCCAGGAGGTTGGGTGTCGATCCTGTAGTCCAAGCCGCCACCATAATAGTTTCGAATGCCGTACAAGCGTGTGGGGCCAGCATGATAATCGGGCGGAAAGGTACCTCGGCGGGACTGCTGCTGATCGGCGACATAATGTACGCCCGTCATTTTTCCCGCAGCATCGGCTCCAAGCTTGATGCGGTGCGTGCTGTTTGGCCGGAACTTGGCAAGGTGAAATATCTGCCCCCGCGGGGTGACCAGCTTGACCGGCCGTCCGAGCAACATAGCTGCCCGGGCGATGATGGCCGTTTGCTGCTGTACCCAACCCTTTTGACCGAATGCTCCGCCGACCGACGGGCTTTTAACGTCGACAATGCCCGGATCAATCCGCAGGATCCGCGCAACAACCTCCTTGATCCCACTGGCGAACTGGGTCCCTTCATAAATGGTCAACCGGCCATCCGCCCAGACAGCAGTCGTGGAAATCAGCTCGATCGGATTGTGATGCTGGGCTGGTGATTCATATTCGACATCCACCGTCATGGTAGCTTGCGCCAGAGCGGCTTCAGCATCGCCGAAAGCGGTTGGCCGCGCCTCCTCGCGGACTGCGAGCGCGCTGCGCTTGGTGGCCGCGAACGGCTGTGTCTCGAATGTCGCCGCCACGCGCTCAGCTCCCTCCGTCGCCGCCTCCAACGTCTCGGCGACGACCAGCGCGATCGGCTGGCCACGGAAGGCGATGTCTCGATGAAGGGTCGGCGGCGCGTCAGCGTTGGGGAAGCGCACCGGCTCCGGTGGCGGCGGAAAATCGTCTGGCGTCAGTATACGCACCACGCCCGGCACGTTGACGGCGTCTTCGACGTGGAGGGTCGCGATACGGCCTTTGGCCACCACCGATGGTACGAGCATTGCGTATAGCATTCCCGGCACGGGAATGTCGGCGGCATAGGCCGTTGCGCCCCGAACCTTGTCAAAAGCGTCAATTCTCGGCCGGTCCTTGAACGGTGTGGTGGTCATGAGGTTCTCCCTAAAGCAGATGTTCGATGCGGATCGGCAACTCGCGTATTCGTCTGCCCGTCGCATGGAAGACGGCGTTGGCGACGGCCGCCGAAATGCCCACCATCGAGACCTGGCCCAGTCCCTTGACCCCGGCAGGATTTGAGAGGGGGTCCGGCTGGTCGATCAGGCCGATCTCGATCTCGCCGATGTCGGCATTCACGGGCACCACATAATCGGCCAGGTCTTCATTGAGGTAACCGCCGTAGCGCGGGTCGATCTCAGTCGCTTCGCGCAGGGCATGGCTCAGGCCCCAGATTACCCCACCGTACACCTGGCTGTGTGCAGTCCGCGGGCTTATCACGCGGCCGCAGTCGGCGATGCTTACCACCCGCGGCACCCGAATGCGCCGGGTGCGCGGCTCGATGCGCACCTCCAGAAAGTGGGCGCTGTAGCTGAAGGTCGAGAATTCCGGATAAACGGATTCGGCGACGGCAAAGCCGCCCTGACGCAGGGCCTCTAGCGCGGCCTGATCCTGTCCCGGTCCCACGGTCGCCACCTCAACCTGCAGGAAGGGACGGCGGATGCTTGCGAGCTTCCGGTGAAGATTTCCCGAGACCTGTCGGCCGTCCAGCAGGTCCGCAACGGCAGCCTGCATCCGCTGCGCCGCCTGCATGGCCGCCGGCACGACGCTATTGGTGCCCCAGGATCCGGCGGTCATGTGCTGCGGTGCTGCCCTCGTGTCACCGAGAGCGATTTCCAGCCTTTCGGGGTCAATATCGAGGCCCTGAAGCAGCACCGACGCGATAGCCGTCCGCATGCCCTGACCCATTTCGTGACCGGAGATGGCAAAGCGGGTATGGCCGCGCGCGTCGATCCTGAGCGTCGCGATCGCCGGTGTCGTCGCCGACTGGTAGATACCGCAGGCCATGCCCCATCCGACCAGGCTGCCGTCAGCCGCGGTCATCGAGCCCGGCACCGGCGAGCGGCTCGACCACCCGAAGCGCCGCGCGCCTTCCCTCAGGCACTCGTTCAAGAACCTCGAGGATAGGGGATGGCCATTCTGCGGATCAACGCGTGTGTCATTCGCCAACCGAAATTCGACCGGGTCGCGGTTCGTCTTATGGGCAAGTTCGTCGATTGCACTTTCGAACGCGAAGAATGCAGGCTGGGGATGCGTGCCGCGCATGTAGCCTGAATCCTGGCGATCAAGCCGGATATCGGCGCCGGTCCCCAGATAGTTTCGAATGCCATACATTCGGATTACGTCCCGGTGATATTCGGAGACAGCGAAATATCCGTTTGGCGACTGCTCCTGTTCGACGTGATGCTGCACACCGACGATCGTTCCGTCCGCGTCCGCGCCTATGCGGATCTGATGCCGCGTGCGAGCCCGGTAGGTGGCGGTATGAAAAATCTGGCCTCGCGGCTGCACGAGTTTGACCGGCCGGCCGGTCAGAATCGCGGCACGCGCAACAAGCGCTGTCTGGCGCTGCACGGCCTTTTGCCCAAAACTGCCGCCCATCGTTGCGCCGCGCACATGGACGAGAGTTGGATCCAGCCGCAATGCCCCTGCGACGGCACCTTTGACGAGTGAACTGGCCTGGGTCGATTCGTGGATCAACAACGCGCCATCTTCCCAGAGTGCAACCGTCGCGATGAGCTCAAGAGGGTTGTGATGCTGCGTGGGAGAATTGTAAGTCGACTCTACCGTCGCCGCCGCACCGGAAAGGGCTGCTGGAGCGTCCCCGAATGCGACTTCATCCGCAGGCTGACGCTGCGCGCCGGCGCTTTCCATCACGCAGGCAAACGCCTCCGCCACGTAGGTCGGGCGGATTACCTCAGCGCCTTCAATCGCAGCTTCCAGCGTTTCAGCGATGACCAACGCGACCGGCTGGCCGCGGTAGGCGATGGTTGTTTCCAGGGTCGGAGGCGGCGGCGGGGGACCATCTTCGCTGAACGGCGGAGGTGCCGGAAAATCTTCAGGGGTTAGGACACGGACGACCCCCGGCACGCGGAGCGCCGCTTCAACGGGCAGCGAGGATAAGCTGCCTTTGGCGATGGTGGCCGGGACAGTCATCGCGTAAAGCGTTCGGGGAAGCACCAAATCGCCAGCAAATCTTGCCTCTCCCCGCACTTTGGCAAGAGCATCGACGCGGGCACGATCGGGAAAAGCGGTGGTACTCATGTGCGACCTCTTTCGGCGGCAATGATAAGGGCATCAGCGATGGTGCGGGCGCCGAGCTCTGTCTTGAAGCTGTTATGCCGCCCGGGTCGCGCATCACGGAAGGCGGCTTGGCCGGCAGCGAGCGCGAGTTCCGGCGTGAGCCGATGGCCGATCAGAACCTCTTCGGCCTCGGATGTGCGCCACGGCCGCGTGGCCACGCCGCCAAGCGCGATCCGCGCCCCCTCCACCCGATCACCGCTCATCTCCAGCGCTACCGCAGCAGAAGTGAGCGCGAAAGCGTAGGATTCCCGATCCCTGATCTTATGGTAGGTCGACAGGCGGCCCGCCGGCGTCTTCGAAACCGTGATTGCTGTTATCATCTCGCCGGATCCGAGGGTAAATTCAAGATGCGGCGTGTCGCCCGGCAATCGATAGAGATCGCCGACGGGCAGCGAACGTGAACCAGCCGGTCCTAAAACCTCGATGGAGGCGTCCATCGCGACAAGGGCCACCGGCCAGTCCCCCGGCGAGACGGCGGTGCAGG
This sequence comes from Rhizobium etli 8C-3, assembly GCF_001908375.1. Taxonomy (NCBI): domain Bacteria; kingdom Pseudomonadati; phylum Pseudomonadota; class Alphaproteobacteria; order Hyphomicrobiales; family Rhizobiaceae; genus Rhizobium; species Rhizobium etli. The sequence goes on along the minus strand of NZ_CP017242.1, from coordinate 60,368 downwards.
CCTCGCTGGTCCCGAGAACCGCCTGACCGCGATCAAGTCCGCCGATGGCAGCACAACCACTGCCCGGTTCGCGCTTGTTGCAGGGATAGATCACACCCCCACCGTTTCGGAAGTACATGCAGCGCGTCCGCTGGAGGAGATTGCCGCCGACGGTCGCCATGTTGCGAAGCTGTTGGGAGGCCGCCTTCAACAGGGCCTCCGACAGCACCGGATAGTCGCGCGCGACGGTCGGGTCGCCTGCGACGGCACTCATCGCTGCGTTCGCCCCAAAGCGAAGCCTATCGCCGTCCGTTTCGATCCGGTCCAACCCCTGGACAGCGGTCACGTCGATCAGATGGTTCGGCCGCTCGATCGTGAGCTTCATGAGATCGTAAAGCGTGGTGCCGCCGGCAATGAACCGTGCGCCTTCGCCGGCTTCGGCGAAAGCGCCGACTGCTTCTTGAGGTGTTGCCGGACGGATGTAGGTGAATGGGCGCATTTTCAGCCCCTCCCCATCTTGGCAGCCGCATCTTCAATGGCCGCGACGATGCCGACATAGGCGCCGCAGCGACAAATGTTGCCGCTCATATATTCTCGGATTCGTTCGCGTGACGTAGCGTTGCCCTCGGCGACGCACGCCACCGCAGCCATGATCTGACCAGGCGTGCAGTAGCCGCATTGCAGCGCATCGTGATCGATAAACGCCTGCTGCATCGGGTGTAGCGTGTCACCTTCGGCAAGGCCCTCGATTGTGAGCACTTCCCGGCCATCGACTTTGCCTGCCAGCGTCAAGCAGGAGGCGACACGGCGGCCGTCGATGTGAACAGTGCAGGCACCGCACTGCCCGTGGTCGCAGCCCTTCTTTGCCCCCGTCAGGGCAAGCCGTTCGCGCAGCAAGTCGAGAAGCGAGGTCCTCGCATCAACCGTAAGCTCCACCGTTTGACCGTTAATCGACGTGCGAATTACGAGCGCCTGATCCGCAGGGACGGGCAAAACAGCTTGGCGAGGCCCGCTTTGAGCGCGAGCGGAGTCTGCGAAATGGCTGGCGGCGACAACCGCGACGCTTGCGATCATCGCATCTCGCCGTGATACGAGGAGTTGGTTGTCCGGGATCTCTGGGGCGACGTCAGGATCATTGCACATTGTTGCTCCTCTCGATTGGAAGTGTTGCGGCAGAATCTGCATTGCTCGGACGGTTCTTTCCTCTGAGCAGGTGGCGTGTTGGGATAGGAAGCCTGTTGGGACAACCGTCTGGATCCACCCTTCGGCGCTATCTCATTTGCCAGCACCGATCGGAGCGGGCGAACTCCCGCCAAAGTAAACTCCTCCAGCGAGATCTTCCAAAAGCGTGGAGCCGCTTGGCGACCAGCCCAGATTGCGGCGCGTTTCGGCACCGGATGCACGGATGTCCATCGCCGCGAAGTGATTGAACCAGCCGAAATGGTTAAGTGCGGCTTCTGCGTCGATCGGTGCGACCGGAAGGTCCAGACCGGTCCCGATTGCAGTCGCGATATTCCGCAAGGGAATGCCTTCCTCGGCAACTGCGTGGTAGCGTGCATGGGTCGACGCCCTCTCGGCCGCCAATCGATAGAGCCGGGCCGCGTCGCGGCGATGGACGGCGGGCCACCGGTTCTCGCCGTTGCCGACATAGGCCGAAAAGCCCTTTGCCCGTGCGATATCGATGAGAGTTGGCACGAACGCACGATCCCCTTCGCCATGAACACTCGGCGGCAGACGGACGATCGAGACCGGCACCCCCAGATCGGCCACTGCATCGGCGGCAATTTCCGAAGCAGCGCGCGGATTGGCGGCTGCGTCGGACAGAGGAACAGCGTCCGTGGCTTCGGTAACGAGCCCGTGCTTGGGCAAGACGCCGATTGCCGAAGTGACGACGAGGGGCCGATCCGAGCCGGCAAGTTCTCCGCCGAGAAATTCGATGACATCGCGGTCGGCTTCGCAGTTTGCGCCGAACTGCGAAAAGTCGTGATTGAAGGCGGTATGTATAACGCCGTCAGCCCGAGCCAGCGCCGCCCGCAGGCTGTCTCGCTCGCGCAGATCGGCCGCATAGGCTTCCGCCCCGAGTGTCGCCAGCATTCCGGCCGCGGCGGCGGAACGGACCAGTCCGATTACCCGATGTCCGGCATCGACCAGATCCTTCACCACGGCCGAGCCGACAAAACCTGCTGCGCCGGTTACCAAGATACGCATAGCAATCTTCCTTTAAATGAAGGCAATCCAGCGGCCAGCGAAGACGGCGCTGACCCAGAGACACAGCGATACGGCACCTGAGAAGCGCGCGGCTCGCCTTCCAGCCAGGACCGCGAGATCAACGCCCACCCCCGCCTGCCGCAGAAGCAGCGCGTTGCCGCCGGCTGCCGCAACGATCATCATCTTGATGAGAAAAACCGGATTTTCTGCGTAGTTCCCAATCCGCACCGATAGCAGCAACAGCCCGGTCGTCGCTGCCAAAGCGAAGCCACAGAGCGCCATCCTCACCAGCGCCGGCAAGGCCTCATCGAATTGCGGGCCAAGAACGCGCAACAGCCGCAGGTCGACCGCGACGATCGAGCCGAGCAGCGTTCCTATACCGATGATGTGCAAGGCCGAAACGACAGGATAGATCCACGGCACGGCAACGATCAGCCGAACAACGCCAAGGTCCTCGATTTCTTGAAACATCAAGGCTAGCATCCGTCCACTCCCGGCGCCCAGTCTCTGGAGTAGGAGAGCGTCTCGCCGTCCCTCAGCCGTATCCAGGTGCTGCGCAACTGATGCGGGGGCAGACAGTTGCGAAGCGCAACCAGTGTGATGCGATCACCAGGCTTTACCTTAGCTTCGAGGTCGTAGAACATCCGCACCGGAGAAAGTTCGATCTCACGGACCTGTCCAAGGTCCTCGGGACGAGCTGATACCGGTCCAAAATATTCGCTTGGGCGCCCGAGAGACCCGTCAGCAACGTTTGCTCGCTCGACACGGACGGACAAGACGGGGTGCGGCGGAGAGAAGGTCGTGGCAGTGACGATGCCGGAGATGAGTATGGGCCGTGAGGCATCATAGCGGCCGGTAACCCCGTGATGCGCGACAGCACTGCCTGCCAGTCCACAGGCAAGGACGACGGCTGCAGCGTGCCGCGAAACACTTCCAGGACACATGTTATCCTCCTTTGGCAACAGACGATTCTGTCCAAGTCGATGCAAACGTAGAGGCTTGATGCAGCACGATCCATGCCCTACAGTCCGCGATATCGTCGCAATCGTCCGGGAATCGTATGGATCCACTTTCTGAAGTCTTGTCGCTGCTCAGAACGCGCAGCTATGTGTCTTCCGGTTTCAGAGCCGGTGGCGATTGGTCGCTTCATTTTGCGCTCAGGGAGGACGTGATCAAATGCTACGCCGTTGAGACCGGCGGATGTTGGCTGGCGGTGGACGGGATCGGTGAGCGGGTCAGGCTCGAAGCTGGAGATTGCTTCGTCCTTCCAAGTGGACGTCCGTTTCGCCTTGCCAGCGATTTGACGCTCTCGCCGATGGATTCGAAGGCCGTATTCCCTCCCGCCCTGCCGGGTGGCACCGTCACGCTGAATGATGGCCGTGACCTGCTCCTCGTGGGGAGCCGCTTTACTGTGGCGGGACGGCACGCAGGCATGCTTCTGAAGATGATGCCACCGATTGTGCATATTCGAAAGGATGTGGATCAGGCGGCATTGCGCTGGTCAGTGGCGAGGATGCGTGAGGAACTTCGCGATGGTCAGCCTGGCGGCGCGTTGATTGCGCAACAGCTGGCCCACATGATGCTGGTTCAAGCGCTGCGCCTGCATCTGCTGGAAGGCGTTCATGAGCCCGGCTGGTTTGCAGCACTGACTGACACCCGTCTGTGCGCGGCGATATCGGCCATGCATGCCAATCCTGCGGTGCGCTGGACCTTGCAGGAACTTGCTGCAGAGGCCGGAATGTCGCGATCGGTCTTCGCGCAGCGGTTCAGGGAAGCGGCCGGTGAAACACCTTTGGAATACCTGACCCGCTGGAGGATGCTTCTGGCCGGCGAGGAACTGGAGGTTGGACGATCGGTTTCGGCGATCGCCCCTTCGCTCGGCTATGCATCCGAGAGCGCCTTCACCAGCGCGTTCAAGCGCGTGATGGGCTGCACGCCAAGAGACTATCTGAACAAAAGTAAGACTAGGCTGCCGCTTCAGGCCGCTCAGACCGGCCGCGATACCCACATTAGGCTTCGCGGCTGAATCGAATGATACTCCGGTGCGGGTGTTGTGCATTCTGCAGCTGAAGCTTACGTGCCAGCTGGTCGCGCAGCAGCCTGATCTCCTCATCAAGGCGGATTGCATCGTCAGAAACGGCGGGAACGCCCGGAGAGGGTGGCGGAACGGCTTTACTCCCTGCCGCTTTCTTGCCCCGCGTGCTGCGCTTTCGCGTTGCACCTTCTGCAGTCTGGGAGGGTTTCAATGCGTGGCGCGCGGCCGTACCGGCCTCATCGGATAAGGCCGGATCAGCCGCCTCCACGGGCCTGGCGCCTTCGATAGCTGCCGTGCCGTGAACACCGCTTGCCGTTTCTTCGGAATGATCCGGGTCCGCTGACACCCCCTCCGATTGTTCGTAAGCGACCGGTTTTTCGTCGACCTTGGGATCGGCGGTGTTGAGCCCGTTGTCGGCAGCCGTTTCAACCGGCTTGGCGATGGCCAATACGTCCGGCTTCACGTCATCGGTCGGCCCCTGTTCTTGGCGCTGCTGACGTCGCGGTGACACAAGCCGGGCAAGAAGTTTCCATGGAGACGCCATTTTATTCGACCTCGTATTCTACCCGCATGCAGGCTGCGAGCAAAAGCGTTGGCGACGGGACTAGCCGCCGCCAAGATATTCGTCTCGATATAGCCTTGAGAATGCGGCCAGCGCTTGGCCGACGGCTGTGGATCAACCGAGGTTGAGCCGCTTTCGCAGATCGGCATTTTCAGCACGCAGCTTCTCGGCCAGCAGCTTGCGCAGTCTTTGGTTTTCCTCTTCCAGCTGCAGAAGATCTGCAAACTCGTCAACTGCCGCCACCGACGGTGCAGTCGCTGCCTGCACGGCCTTCGGAGCACGTTTGACAGGCGCACGTTTGGCGCTTGGCGCGTCAGCCTTTGCCTTGCGTCCTCTCTTCGGCCTTCCAGCTGCGGCATTCGAAGCCGCTGCCGGCTGCGCCGAAACTGCGGCTGAGGCCGTCTCGGGCGCCGCCTTCCTGGCGCGAGGTTTGCGCTCCTTCTCCGGTGCGGGCACCGCTACGGCCGGCGTGTCAGCATCAGTCATCGTATTGTTTTCGTCGGCCATTATGGTCTCCTGTAAAGCCGATGCATTTGTCTCCTGCTCGATCGGCGGTGTCAACAACGCCGCCGCCTGTTGTTCTCCGGCGAAAGACATTCCGGCGCTGCTAAGCTGGGAAGTTTCCGGAAGGAATGGCATTGCCTCGTCCTGCAGATCCTGCACAACGGACTTGAGATCCATGTCTCCCCAGATGGAATTCGGATTGGAATTGAGTTTCCGCCGACCCGATCTGTACTCGACGGCAAAGCTGCGCTGGACTTTTTTCATTTTGAGAGGCCTTGGGTGTCTGCGGTGATGTTTCGGCGACGTTTTCAGCATCGCAACAAACCTTGCAGATAACTGCTGACGGGCTGGCGGTCTAGGGCCACCGCAATATCTGCCGCCGCACGCGATCGACTTTGGTGGTCCAGAAGGCTTTGAGTCAGGCGCGTTGGCGACGCGCATTGCGCGGCTGCTGGCACCGAGCTCAATGGGCGACAGGTAATTGCCGGGCGCCTTCCTGGCGCCTTGGAGGGAATCGAACATCTATCCCTTCGATCAGTTTAAGCCGAAAGAGTGCCAGGTTTTTGATTTGATCACATGAGAGAGGCGGCATTCTCCCCGCTGGCTTAGCTCGGTATCTTTCCGGGTCGTCGATGCGCGCCACATAATCCGCGCAGGATGCGGATGGTCTCGCCCACTCGTAGATAGGTCGGTAGATAAGCTGTCCTCGCGACAACCAGTTCAAGGGCACCCTCAGTCCGATAAGGTTTGCCGATTTCAACGTAATCCGCCGCGATAGCTGCGCCACCTTCTCGGTCTCAATACGCCAAGAATGTGCGATGGGATCAGTCAGCAAGAAAATATGATTAAAAGAGTCAACAAAGACTAGACGGGACCGTCCCGTTTGATTATAAGGCCTGCCGAGATCTCATTATTGCCTATCGACAGTCAACGCGACGACGGAAGGCCGCTAGGCCTTTTACACAACGACATCGTCGCCTCCCATCCTCGTGCTGGGAGTTTCTCCGAACTTTGCGTCGGCAACGCTGGCGCAGGCCAAAAAGTTATTTCAGAGGCATCAGAGAGGCTACATATGCCGACGACACAGAAGCGCGTCGAAACCGATCATCTGACGGGTCGAGCACCTCATGAGACCATGCCGAATGAGGTTGACATTCTCGGAATCGGCTTCGGGCCTACGAACCTAAGCCTTGCGATCGCCGTCGAAGAATGCAACCAGATCCAGCCGCGAGAGCAGAAGCTGACGTCGCTATTCCTTGAAGCGAAGCAGGAGTTTAGCTGGCATAGCGGAATGCTCCTGCCGAATTCGACGATGCAGATCAGTTTTCTCAAGGATCTCGTTTCCCTGAGGACCCCTACAAGCCCCTACACGTTCGTGAACTATCTCCACGAAAAGCAGAGGCTTTCCGATTTCATCAATCTCAAGACCTTTTTTCCGTCGCGCAAGGAGTTCCACGATTACCTCCTTTGGGCCGCCAAACGCATATCGATACCCGTTTCTTACGGCGTTGCGGCCAAGCACATCGAATGGCGCGCCGGTCGTTTCGCGGTCAGGACGGCCCGCAGCATTGGGGCGGATGCATCGATAGAGACGGTCTTTGCGCGCAATATCGTGCTCGGCATGGGATACCGGCCTGTCATGCCCGAGGGCGTGGTGGCCAGCGCGCGCATATTCCATAACCACAATCTCCTTTCGAGCCTCAAGACGCTGCCATCCCGTCCGAACATGCAGTTTCTCGTCGTCGGAGCGGGACAAAGCGCCGCTGAAGTTGTGGCATACCTGCATGAGACCTACGGCGATGCTGAAGTTCATGCATCTCTTAGACGTTTCGGCTACTCGCCGTCCGACGATACTCCCTATGTCAACCGCATCTTCGACCCCGCATCCGTGGACGAGTTTTATACGGCGCCTCCCGCGCTCAAGAAACAACTGCTCACGTACCACTGGCCGACCAACTACTCGGCTGTCGATGCGGATCTGATCAATGATCTTTATCGCCGAGAGTATGATGAAACGATCGGCGGCGCGCGACGCCTGCATGTGCATCGCACGACCGAAGTCGAACAGATCGACGAGGACAGCGACGGCGTCGCCGTCACGCTTCGCGACATCGGCGACCGACATAGCAGGCGATTGAAAGTCGATGCGATCGTCTTTGCCACCGGCTTTCAACCCTTTGATCTAAGAAATCTGCTCGGATCGGGTATTGATACGGAAAACGCCTTTGATGGATGCCTGCCCATCGTCAATCGAAACTACTCGTTGGATCTTCCGGGCCTATCGGGCCGCATCTATCTGAATGGCGGCGTGCAGCACAGCCATGGATTGACCTCGTCGTTGCTGTCCAATGTCGCGATCCGATCTGCCGATATTCTCGAGGCCATCACCACCGATGCCCAATGCGACGCCTACGAACAATCGCAAGCCAAACGCGTCAACCTAGGAGCGCTTTAATGACTGTAAATCCGTTCGATGACGTAAACGGCGTTTTCTATGCTCTGGTCAATGACGAGGAAGAATATTCGCTGTGGCCGACATTCAAGAGCGTTCCCGAGGGTTGGAGCGTCGCCTATGGCGCGCCCGACGGCGCGCCGCGCCAGCAGGTGCTCGACTGGATTGACGGGACGTGGACGGATATGAGGCCCAAATCCCTGCGCGGCCAGCCGACCGCTCACACATCGGGTTCCAGCAATATATAGAAGGGAAAGGTCGATATGACCGTGTTCACCTCTGGCATAGCCCAATCCAACGCAGCTTATGTAGTGCCACTGGCCGTCGACGCCGTCACGGCAGCCGCTTCGCTCGCTTCGGCGGTGGAAGGGGACGCTCTGACTTCGCCGCAACCGGCAAAAAATCGTGCTGGCGCGGAGCCCTATATTCTCTACGAAAAGGCCGGAGAAATCTCGTTTGCGGCAGGCTCTATGATGGAGATCCGGCTCGATCGAGCCGGCCTGCAACTGACAACGCCCACAGGCTCGCGGCGCGAGCCACTGACCGATCGGCCGCTTCGTCAGGTTCAGGCGATGCTGGCAAGCGTCCTTTCGATCCAAAAGGGTTCGCAGCCGCGTGTCTTCGGATGGGCCGCATTCGAGCTCTCCTACCTGCTGCAGGGGCTGCCGATCGCCGATGATGTCGGAACATTGCTGTACCTGTTCGTGCCGCAGCACGAAGCGCGGATCCGGTCCGGTGAAGCGGACCTCCGCGTCTCTGATCCGCAGGTCGCCGAACTTTGGCTGACGGCGCTGCGCAATGCCGAGCCAAATGACCCCTCGGAGCGAATCCATGTCGATGAAGTTAGCGACGCCACCGGCTATGTCGATGCGGCCCGTGAAGCCATCAAGGCGATCGACGGCAGCAAGCTTCGCAAGATAATCCTTTCCCGCTCCGTCTTCCTGGCTGAAGAGGTCGATTTGGTCGCGAGCTATCGGACGCTCCGCCGCAATAACACGCCGGTACGGTCCTTCCTGTTGCGGCTTGGCGGGATTGCCGCCGCCGGCGTGAGCCCGGGAGCGATAATCGAGGTGTCAGCGACCGGCGCCGTCGTCACCCAGCCGCTTGCCGGTACGCGAGCCTATACGGGTCAGCCGGAACTCGACGCTTCGCTTCGCGACGAACTCCTCAGCGATCCGAAGGAGATCTATGAGCACGCCTTGTCCGTAAAGCTGGCACAGGACGAAATTGCCGCGGTCAGCCAGCCGGGAACCGTATTCGTCGAAGATTTTATGCATGTCGTTTCCAGAGGCAGTGTCCAGCATCTTGCCTCGCGTGTGCGCGGTCAGCTTCGATCGGACGCCAGTTGCTGGGATGCGCTCGGCAGCGTCTTTCCGGCTGTCACTGCTTCGGGGATTCCCAAGCGCGATGCATGCAGGGAGATCAGCCTTCGCGAGCAATCCGCCCGCGGCCTCTACAGCGGGGCGGTCCTGGCCATCGACGGCAGCGGCCAATTCGACGCCGCCCTCGTTCTTCGCTCCGTCTATCAGGTAGAAGGGGCAACCTGGCTTCGTGCCGGTGCGGGTCTCATCTCGCAGTCCAATGCCGAACGCGAGCTGGAGGAAACGCGCGAGAAAATGCGCAGCGTCAGCCGCTTCCTCGTGCCGAGATCAGGGAGCACGGCGTGATTACAGCTCAAATCAACGGCATTCGCATCGCCTACGAGGACACCGGCGGTCCGGGCCACACGGTCCTACTGGTGATGGGCACGGGAAGCCCCGCTCGCGTCTGGGAAGTACATCAGGTGCCGGCACTGAAGGCCGCAGGATTCCGGGTCGTTTCCATGAACAACCGGGGCATTCCGCCGAGCGATGAATGCCCGCACGGATTTACGATGGACGACATGGTCAACGATGTCGTCGGGCTGATCGAGCATCTCGGTTGCGACAACGTCTCTCTCGTAGGTACCTCGCTCGGCGCCAGGATCGTTGTCGAGGCGGCGCTTGCAAGACCCGATCTTCTTTCCCGAGTCATCGCCCTTGCCGCCCATGCCCGCTTGGAGCCATTGCAGCAGGCAATGACGCGCGGCGAGATCGAGCTTGCCGAGCAAGCCTGCCCGCCGCCGGCCGACTATCGCGCCGCCGTCATGGCATTGCAGTATCTGTCGCCCGCCACGCTCCGCGATGAAGGACTGGCCCAGGACTGGCTCGATATGTTTGCATTCGACGACGGACGCATCAGCGCCGGCCACAAAGCTCAGTTGCAAATATCGCAGAGCCTCGGTGACCGCCGCCCCGCCTACCGGAACATCTCCATTCCGCTGTTGGTCGTCGGCTTTTCCGATGATGCGGCGATCCCGCCGCGATTGAGCCGCGAGGTCGCGGAGGTCGTGCCGGGTGCGGAGTACGTGGAAATCGCCGATGCAGGCCATTTCGGTTACCTGGAGAAACCGGCCGAGGTCAATCGCCTTATCATCAACTACCTCCGACGGTCGTTCGCTGCGACAGGCGCGATCGAAGTTCCAGAAGATATTAGGGTGCGACATGTCTGAAACGAATTTACGGACGTGGCCAGTCGAACTGGCCGAACGATACAGCGAACTTGGTTACTGGCGCGGGAAGGAACTGACGGCTCCCGTGCGGGAGCAGGCGCGCAGCAATCCCGACAAGGTCGCGCTCATCGATTCCGCCGGGCAGCGGCTTACCTATGCCGAACTCGACCGGATGGCGGACCGCGTGGCGTCGGCACTGCACGAATGGGGTTTGCGCCGCGGCGATCGTTTTATTCTTCAACTGCCCAACGTCATCGAGCTCGTGACCTTACTGCTCGGATCGATCAGGGCAGGTGTCATACCCGTCATGGTCCTTCCGACGCACCGCGAACAGGAGGTCAGCCATCTCGCCAGGGGCTCCGGAGCCGTCGCCTACGCGATCACGGACGTCGAAGCGAGCTACGATTTCCGATCGCTTGCGCGCCGCGTACGCGAGGCCGTGCCGACCTTGCGCAAGGTCGTCGTGGTCGGCGGTCCCGGCAACGATCCCAGCGCGACGAGCTATAGCGAGCTTGTCGGCATGGGAGGCGGCTCCGTCGAAATCGGCGACCTGGATCCGTCGTCCGTTGCGCTCTTCCTGCATTCCGGAGGAACCGGAGGGCTTCCCAAGCTCATTCCCCGAACCCACAACGACTATGAATATAATGCGCGGGCAAGCGCCGAGCTTTGTGGTTTCGACCAGTCCACCGTCTATCTTGCGAGCCTCTCGGCCGCCCATAACTTTCCCCTCGCCTGCCCGGGCATATTGGGAACCTTCATCGTCGGCGGCACCGTTGTGCTCGCGCGGGAGCCCAGTCCGGAATCCGTATTCGCCTTGATCGCAAGGCATAGGGTGACCGTGACGGCTGCCGTTCCGACCTTGGCGGCGCTTTGGCTCGAAGCGCGCGAATTCGACGACGCCGATCTCTCCAGCTTGCGTAACCTTCAGGTGGGGGGAGCAAAGCTTGCCCCATCCGTCGCCGTCCGGATCCACGGCTTCTTGGGCGTCCGCGTTCAGCAAGTCTTCGGAATGGCGGAAGGACTGCTGAACTTCACACGGGACGAGGATCCGACCGACCTGGTGGAGACGACGCAGGGCCGGCCGCTATCGCCGCACGACGAGATCAGGCTCGTGGACGAGATGGGGGAGGACGTGGCGGACGGGGAAGTCGGCGAGCTGTGGACACGTGGTCCCTACACGATCCGTGGCTACGTGGCGGCGCCCGAGGCCAATGAGCGGGCTTTCACCGCCGACGGTTTCTATCGGACCGGAGATCTCGTGCGCCGTCTTCCGACGGGTCACCTGATCGTCGAGGGCCGCGCCGGCGACCAGATCAACAGAGGCGCGGAAAAGTTCTCATCGGTTGAGATCGAGGAATATCTGCTCGATCATCCGGCCGTGCGAGAAATTGCCGTGATCGGCGTGCCCGATGCAAGCCTTGGCCAGGCGTCATGCGCCGTGGTGCGGCCGGTCGAAGCGCCGCCGAGCCTTCGCGATCTTAGGGATTTCCTGAGAAGCCGCGGTGTTGCGACCTACAAGTTTCCCGATCGAATTCGCATCGTCGACGAAATACCTCTCACCCGCTTCGGCAAGATCGACCGCAAGCGTCTCTTGGCTCAGTTCGGTCAGGAGGCCGCAACCGAGCCGGTGGCCGTGCAATAGCAGTGCGCCTAAAATAAGCGCCTGCGGTGCCGCACGCACCGCAGGCCAGCGACATACCCGGCACGAAGACGCTGCCGCGAACCAGGTTTCGACAGATGAGACAAGGGCTCAGTGCGCCAAAGCGGAGCGGCTTTGGCGACGGAGGACGATTGTCTCGCGCTGGCCCGGTCCGCTGCGGCATGTCTGCCGCCATACCAGACGCTTTTCAACGATGACTGCCTACCAGATGACTAGACGGAGATGGCTGTATGAATGCCCGGTTTGATTTGACGACTCCTGGATATCGGCTACGTGCTCGAGGTGTGGCGCAGAGAATAGATCCCGACCATTGGGACGGCGCGTCCGTCGCGGATGCCGTGGACGCGGCATTGGCTGCTGCGAATGGAAAGACGAGCGACGGCGCAAAGCGCATCGTCGTTGGCCTGGTCCCCTTCGATACGAGCAGGAAGGCGGTATTCTACGTCCCCGAGGAGGCTGAGTTCCATACGGATTATCCAGCGGCGTCGCTTCCGCGCGAGGAACGACGCAATGTCTTCGAAATCCACGGCGCAGATTCGCCCTCCTATCGAGAAAATGTTACGGAAGCGCTCAAACGCATCCAGTCCGGCGCCTTGGACAAGGTCGTGCTCGCCCGCAGCGTGACGGTCGATTTCAATTCTCCGATCGATATCGATGCGGTTTATGCGCGCTTATGCGCTCGAAACGGCAGCGCCTATGTCTACCGGGTGGATTTGCCGGATAGTCTCGAACAGAAGACATCCTCGGTGTTGCTCGGTGCAAGTCCGGAACTGGTCTTGAGTAGCGACAAGGGCAAGATTCGCAGCACGCCCCTGGCCGGCTCGACGCCGCGCGCGGCGAATGCGCTTGCGGACGAGGAAGTCGCCCGCGCTCTTTTGAATTCGAGGAAAGACCTGGCGGAGCATTCGATGGTCGTCAAGGCCGTTGGCGAGACGTTCCGTCAATTCGCCGACAAGGTCGACGTCCCCAGCACGCCTCAACTCGTTCAAACGCCGGTGATCTGGCATCTGGGAACCTATATCACCGGCATGCTGCGGGAGAATGTATCGCCCATAGCTCTTGCCTATGCTCTTCATCCGACACCGGCCGTCGGCGGCTGGCCGCAGGACGCGGCACGCAAGACGATTGCGGAACTGGAGGACTTCGATCGTGGGTTCTACGCCGGACTCATCGGCTGGATGGACGAGGACGGAAACGGCGAATGGGTGCTCACCTTGCGATGCGGCATCGTAAACGGAAGCAAGGCAACAGTCTTTGCAGGCGCTGGTATCGTTGCTGGCTCGGATCCTGAAAAAGAGCATACGGAGACGAGCACGAAGCTGCAAACCTTCATCAATGCATTGGGATAGGCGCAGGCTTCCGATCTTCCGGGGCGGTCCGGAAGCAAATGTTTCACGGACAACATGGACGATAGCGGCTTAAAATATGAAACTAATAGTCAACAATTACTAGACGGGACCGTCCCGTTTGATATAACCACGGCCAAGGTGGGGGCCAGCCTATTCGGTCGATAGCAGAGGGCCGAGCGGCCCTTCTGCCTCGAAACGTGATTTCGCTTTGCCGACTCCCGCCCCGCAGCTGGGAGCCGTTCCGAATGTCGCGTCGGTGACGCGGCATTTGCAACCAGTCATTCCAAGGCATCAGAGAGGCTAGCTATGCCGACGATACAGCAGCGCGTTGCATTCGCAGAATTCCAGAGGTCGAACGGCCACGGCAGGCAGGCCCAATATGCCAGGTCACGCCGCAATCAGGTTTGCGGGAGGTCGATGTGAACACTCTTCCAGATCGTTTCGCTCATTGCGCCGCCCTCTCGCCAGAAGTAATTGCCGTCACGGCCGCCGAACAATCCCTGAGTTATTCCGAGCTCGAAGCAAGAGCGAACCGGTTGGCGCGAAGGCTCATCGCAGCCGGCGCCGGCCCGGATCGCATCGTCGGCGTTTCCCTGCCGCGTTCGGCCGATCTGATCGTGGCGCTTCTGGCAGTGCTGAAGTCCGGCGCAGCCTATCTGCCCATCGATCCCACATACCCCGCCGCGCGTCTGGAATATCTTTTGTCGGACGCAAAGCCCGTGACGATCGTCAGCGCCCCCGGCGTAAAGATTCCCGACTGCGGCCTGCCCCGCATCGAGCTGACAGACGAGGAAAGCGGTGAGACGTGGGATGCTTCTGCGGTTGACGATACCGACCGTCTCTCCAGCCTGCATCCCGATCAGCCGGCTTATGTCATCTACACTTCCGGCTCCACGGGACGCCCGAAGGGAGTCGTCGTTTCGCATCGATGCGTCCTTACCCTTCTCGATGCCACGATACCGATCTTCCATCTGGATGCCGGCGACGTATGGACCGCGTTTCATTCCTATGCATTCGACTTCTCGGTATGGGAGATCTGGGCGCCGCTGCTGACCGGCGGGAGAACGGTCGTCGTTCCTCCGGAGGCCACATGGTCGAGCGAGGAACTTTTGCATCTTCTGGAAGCCGAGCGCGTCACGGTTCTCAACCAGACTCCTTCCTCATTCGCATCGCTTGAGCGTGCCGACGCCAACGGCGCGAAGGCGCTGAGCGATCTCAGGCTTGTGATATTCGGCGGCGAGGCATTGGATCCGGCGCGGCTGTCCGCCTGGTTTGCTCGCCGTCCGGCTCGTCCGCGCATGGTGAACATGTATGGGATCACCGAGACGACCGTGCACGTGACGGCGATCGATATCTTGCCGGAAATGAGCTTGGCCTCCAGCGAAAGCCCGATCGGCCAGCCCCTGCCCGGGTTCCGCAGTTATGTCTTCGACGATGCCTTGCAGCCTGTTGCCGACGGCCAGGTCGGAGAACTCTATCTGGGCGGCGCACAGGTCTCTCGCGGCTATCTCGGTCGTCCCGGGCTGACCGCCACGCGGTTTGTGGCCGATCCGAATGGCCATGACGGCCGGCTCTATCGGACCGGAGACCTCGTGCGGCGTCTCGGCGACAATCTCAACTTCATCGGCCGAGCCGATACCCAGCTTTCCCTGAGGGGTTTCCGCATCGAGCCCAACGAGGTCGAGGCGGCGTTGGATGCATATCAGGGCATCACGGCAAGCGCCGTCGCCGTCAAGCCTGACCCGGATGGAAACGATGGCGACGATTGCCTGGTTGCCTATGTCGTCGCTGCGGACGGAAGGCTTGATGAGCGAGGCCTGCGCGCCCATTTGACGCGCCTCCTGCCGGCGCATCTGGTCCCCAGCCACATCATGCTGCTGTCAGCGCTTCCTCTGACCCCCAATCGGAAGCTCGACCGAGCGGCGCTGACGCCGCCCTCCCCTCGAAAGACTGCCAAAGCGAACCTTCGCGAGGAGCTGCTACGGCGGCGTCTCGTCAATCGCCCCCAATGAACACCAGAGGAAACGACAGATGAACATTAGCAACGAGCGGTGGATACGTGATGCCGTTGTCGAAATTCTCGGCGAGGAACCCGCAACGATTTCCGACCGGGAAAACCTGTTTGAAGCGGGGCTGGATTCCGTAGGGCTGCTGCGTCTCGTCAACCGCCTGCGAAGGGGCGGGCTGCAAGTCAGCTTCGCGGATCTGGCGCGCGAACCGACGCTGGCGGCATGGGATAGATTGGTCGGCGGGGGAAAAACCGCCGACGCCGAGCCCGAGGCAACCCAAGCGGCGGACGCGGGGGATGCAAGGCAAGCCGATAGCGAACAGACCCAGCTCGGCGTGATGCAGCACGCTTATTGGGTCGGGCGAAGTGCGGGCCAGAGGCTTGGCGGCGTTGCGGCCCATCTCTATGCGGAGTTCGACCATGCGCCGACCGGCGCGGATCCGGCGATCGATCCCGATAAGCTCAGGTTTGCACTCGAGCGGCTGATTGAGCGTCATGAAACGCTGCGGACGCGCATCACCTCCGACGGCAAGCAGGAGGTGTTGCCGGCCGTTTCCGCGCCGCTCACCGTGCACGACATGCGCGGGCATTCCGCCGCCGCCGTGCAGGATCACCTGTCCACCATACGCGAGGTCTTTTCGCATCAGGCTCTCGATATCGACAATGGCGAAATGATGTCGGTTGCGCTCACGCTTCTGCCGGATGGCGCGACGCGCCTGCATATCGATGTCGACATGATCGCCGCCGACGCCGTCAGCTATCGCATTTTGCTTGCGGACTTCGCAACGGTCTACGCCTCGCCGTCGGAAAGCCTTCCGACGCTCGGACTGAATTATCGCGATTATCTTGCCGGGACCAAAGCCGGCGGACAGCAGAGCGCGCGCCTGGCCTCGCAAGCCTGGCAGCAGAGACTACACGCATTGCCGGGCGCGCCGGCCCTGCCGGAAGTGATCGAAGCGCTGCGTGACAATCCAACCCCGAAAGTCGCGCGCCGGCATCTCTGGTTGCCTCCCGAGCAAAAGCAGCGGCTCACCGACATTGCCCGCCAGAACGGCGTGACCGTGGCCATGACGGTGGCGACGGTGCTTTCGGAAGTCGTCGGGCACTGGAGCGCGACCGATCATTTCCTGCTCAACGTCCCGATGTTCAATCGCGCGGGCGATCATCCCGACTTCGATCGCATCGTCGGCGATTTCTCGAGCTCGGTGATGCTCGAGATCGACTTGCGCAAGCCGCTTGCATTCATCGACAGGGTCCGGGCGCTGCAGAACCGAATGCATAGCGATGCCGCCCATGCATCCTACACCGGCCTCGATGTGCTGCGCGATCTCACCCGGCAACGCGGCGAGACGGTCCTGGCGCCCGTCGTGTTCACAAGCGCATTGGGGCTTGGAGAGCTTTTCGCGCCGGCGGTGACTGCCGTCGTTGGCCGGCCGGTATGGGTCATTTCGCAAGGACCTCAGGTGCTTCTCGATGCACAGGTTACCGAGTTCGAAGGCGGACTTCTGGTCAACTGGGATACCCGTGAAGAAGCCCTGACGCCCGGCGTCGTCGACGAAATGTTCAAGCTGTTCGAACGGGCCTTGCGCCAAGTCATCGACGAGTCGGGAGCCTGGGATCGACCGTTGCAGGTTGCAAGTGCAAATCATCCCCGCCGCCGGTTCGGCGATCGCGATGTACGCGTTGTCGATCACCTCGGAAGGGACCGCCCCGATCACGTTGCGGGTCAATTGCTGTTTGCTGACGAAGAGTCGCAAGACCTCCGGCGATGGGGTCGCGCCGACGCAGATGGGCAAGTCAAGCTGCTCGGCGACGATAGCGAGCGCGTAAATGTCCATGGCGTCCCTGTATGGCCCGTCGAGGTAGAAGAAGCGGTGCGGTCCGATCGGCGCATACGTGATGTCGTCGTGCTGCGGCATGGCGAAAGCCTTGTTGCAGCGGTCGCATTCGAACGATCTGGGGAAGCAGACGGGGCGCCGACCGGCAAGGTATTCCGTGCCCAGCTTGCCAGGCAAATACCGTCTCATCTGCTGCCGAGCCAGATCATCGTTCTCGACGACCTGCCGCGGGATGCCGACGGAAAAGTGAAATCGGACGCCATAAGCCAACTGATCTCGGCCCATGCCGGGCGATCCGATTATGTTGCCCCCCGCACCGATCTCGAGCGTGTCATCGCAGGCGTCTGGGAGGAAATTCTCGGCCTTGAGGATGTCGGCGTGAACGAGGAGTTCATCGCGCTCGGCGGGGACTCGCTGCTGGCGGCAAGGGTGGTCTCAAGATTGCAGGAAGAGCTCGACACGAACGCAGTCACGCTGCGCGCGCTGTTTCGCTCGCCCACCATCGCCGAACTTGCCGAACAACTCCGCAAAGATGACGACCCTGCCAGATTGAACGAAGTTGCGGCCATCGTCCTTGAAATCCGCGCCATGTCCGATGAGGAAGTGGCAACCTATCTCGGCGAGGCGCCGCCCGTCGCTTCCTCGACGCAGGCGGGAACGGCGGCATGATCGCAGACCGTCAAACGCTGCTTCGGCAGCGGCTCGCATCGGCGGGGCTGGCAGGAGCGGCGAAAGCCGGAGGTATTCCCAGCCGTGCCGATGCTCAAAAGGCGCGCCTCTCCTTCGCCCAGCAGCATAGCTGGCTATACCAGCAAGCTTTTCCCAAGAGTGTCAGCAACAATCTCGGCCTCGTCATAACGTTCACCGGAACGGTGGACGAGAACGCGATAGCCTCGGCCGTCGACCGCATCGTGGAACGGCACGAAATTCTTCGGACCACCTATCACCGAGGGCCGGAGGGCACTGGTTTTCAGCGCATAAGACAATCCATGACGGTGCCGAAGTCCCTTGCCAGCATTTCCAGCCGGGAGGCCAGCGAGCTGGCGAAGGCCTCGTTGCGGATTCCGTTCGATCTCGAAACGGAGGCGCCGCTGAGGCTGCTGCTTTTTCGCACCGGCGCAGATGAGGTGATGTGCGCGCTCATCGTGCATCACATCATCTGGGACGGGGCCACCTTCGGTGTGCTCTCGAAAGAGCTGGAAAGAGCTTACGAGGCCTCGGCCCTTCCGGACCTCGGCGTCCAGTATGCGGACATCGCCGAATGGCAACGGGACCGGCAAACGCAGAGCCTTGCCGAGGATATGGAATACTGGACGCGGCGTCTGGCCGCTCCCCGCCCGGCGAAAACGCTGGCGGTTGATCCCGGGCTCGCTGCGGTCGATCTGGAATCGGCTGGCCGCGTGGACTATCGGCTCACCTCATCGCTTGAACTGACGCGGCTGGCCTCCAGGCA
Organism: Rhizobium etli 8C-3; assembly: GCF_001908375.1. Classification (NCBI taxonomy): domain Bacteria; kingdom Pseudomonadati; phylum Pseudomonadota; class Alphaproteobacteria; order Hyphomicrobiales; family Rhizobiaceae; genus Rhizobium; species Rhizobium etli. The sequence goes on along the minus strand of NZ_CP017242.1, from coordinate 41,790 downwards.
CAAGGTGACGCCGTTCGTGGCTTTCCTGGCCTGCTGGGCCGCGGTGCTCGGGCAGAACGGCGCTAAGGAGGTGACGATCGGGACGACGGTCTTGACGCGAGACCATCCCGAGACGGAAAACCTCATCGGCAATTTCGCCAACCACATCGTGCTTCGCCTGCCCGTCGGCGCAGCACCCGCATCCGCAGCGCTGATCGCGGTCGCCGCCGAAGAATTCGATGCAGGCTTCGCCCATCGAAACCTGCCTTACGAAAGCCTCGCCGAGGCGCTTGGCGGGCACGAGATCAAGGCGCCGCCGGAACTATTCGATTCGCTCGTCGTCTTCATTCCCAGCGGAACGGAAGGTCCTCGCCTCCCCGGCGCCACGACAAAATGGCAGCGCCTTCACAACGAGGCGACACAATTTCCCCTCGTCCCCCTCGGACTGGAAATATTCGTACGCGGCCGCGGCGCGGAAACCACGATCGACATCGAAGCCACCTACGCCGGAAACGCATTTGACGGCGGAACGATCAGCGAACTGCTTTCGCGTCTAGACAATACCATCCACGATGCTGTCCACGAGGTCTGGTAAAATCCATGAATTCGCGAGTTGAACTTTTGCGGCGACGGCTTGGTGAGAACGGTGTGGCGCGAGCAGCCGTTCAAAGGCGTCCGAATATCGAGGCTGCGCCCCTGTCGGACGCGCAGAACAGGATGTGGCTGCACCAGAAACTGCATCCCGGCAGCGGCGCCTACAATGTCTGCATTCGCATCGATTTCGCAGGCGACCTCGATGAGTCGCGGCTGCTGGGAGCGCTGGCCGCGGTCGTGGATCGACATGAGATCCTTCGCACGACCTATCCGACCGGCGCAGACGGCCAACCATATCAGCACATTCACCCGCAGTTGCAGCCTCTCGTGCAGATCGTCGAAGATCGCGATCCCGAGCAGGTTGCGCAGGCGGCAGCTTGCGAGCCGTTCGATCTTGCATCCTCGGGGCCGCTGCGCGCGCATCTGGTCAAGGTCAATGCGACGCAATGGTCCTTGGTGTTGACCGTTCATCATATCGTATGGGACGGTGGATGCTTCGGTGTATTCAGCCGAGATCTCAGCGTTGCCTATCGCGGCGGCGCCGCAGAGCCGCTGTCGCTTCAATATGCCGACATAGCGGCGCACCAGAATCCGCCCGACGCCAGGTCCGCGGCAAATCTCGAGGCGCAGCTGGATTATTGGCGTCGGACGCTCACCCCGTTGCCGCCGGCCATCCCGCTGCCGACCACGCGTTCGCCAGGCCCCCGCATGAGCGAACGGGCAACGCGCCTGGATCGGATCATGCCGGCGGACTGCGCCACGGGCCTGCGAACCACCGCCGCCGCCTTGCGAACAACGCCTTTTGCAGTGTTCATCGCCGCATACGCGCTGCTGCTGAATCGCTGGACCGGTGCATCTGACATCGCGATCGGCACCATGGTTGCCAATCGGCACCTGCCGGGAAGCCGCGAGCTCATCGGCAATTTCGGAAACACGATATTGCTGCGCCTCAACGTGTCCGAGGGTTCGACATTCCGTGAGCTCGTGGCGCAGACGGCTCAGGTCGTTACCGAGGCCGTCAGCAATGGCGATGTCTCCTTCGAACGCGTGGTGGCGGACCTTGCTCCCCCGCGCGAAGCGGGTCATGGCTTCTTTACCGACACGCTCGGGCTATTTCTCGATCGCGATATCGGCGGACCGGACCTGCCTGATGTCGACGTTCGCTGGACCAATATTTTCAACGGCTCGTCGCCGTTTGCATTGACCTTCCAGGGCTTCCTCACCGGCGACGTTCTGGAGGTGGAAGCGACATTCCGCAACGAGCTTTTCGCGGCGGCCACCGTGCTCGACATGCTCGAACATCTCGAAACGATATTGCTTGCCGCGACCGCCAGTCCGGAAAAGCCATGCTCGGCCGTCAGCCGCTTGCCGGCGCGGCAGCATGACCGTCTTGTCGAGCTTTCTCGTGGGGCCGAGGTCGATCAAGGCACGAGTTCCGTTCTCGATCATTGGCGCCGGCAGGTGAAGAGCGGGCCGTCGCGCACTGCACTCGTCCATGGCCCGGATCGGTTCAGCGTCATCGAGATAGACGAACAGGCCAATCGGCTGGCCGCGCATCTCATCGAGCGCGGCATCGAGGCGCAGAAGGTCGTTGCGGTGGCCGCAAGCCGCGGGTTGATCACCATTGTCGCCCCCCTGGCGATCTGGAAATGCGGAGCGATTTACCTTCCGCTCGATCCTCGCCACCCCGAGGCGCGCCTGAAGAAGCTCGTTCGGGCAGCAAATGCAAAGCTCGTGATTTGCGATTTCGACCTTGCCGCGGACGACGTTCCCGTTGTCGCCGTCCAAGAATTCTTGGAAACAGGGCGCGGTCATGCCGTCGACCCCGGCTATCGTCCCCATCCTCTGGAAGCGGCCCATATCGGCTTCACATCAGGATCGACCGGCCAGCCGAAAGGCGTCGTCACCACGCACGGCTCGCTGGCGGCCCGCACGGTCTGGGTTTCGGACCATTGGCCCGGAGGCTCCGGCGGCGCCCGTCTTGCCAAGAGTGCGCCCACCGCGATCGACGCAACGGCCGAGATCTGCGAAGCCTTCGTTACCGGCGAACATCTCGTGCTGGCGACGGATAGCGAAGCGAGGGACGCGGCAGCGCTCGCCCGCCTTCTGCAGACACACGGCATCGGTCATTTCATGGCTGTGCCTGGCGTGATCGAGGCCGTTACGATCGCGGCACCCGCCGTTCTGTCCGGCAGGGACCGTGTTCTTTCCACCGGCGAACCTCTGCTTCCCGGCGTCGCGGCATCGATTTATCGAACGGCCAAAAGCGTTCCGCTGTACAATTCCTATGGATGCACCGAGACAACAGGAGATGTTACCGCCGGAAAAGTGAGCATGGCGGATGCCGAAAGCGGGGGCATGCCGATTGGCCGGCCGCTCCCCGGATCTCGCTGCTATGTGCTCGCCCCCGATCTCACGCTTTCACCCCCAGGCGCGCTCGGCGAACTCTATGTTGAGGGAGCGCAGCTCGCACGCGGCTATCTTGCGCAGCCTGGATTGACGGCGGCGCGGTTCGTCGCCAATCCCTTCCGCAAGAACGGCCGGCTGTACCGCACCGGAGATCTTGCCCGCTGGCGCGAAGACGAGCGGCTTGAGCTTGCCGGACGCGCCGACGATCAGGTGAACATACGCGGCCATAGGGTGGAGCCGGACGAAACCGTCGCAGAACTGTACGCCGCTCCCGACGTCAAGGAGGCGGCCGTGCTTCCGCGGCGCATCGGATCCACCATGGAACTCGTCGCTTACGTCTCCGGCGATGGCCTGCGGCCGGAGGACGGGCCACGCCTGCGCGCGCGGCTGGCGGATCGTTTGCCGGGGCCGCTTGTCCCGGCAGAGGTGATCGTGCTGCCATCTTTGCCGCGGCTCGGCGGGGGCAAAATCGATCGGCAGGCGCTACCGCAAGGCGCGGCCGCGCCGGCCGTGCCGTCCAGATCGCCGCGCAACGACCGCGAAGAACGCCTGACCCGCCTGCTGCAGGATCTTCTTGGCGGCAAACCCATCGGCATCGACGATAATTTCTTTGCGCTCGGCGGAGATTCGCTGACGGCGGTTTCCTTCGCGGCACGCGCCAATGCGGCAGGATTTGATTTTCCCGCCGCCGCGGTCTTCCAGTATCCGACCGTCGCACAGCTGGTCGAGCAGCTGCCGCCGCCGGCCGAGGAACAGGCTAAGCCCCTCTCCCTCCCGGTGCAGATTCATCGGCTCCGTCTTTCGGGTCTCCCGATACAGGAACTCATAGCCTGTGAGGCGCTTCGGAGCCTCCCGAAACCCGAGTGGTTGCGCGAAGCGCTCACCGAAGCCATATCGACGCATCCGGGGCTGAGGCAGACGATTGCTGTCAGAGGGCGGCTATGGCGCGCCGCGCAGCTGCCCGGGCCTGCGCGTCAAGCCAAGGTGATCGAGGTAGCGAGTTCAGACGCGGCCGAGATCATGGGCACTGCGCGATCGGCGATCGATATCGCTCTCGGCGATGTGATCGCCGGCATCGTCACGCCGGATGCATCTCTGCTCGTCGCGCATGCCGCCGTAATTGATGGCGTGTCTTTGGAGAAAATTGCCGAAGACGTCGACAGGGTTCTGTCGAGGGGAGATGTCCCGACGCCGCGCGTCGATGCCTTCGCAGGGCGCGACCAGGCAAAGGTCCATCCTTTGACGGCAGCTTCGATGCCCGATCCGTTCGATTGGCAGTCGATTTTCGACGCAGCACCGAAAACCCCATGGTGGATCGGACCTGAGGAAACCTTGTCGAAAGGCCCGGATATCAGGGTAAGAGCCGCCATACCAGGCGCCGACGAGGCGATCGTCACAAGGGCGCTGCTGTCTGCCGCCCGCGCCGTCTCCAAATGCGACTTTGTCGTTGCGGACGTCGAAGTCGAGCCCGCCGAGATCGGTCCGCTTCTTGCTGTGCCCGTCTCTACGCAAGTCGGCGGGCAGGCCGCGATCGGCGATGCGGCGTCCTATATTGCTTATCTCCATCTCCGCCGTCCGACAGCCGGGGGCCCGGGCCTTCTCGTCCGGCGGACCGTCACGCCGCGGCATTGGGCGGACGGCGGGCTGGTGCGGGGTGCGGATCGCCTGTACCGAATTGTCGCCTCCTGGCAGAAATTCGAGGACCGAACCGAACTGGAGGTCGCCGCCTGCGAAGCGGATGTGGCGCGGGAACTGCTGGACGCGTGGATGGCCGCGGTCTCCCGTCGGGATCCGACTGATGCATAGTCGCGAATTCGACACCCCGCTTGCAACGCACCTCGCGCAATTCACACGCAACGGGCGTTGCCACAATTTTCACGCGGTGCCTTGGCCGTCCGTCCTGGAGGCCACATCGTCGGAACTTGCGCAGCTCTATCGCGCGCTACTCGGGGCCGACCTTTCGCGGATCGATGCGAGCTGGTCGGGGAGCGCGGTGGATTCATTTTTTACGCCTCATGGACCTCTTGCCGACGCCCAGCGCAAGACCGCCCATGCGTTCGGCGCCGACGCTACGTTCTTCGGCACGAGCGGTACGACGACAAGCAACCAGATCGCACTGGAATCGCTCCGCTTTCCGGGCGCCGACGTGCTGATGGACTGCACAGCCCACCAGTCGTTGCTGTTTGCCGCCGAGGCGATGCGCGTCACGCCCACACCTCGTGCCGGAACGGTGGAAAATCCCTGCATCGACATCGAAGGGACCGCAAAGCTGCTTGCACAGCGGGCCGCCGAGGGGCGACCGTTCGATATCCTGGTTCTCGCTGCGACCGGCTACGATGGCCGAAAGCTGCGCCTCGATCGCGCTCTGCCGCTTCTGGCCGGATCATCTCCGACGACAGCGCTGGTTATCGATGAAGCCTGGTCGGCGCTGCACGCATTCGTCCCTTCGCTGGCCGGCTCGACAGCCCTTGCCGTGGCCTCCCGCCTGCCGTTGCGCGCGCCCGTTCTCGTCACGCATTCGGCGCACAAGACGATGGCCGCGCTCCGCCAGGGTTCGTATCTCCACGTCCTCGGCTCTTCCTCCGACATCGAGAGAATACGGCTGGCGCGGTATCGCATTCACACCACCTCTCCGTCATGGCCGATCCTGACCTCGCTCGATCTTGCGCGCGCGCATGCAGAGCGGTTCGGGGCAGCGGAATTTGCGCGGGCTGGCGCCCTCAGGAGGAAGCTCGACGCCATGCTTGGCGAAAACCCGGAGACCGCAGGCATGCTCGCGCCGCCGGCGCACGGTTCCTATTACGATGTCGATCCGCTGGTATTGTGCCTCCATGTCGGGCCGCGCTCGCGCGCCATCAGGGATTGGCTTCTTCGCGAACATCATGTGCTCGTTACGATCGCCGGCGATCATCTCGTCGTGCGTCTGCACTTCGGCGTTTCCGAAAATGACCTGAATGCGCTGGTGAACGCCCTGTCGCTGCTGGGATCGGGCTTGGGGCCGCCAGCGTCCGGCCCAAGGGCCGCCGGTCCGCAAGAGTTCGAGCCCGTCATCGGTTCGCATAGCCGCGAATACATCATTCCCTATCCGCCCGGCGTTCCGCTTGCCATGCCGGGAGAACTTTGGACGGATCGGCACGCCGTGGCGCTGGCGCAGGAAAGAGCCCGGGGCGCGGAGATCTACTGCCTCGCCGCAGGCGGCAGCACGCGACGCGCGACGAGTGCGGGCAGCGCAGCGCTCGGCCCCGTCCTCAATCCCAGCGCGGAGGTCGAGCCCATATGAATGCGCGGCCTTAACGACAATTCGCCGGCAATGATGATTTCAGTCCGCGCATACCGATGCGATGCGCGCCCGCAAAGACGACCAGCCGTATTTCGAGCGCCTCTGTTGACGGCGTTCATCGGGATAAAACAGGAGAAGAGAAATGACGTTTTCGGATCGTAAGCAACAGCTCTTGCTGCAACGGCTCGCCGGTGCCGGCCTCCTCCAGTCAGAGCAATCCGTTGCGAGCGACCGCCCGCGGCGCGAACAGCGCGACGGGCCCACGGTCCTTTCCTCGGCGCAGCGGCGCATGTGGTATCATTCCCAGCTTGCCGAAGGATCCGCGGCCTACAATTTCTGCCTGATCTTGCGGCCAAGCAAGGGCTCATCCTTTTCGGTCGCAGCCCTGACCGAAGCGCTGGAGCAGGTCGTGCGCAGGCACGAGATACTGCGTACGCGATACCGGGCCGGAACAGCCGGGACACCGGAGCAGATCGTCGAGCCGTATCTCGCTCCGCATGTGACGGAGATCGATCTGACGCTGGCCTTGAACCATCGATCAAAGACTCTCGAAGAGAAGTTGGATGACCTTGCATGCCAGGCGCGCGATACGCCTTTTGACCTGGAGACGGATACGCCCCTGCGCGCGCTGGTCGTTCGAAGCGGAGCCGCGGTGGTCGCCGTCATACTCGTCCTGCCCCATATCGCGGGCGATGGAGGATCTTTCGGAATCGTTCTCGCAGATCTGGAACGGGCCTATGGTCACGGCGCGAATCCGGATGCGTTGCAGCCTGCATCCAGCATCCGCTACACGGACTATGCCCTGTGGGAACGACGGCATCTGGGCGATCCCAAAGCTGCGGGGAGCCTGCATGCACGACAACTAGGTTTCTGGGAGACCCAGCTGGCTGGCCTGCCTGTGGAGATCGCTCTTCCGCTCGATCGGCCTCGTCCGGCCGCGCCGACCTTCTCGGGGAGCCAAATCAGGCAGTGGCTCGGAGAAGGACTGTCCTCGGCCTTGCGGCAAACGGCAAGGCAATACGGCGGCACGCCGCTCGTGGCGCTGCAATCCGCCGTCGCCGCCGCACTCGGGCGTGTCGGCGCCGGACAGGACATCCCCCTCGGAACTCCCGTCGATCTTCGGCATGACTCCACGCTCGACCAGCTCGTGGGCTTCTTCAGCAACACCGTGGTCGTGCGTGTCAACATTTCCGAGGATCCGGAATTTTCCACGTTGTTCCAGCGCGTCCGTGATACGGGCCTGAAGGCTCTCGACAACCGGGACGTGCCGTTTGAAAGCGTCGTCGAGCACATCAACCCGCCACGTGCGGCAGCGCGCAATCCGCTCTTCGGCGTCATGGTCACGGCCACGAGGCCATGGCCCGAGCTTCAGTTCGGCGATGCCGCCATGACTCTCGAGGAACCGCGCCAGACGCAGGCGAAGTTCGACCTGACCTTCGTCGTTCATGACGAGGGCACCGGCGGCAGGATAGGCGTATCTCTGCTGTATGCCTGCGACCTCTTCGACGAAGCCACGGCGCGGTATCTGCTCGAATTGGTGATCGGCATCCTCGGGCAGGCGGCTCATCATCCGCAACTGCGATTGTCTCAGCTGGCCGAATTCGGGCATAGCCGTTTGAGCGACGGCGCCTCGTCGCTGGCCGCGATCCTGGCGGAGCGACGCGCGGCATCGCCCGCGACGGCGCGCGCCATCCGGCTGGCAGACGGCGTTCACGAAGCCGATGTCGTGGCCGCCCTGGTCGGATTGCTGGATCGCCACGATGCGCTGCGTTTACGGCGCGATCCGGAAGGCGGACAGTGGCGCCTCGCCGACGCCGCAGACCTATGGGAGGCACCAATCTTGCGGGAACAGCCCGCAGGCCCCGAGGATTCGGAGCGCTTCGCTGCATGGCTTTCGGGCGGAGAAGCATCTGGACGCATTCTGGAGATGCGGGCTCCGGGTCGCTGGATCGACGACGAATCGTGGGGCGTGCTGCTCGCCGAACTCTCTCCCGTCCGGTCGGACGGTGGACGTGCCGCGCCGCTTGCGGCCGGATCATATGCCAACTGGTTGACGCGGACCGCCGAATTCGCGGCACAGGCGGACATGGTCGCCCATACCGAATCCTGGCTGGACATGCTGGAAAAAGCGGAGGATTGGGCGCCGGCCTACGGCCGTTCGGAAACCCCGTTCGCCTCGGCGGAGCGCAGCCTCGCGCTTCCCGACCTCGGCGGCCGGCCAAACCAGATGGCGCTGCGCACCGCCGCCGTCGCCGCCATTCTCTGGACGCAACGTCTCACGCCGTCGCCCCTTTTTCTCGCGATCGACGAAGCCGACCGGGACCGTTTCCCAAAAGGAGCGCTGGAGACCACGGTCGGATGGTGCAGACGGAGTTTTCCCATTCTCGTGGCCGCGCCGTCCGAGGGCGCGGCAGCGCCGCAGCCGACGCCACAGCTTGTCGAGAGCTTTACCAGCGCTGCCCATAAAGTGCTTGGCATCGACAATGCCGAAGGCGTGGCTGGCGACTTCGCCACGAGCTATTTCCTGGCGCAGGAGGTCAGCCCCGATGTCGCAGGCGCACTCGACGACACGCCTCGTCCTGATGTGACGCTCTCCATCGTCATGACGGATGAGGGTGACGGTCCGATGTCGCCGGCGCCGGCCGCGCACGTGGACGGAGAGCACTGGACGGTACGAATAGATCTGCGGCGCAACAAGGCATGCCTCGGCATTCGCGCTGCGCGCAGCGCAACGGAAATAGACGCCCTCATCGAGGCGTGGAGTGGTGTCTTTGCGGAATTCGCAGCCGCGGTCGCTCCCGCCGATGACGGCGAGCGGCGCGAAGAAGACATGCTTGCCGAACTTTCCCGTTGGGATCAGCGGCGTCTCGAGGAAACCTTCGGCCCGGTGCGTGAGGTGCTGCCGCTTTCGCCCCTCCAGGAAGGCTTGCACTTTCACAGCGTCGGCGCAGCTGAGGGCTTGAACGAGGTCTATATATCCCAAACCTCGCTGGACCTCTTTGGCGAGATTGACGCCGAGCGTCTCCATTGCGCGGTGAAAAGAGCGATCGAACTCACACCGACCGTCACGGCTGGTTTCGCCGAGATCGGCGGCAGGACGGCGCAGGTCGTGCCCGCCTATGCCGATGTCCCCTGGCGGTCGGAAAGGGCTGCGAGCGAGGAAGAGGCCAGGCTTATTGCCAATCAGGAATATGGAGCGCACTTCGATGCCGGCCGTCCGCCGTTGATACGGTTTGCACTCATTCGCCTGCCGGAAAGCGGGGCCGGCGTTCTCAATCGGCTTTTGTTGACGGCGCACCACATCCTGCTCGATGGCTGGTCGATCCGCTTGTTCTACCGCCTCGTGATCCAGCTCTATCTCGATCCTGCGGGCACCGCGGCTCCGCCTCCCTTCAGCCGCTATCTGCGGTGGTTCACGCAGCAAAACATGGCCGATGCCGAAGCGGTATGGCGTGACGTGCTCGCCGGCAGCGAATCGACGATCCTCTATCCGACAGCACGCGGCCTCGAGGCAAGCACGGAGCATAGCGACGAACACATGCTGTCGATCGGATCCGAAACGACTTCGGCACTTGCCGGGCTTGCGCGTTCGGCTTCGACGACGTTGAGCACGGTTCTCGAACTTGCCTGGGGCACGCTTCTCATGCGGCTGAGCGGTACTTCGAACGTGGTGTTCGGAAACGTCGTATCCGGCAGGCCGGCGGAAATCGAGGATGTCAACGAGATAATCGGCCTGTTGTTCAATACGGTTCCGGTCCGGGTGCAAGCGCGCGGCGAGGAATCGATAAAGGCGGCTCTCGGCGCCCTCCACGCACAAAAGGCGGTGTCCCTTCGGCATTCCCACGTCAATCTCACGCGCCTGCAGCAGATCGCGGGGCACAGCCCCCTGTTCGACACGCTCTTTTCGGTCCAGAATCTGCCGGCCTTCGATTTCCCCGATCAGGGCGAGATCCGCATCGGCAACGCCGGCGTCCGCGACGCGACGCACTATCCCCTCAGCATGTCCGTCACGCCGAAAGGTCACGCCATCGACCTGCGTCTGATGTTTCGCAGCGACGTGATCGCACCGGCACAGGCCGAAGCGCTCATCCAGGCCTATGCGTACATATTGAACAGTTTTGCCGCAGATGCGGATCTTCCCCTTATGGCCATGGATGCGCTGCCGCAGGCGAGCCTTCTGCTGCCGCAGCCCATCTCGGGCGAAGACATGGAGATCGGCTCTCTCTCGGTTGCGGATCTGCTCGTCAGACAGGCGAGAGCCACACCGGATGACAATGCCGTCACAGCCGGCGAAACCAAGCTCACCTTCGACGAGCTGGCGACGGCGGCGCATCGGCTCGCTCATCTCATCATCGCGCGCGGCGTCGAACCGGAGCATCGGGTCGCCTTGCTCCTGCCCCGCTCGGAACTGATGATCGTGGCGCTGTTCGGCGTCTTTGCCGCGCATGCCGCTTATGTTCCAATCGATCTGGAGACGCCCGCCAACCGAATTCGGTCGATGCTGGATCAGTCGCAGCCGACGGTCATCCTGAGCACCGGCACTCTGAAGGAACTTCTACCGCCCGAATACAAGACCGATCCGCGCGTGGTTCTGCTCGACGAGCCTGCTACGCAGAGCGAGCTTGCACGACACCCGAAAACCCTTCCGGAGACCAAGCGTCCAGCTGGCTTGAACCATTTGGCCTACATCATCTTCACATCGGGATCTTCTGGAGAACCGAAGGGCGTCGCCGTACCCTATCTCGGGCTCACCAACATGTTCATCAATCACAAGAAGGCCATTTTTGCGCCTGTTTTGGCTTCCCAGGGCGGGCGCAGGTTGAAGATCGCGCATACGACCTCATTCGCCTTCGACGCCTCCTGGGAACAACTTCTGTGGCTCCTGGCCGGACACGAGGTGTATGTAATCGACGATGAACTCCGACGGGATCCCGATCGCCTGCTGCCGCTGTTCGATCGGGAGGAAATCGACGCCTTTGACGTTACCCCGACCTATGGCGGGTATCTGGTCGAACACGGACTGCTCGAGCGAGATCGACCGCAGGGAAGAGGCGGAACCGGCGTGGTCTTCGTATCGCTTGGCGGCGAAGCAGTCGGTCAGGATCTGTGGACACGGCTGCGGGAAGCGCCCGGCGTCGGCGGCTATAACCTTTACGGCCCGACCGAATATACGATCAACGCCCTGGGCGCCGACCTTTCCGAGAACGCCGAGCCTACGGTCGGCCGGCCGATCGCCAACACGAACGCCTATATCCTCGGACCGGGTCTGCACCCATCGCCCGTGGGGGTCACTGGCGAACTCTATCTCGGCGGCGTGGGATTGGCCCGCGGCTATGTCGGACGCCCGACAACCACGGCGGAACGCTTCGTCGCCAATCCTTTCGGCAAGCCCGGCGAACGGATCTACCGAACCGGAGACCTGGCGCGCTGGCGGCCGGATGGAGGCATCGACTACCTCGGCCGCTCCGACAACCAGCTGAAAATTCGAGGCTATCGCATCGAGCCCGCCGAAATCGAGAACGCGCTCGTCGAGCAGACCGGCGTGAAACGCGCGGCAGTCGTCGGAAGGCCTGCCCAGGACGGCTCCATCCGCCTCGTGGCCTATGTCGTATGCGACGACCAATCGGCGGATGCGGAGAAGCTGCGGGAGCTGCTGCGGCTGCGACTTCCCTCCTATATGATTCCAGCCGCCATCGTATTTGTCGACGACCTGCCGAGAACCATCAATGGCAAACTCGACATCGCCGCGCTTCCAGACCCGGCGACGGCGGACATCAAGACGGTGGCGCCAATCAATGCGACCGAGCGGATCATTTGCGAGCTCTTCGCCACCGTACTTGAACGCCCGTCGATCGGTCGGTTCGACGACTTCTTCGAGAACGGCGGCCACTCCCTGCTCACGGTCAGGCTCGTCAGCCTGCTTCGCGAGGCCATTAGCCCTGGCATCAAGGTTCGGCAGATCTATGATCATCCGACGCCGGCTGCCCTTGCGATATCACTTGGGCAGGCCGACGAGACCGCCGATGCGCGGCCAGGTTCCGCCGACGGGGATCGCGACACGGACCTCATGCTCGCAGACCTGGTTCTGCCGCCGGATATTGCGCTCCCGGATCACGCTTCCGTTCCGCCTCGACCGGCTCTCGCCACCATCCGTTCCGTTCTGCTGACGGGCGCGGCCGGCTTCATCGGTTCCTTTGCGCTGGCCGAGCTGCTGCAAAACAGCGCGGCCGACATCTACTGCCTGGTGCGTGCGAAAGACGAAACCGCAGCGGCGGAGAGGGTCCGCAAGTCCCTGACATCGTATGGTTTGTGGGAGGATACCTTCCAACATCGGATTATCGGGCTTCCCGGCGATCTCTCGCAACCCCGCCTCGGTTTGACCGCTGAAAAATTCGCCGCCCTTGCCGACGAGGTCGACGTCATCGTCCATAACGGCGGCGCCACGAACGAATTCGACACCTATGCGCGCCTTGCGGCGATCAATGTCGGGGGAGCGAAGGAAGTATTGCGGCTGGCGGCGAGCGGCAACCGTGTCACGCCTGTCCATTTCGTGTCGACCGCATCGGTGGTCGCGCGGCGCGGTTCCAATCCCTCCATCATCAAGGAGGACACCCGCCTGACGATCCGCGAGGTCGAAGATACCGGCTACGTCCAAAGCAAATGGGTGGCCGAGGAACTGATGCACGCGGCCGCGGCAAGGGGCCTGCCCGTGACGATCCATCGTCCCGGCCGCGTCAGCGGACATAGTCAGACGGGAATCGGGAGCGCCAGTATCGGCTTCTGGCATTTCATCCGGTCGATGCTTCTGCTTCAGGCGGCACCGAGCCTCCGGTCGGACCGCTTGACCCTGGCGCCCGTCGACTATGTAGCGCAAGCACTGGTCGCGCTGATAGAACGCGGCGAACCGGGTGCGACCTATCATCTCTCCAATCGGATGCAGACGAGCATCCATGCGATCGTGGAGGCGGCGCAAAGAGCCGGGCATCATCTGAAGGTCATGCCGTTCGAGGCCTGGCGCGAGCGTCTGACAAGGGCAGCGGAGGAAAGAGCCAGACAGGGCGACGACTCCTTGTCCTCCATCCTGCTCCTGGCAGACCATCTCGACAAGTATGATGGCCTGGAGGTGGAATCGGCTCTCGGCCAGGACAGGGTGGAGACGGCGCTGGCCGGCTCGGGCATTTCACCGCCACCGGTAACGGATGCGGTGCTCGATCGCTATGTCGAGTATTTCATCAAGGTCGGCTTCTTCCCCGAAGCGGACGATCGGCGCGAATCGTCTGCCCGCATCTAGCCGGTCAAATTCGGACCCCCTGCCGTCAGCCAAGGCCGACGGCAGGGGACCTTGCAGAGCGCTGGACGGCAAGCGTCTGACGGTCGAGCATCGTCCATGTTCTGACGAATTCGCCGTCAATGTCGAAATCGATCAAAATCTCCTTGTTCTGCGGAATGCCTGGATGCAGGGAATGCACGATGGACAGGGACAGCTTTTGATCGCTGTGAATGCTGTTGAAGACTGCCGCGTCGAAGCCAAAAAACTGCAGAACCACCGGATGCAGCGCTTTGAATATGGTTTCCTTGGCGGAGAAAATCAGGGTGGCAAGAACGGCGGGATCGAACCTGGTCTGCTGAAAAACCCGATCACGCTCCTGCGGCGCCAGCGCTTCCTTCAGGATTGCCTCGAGAGAGGCGCCGGTCGCAACTTTTTCCACATCGATGCCGATCAGTCTCTCTTCGCCCGCAAGCACGAGGCAGAGACATTTCCCGTGCGAGTGACTGATCGAACCGGATACTCCGCCCGGCCATACCGGCGATCCCTGCTCTCCAATGGCGATGGAAACACCGGTATCGAGCAATCTGTCCAACGCGGCGCGGGCAAGAGCGCGTCCAGCGAGAAATTCGCTTTGGCGTTTCGGAACAGCGTTGATCAACGTCGATGGAAAGTCGATGTCGTAGGTCTCGAAGAGAGACCGAGTATAGGCCGGAACTGTATAGTGCGCTTGCAGAGCGATAAGCACGTTCGGCTGCTCGCTGAGGACGGCTACATCGCTCAGAAACCGCCCCGCATGTGCCTGCAGATAAGAAAGATAATCCGATGCCGGCTTCACCCGCACGCTTCCGGTTTAAGATCGTTCCCCTGCACCGATGCCGTTACGAAATCCTGTTGCAACTCACACCATTGATAAGCCAGTGCCATGTCCTGTGAAAATGCGCTTCGATATCCTGACGTCTATCGAACTCATTGCTGCCCATCATCGCCGCGGTCGTCGGCAACGCGACCATACAGTGAATGAGATGGCAGGCAATCCCGGTTGCGTCGCCGGCGCAGATCGCACCTGTCTCCTGCGCTTCGCCCACGGTTTCAATCAATTTCGCCATGATCGGGTCGGGCTGCGGCGGTATCGGCCCGTTCTTTTCGAAAACAACCGCTTCACTAAAGGTGATGCGCTTCAGTGCGATCAGTTCCGGCTCCATGTTGACGTATAGAAGCTCGAGCAAAAGGGATTTCAAACGTTCGAGCGGATCGCCGGAAACCGCAGGTAGTTTGTCAAGTCTTGCGACAGCGCTCTTGTGCGCATGGTCGACCACCGCTTCGAACAGGACGACCTTCGACGGGAACCGGCGATAGACGGTGTCCTTGCCCGCCCCGCAATGCGCGGCCACCTGCTCCATCGAGGTGCCGGCAAACCCTCTGCCCGCAAAAAGCTCTGTAGCGGCAAGTATAATTCTCTCAGCAGCCATATCCTGGCTCGCCTTTGGAGGTCGGCCTATTCTCGCCACGGCGCTCATGCTTTTTGCGACCATACTTTTTCTCCGTCTCGCCAGATCCCGACCAGTTTCAAGACGTGCGCGTCTTTAAAGTTGACGGACACATTCATATTAACTGGACAGGACGTACCCGTTTGATTAATAGACTTACCGCATTTCGACAGCTCGGACCATGGGGATCATCCGTGAATTGCCGCATTTCTTTCAAGCAAATTTTGATGGTATCTACTTTCCTTGTTCCGGCACTTCAAGCAGTGGCTCAAGAAACGAGTACGCAGCTGGCGCCGATCGTCGTGCGGGATGCAAGTAACGACGACGACACGTCGAATACTGTCCTGGCCAAATCGGCTCGGTCCGCCACCAAGACTGCGACGCCGGTCGTCGAGACGCCGCAATCGGTGACGACGGTTACCCGCAAGCAGATCGACGATCAGAACCCGCAAACCGTCAGCGAGGCGCTGCGCTACACTGCCGGCGTCCTTTCCGACAGGGACACGAATTCTCGTTACGACTCGCTGTTTCTTCGCGGGTTCGGCAACTTCGGTCTGTCGACGAGCTACGTCAGCTACCTTGACGGCCTCAAGCTCCAGCGCGGTCAGGCTTTCGCCACGCCATCCATCGATCCCTTCTTCCTCGATCATGTGGATGTGCTGAAGGGGCCGTCTGCCCTTCTTTACGGCCAGGTCAGCCCCGGCGGTCTCGTCAATCAGGTCAGCCGGTTGCCGTCGGACGTGCAGTCGAACGAGGTAAGGGTTGAGGCCGGAAGCGACGGTCGCGTGCAGAGCGGCCTGTACTCGACTGGCCCCATCACCGCCGACGGGACTTTGCAATACGGGTTTGCGGCGGTCGGCCGCTCCTCCGGTACGCGCTATGACGACGTCGACGAGAGGCGCCTCGGTATCGCTCCTTCTCTCAAGTGGCAGCCGGACGCGGACACGTCCCTCACCCTCTCCGGATACTACCAGCGGGATCCCGAAGGCGGCTACTTCAATTCAATTTATCCCAAATTCCTGGCGCCGGCGGGCATCGCCGGCTTCCTCGATCGCGATCTCAATGTCGGAGACCCGACATATGACAATTTCGAGCGCACGCAGTACGGGATCGGCTATCAATTCGAGCACAGTTTCAACGAGCGGGTCACCGTCCGGTCGAACTTCCGCTATTCCGGCGTGGATACCGATATGCGCTCGCTTCAGATGAACGGCCAGATGTCGGACGCAGGCATCATTCCGCGCTGGGCTGTTCATTCCATCGAGGATGTCAGCGGTTTCTCTTTCGACAACCACGCTGAATTCAAGGTAGAAACAGGTGCGGTAAGTCATACACTCCTTGCCGGCATAGATGTTCAGAGTTCCGACAGCAGCTGGGAATATCAGCTTGGCGGGGCAACGTCGCTCGACGTCACGAACCCTGTTTACGGGCAAGCCGTCGGCCCGTTCGTAACCGCCGTCGACAGCGACCAGTCCTTGCGTCAGACCGGCATCTATCTGCAGGATCAAATCGAACTCGGCGGGCTGCGGGGCGTTTTCGGCGTCCGCCACGACTGGGCGGATCAGGAAACCGAGAATTTGCTGGCCGGAACATCGTCCGACCTGTCGAGCGAGGCGACGAGCTACCGCGCCGGCCTTCTCTACCTGTTCGACAATGGCATCGCGCCTTATGCAAGCTACTCGACTTCGTTCGAACCATCGCTCAGCACGGACGCCAATGGCGATGGCTTCAAGCCGACGGAGGCGCAGCAATACGAAATCGGCATCAAGTATCAGCCGGCAGGACTCGACGCCATCTTCACGATCTCGGCCTTCGATATCCGTCAGCAGAATGTCGTTTCGTTCGACGCCTCGACCGGTTTCAACGTGCAGCAGGGCGAGATTCATTCGCGCGGGGTGGAATTCGAGGCGAGGGGCAGCGTCGCGAACAATGTCGAGTTGATCGCCGCGCTCTCCCTGCTCGATACGACGGTGTCGGAATCTGTCGACAGCTCGATCATCGGCAATCGTCCGCAGGCCGTGCCGCGCTACTTTGGTTCGCTTTGGGCCAATTATACCATCGATACCGGCGCGCTGGAGGGGCTGAGCGTTGGCGGCGGCGTCCGCTTCGTCGGGTCGAGCTACAGCAATGATGCCAATACGGTGAAGGCCGATGGGTACACATTGCTGGACGCGGCTCTGCGCTACGATTTCGGGGCAAAGAACCCGAACCTGAAGGGGCTTCAGGCGACGCTGAACATCACCAATCTGCTCGACAAGGAATACTACTCCTCGTGCAGCTCCGAATATTATTGCCAATACGGAAACGGCCGCACGGTTCTGGCTGGTCTGAGATACAAGTGGTGAGTCGGCTTTGACCATAACAAGACGTCTCTTTTGCGCCTCCCTCGCGGCAACTGGCCTCCTTTCGGGAATCCCGGCTGCCGCGGCACAGCAACAGATCACGGTCGTCGATATGGCCGGGCGCGAGGTGCATCTCCCCGCGCTCCCCAAACGGATAATTTTGCTAGAGGCACACGATCTTTTGACGATGTCGCTCCTGCATCCGGATCCGGCCTCGCTGGTCGTAGGGTGGGCGGCGGTCGATCGCATAGACAGCGAAGTCTTGCAGACGCGGCTGCTCAATCATCACCCGGTTGCAGTGGTCGGCAAGCAAAGTCCCGACACGGTATCACTTGAGGGGTTGATCGGTCTCTCGCCGGATCTTGTCGTCACGACAGCTTTCATGACACCGCAAGGCGACGCCGATCCTATGGTGGAGAGGCTCAAACAGTTCGGCATTCCCGTGGTCTACAGCGATGCGTCGAGCAATGCAGCTGCGGGCGAACAGGCTGCCGATCCCGTCAGCGAACTCAAGACTTCCATGAAAATGTGGGGCGCACTTCTCGGTGCAACCGACAAGGCGGATGCGTTTACGTCCTTCTTCGACCGGGAAATGGCCGGAATCGCGGCGCGCGTCTCAGGCACGAAACCCGTCACCACCTATCTGGAGGTCCAGTCCACACCCGACGACTGCTGCTGGGCGGCGGGTCGCAAGGTTTGGGGCGAATTGCTGGCTCTGGCCGGTGGTCAGCCCCTGCCCGGCGTGACCGCGCCTTGGTTCGAAAAGCTCTCCCTCGAATATCTCGTGTCCACACCGCATGACGTCTACATCGCATCGGGCGGTGGTTGGGCGGCGGGCAGCCGGCCCGCAATCGGCCCCGGGATCGATCCGAAGCTGGGCCAGGAAGGATTGCGGCGCCTGATCGACGGCAGGCCTGTCTTCAATCAGCTGGCAAGTGTTCAAGAAAAGCGCGTTTATGGGATCTGGACGGGGCTGATCACCAATCTGCCTCTCAATGTCGTGTTCGTCGCGCAAGCCGCCAAATGGCTCCACCCCGAGCAATGCGCCGATCTCGATCCGGCCGCCATCCTCAACATCATCAATCGCGACTTCGCGGCGTTCCCGATCGAGGGACCGTTGTGGGCCTCGATCTAAGTTCATGGAACCAGTCCACATGTCTTCGACTGTCTGCAGCCCATACCGCGCAAGAGCGGTGGTACGATTTCCGAAAATCAACGAATACATCGATCCGATCGTCGATTCGATCGCGACTCACGACATGGCAGTCGAAGAGACCGATGGCGTCCACTATATCCACTCACCGTTCGGAGACGCCACCTTCGAAGCGACCGGGGACGGCTTTAGGCTGACGGTTGAAGCCTCTGATTCTGGGGGGCTCAATCGCTTGAAGCACGCCCTCGTCGGGCCGATCGGCTTCATCGCTGCTCGCGAAAAGCTGGAAATCCACTGGGAGGGCGACCGTGCGGAGCCGGCTCTTCCTGATGACCTGCGGATCCTCTATGTGAGATCCATCGAAGACATTGCTCCTCGTTTCCGCCGGATAACCTTTCGAGGGGAGAACTTGGAACGGTACGATCGGGACGACCAGCTTCACTGTCGGCTCATCTTTCAGCCGCGCGGCATAGCCGAGCCGCTATGGCCCATGCTCGACCATCGCGGCCATGTTGTCTGGCCGGATAATGCCGCTGTTCCGACGCGCGTCTACACGATTCGGCGCATTGATACAGCAAGGCAGGAAATCGCAATCGACTTTGCCCTTCACGCCAACCCCGGCCCCGCGACGCGATGGGCCATGGATGCGCGACCGGGCGATCTTGTCGGTATTCTCGGTCCTGCTGCCAATGGTCCGAAACATGCGGAATTCTACGTCCTGGCCGGTGACGAGACGGCATTGCCTGGTATCGCCAGGATTCTTGAAAACTTGCCCACAAACGTTGCCGGCCATGCGTTCATCGAGATCGACTCGAAAGCCGACGAATTGCCGCTTCGTTATCCTTCGGGCGTCACGATTCATTGGCTTCATCGCGCTGGAGCCGTATCGGGCACGACGACGTTGCTGATGGACGCCATAACGTCGGTGCGATGGCCGGAAAATCTCGAGCGTTCATTTTTCTGGGGCGGATGCGAGCACAAAGCATTCAGCGCCCTGTACCAGTATCTGAAGAAGGAGCTAAGTCTTCCGAGAGACCGATTCGTCCTTTACTCGCACTGGCATAAATCCCTCAGCGAAGAGGAGATAATTGCTCAGGGTGGAGAGGCTTATCTGCCGCAATAAAGAATTGGCTGCGAGACATTCAAAGAATGTTTCTTTGATGAGAATCGAACAGGAGACCCTGTTTCTTCAGCGGTCGCCTTGAAGTGATTGGAACCGACGACCCAGTTATTCCGGATTTCATTTGAAACTGAATTGCTCGGCAAGCCAAGTGGTTGGCCTGCTTAAGGTGGCTGATTTGGGGCCGGTTGCAGACATACCGTTCTTGCAATTTATCTGAGCAAATCCGACATCGCTTGGAGAATTTCAGGGCCATTTCAATGCGGCGCGCTAGAGCTTGGCCTCGGGATAATGACCTTTAATTTCCGCGTTGAAAAAGCGACCTTGTGAGTCCGCGGTCATGAAACGCTCGTGCATGAATGCAGGCACGTTGAAATATTGGTAAACGCCGCCGTGCTTGAATTGGACCTCGAGCGTCTCCAGCTCGGGGTCATATCCGACCTCGGCCAAATTGCCTGACGTTACGGGCTGTCGTTCCATCAATTGCCTCCCTCGTCCTCGTCCGACTCTGGCGGCTCCCACTTCGGATCCTGTGCACGCCATACTGCGACAAGCTGATCATAATCTTCAGTGCCCCTAGCGCGCTTCCAACTGTCTGCGACGAGCGGGTCTTCGCTGTCCGGGCGACGGTCTTTGGGTGGCAGGGTAATGCGGCAGCGCACTGGCAGCCGCGCAGCTTCGCCGGTTATGATGGCTTCTCCGGTCCGTAGAACCGAAAGGCTGTCAGCGATACCGCTCAAATTATCGGGCAAAGCGGCTTGTACCTTGCTGCGGTCAGTGGAGTTGGTGAGGCGCAACGCGATGAAGGTGCCACACTGGGAGAGAATGGTGTCGTCAATTTCGGAAGGACGCTGGCTGACGATCATCGCACCGATGCCGAACTTGCGCCCCTCTTTCGCGATTCGCTGGACCATCTCGCGCGCAGGGTTATCGGCTTCCCGACCAAGATACCGGTGCGCTTCTTCCATAACGACGAGTTGGGGCCGCTTGCGACCACCCCCGTCGCGCTCGCGACCCCAGAAAAGTGCCTCATAGATAATCGACAGAATTGCGCCGATCAAATCCAGGAGAACGGCACTGGGGATACCCGACAGATCGAGGACGGTTATCGCCTTCTCGTGGCCGATCCAGCTTTCAAGAAGGGCGGGAAGGTCATTCGCCACATGACCGGTCAGGTCAGGTTCCCAGCCGCCGGGCTTGAGCAAGAACTCGAACTGACGATCGAGCATACGTGACCGCATGCGATCGAGCTGCTTGCGGATGCCGAGTACACCGATGTTGTTCTGATAGGGCGCCGTATTCGTCGTCGTGTGCGGCTGGTAGGTCGGCATGCGAAGCGTAGCCGCGTCTCCGGGGAGCACGATCGCCGGCTGGGTCTTTGCCTGATCGAGCCAGGTTTTGACCTCCGGATCGATCAACTCGAGCCATAGGCTTCGCAAGCTGTAAGGAATCGGGCTGTCGACGGTCATCGAATTCAGGTCGACGCCCGGCAAATTGTCTGCCTGGGCTATCGTGCTTTTAGCCGCGAAGATCTTTTCGAGGATTGCGGTCGTCGCGCGATCGTCCATCTTCCCACACAGGAAGTTGAGGATTTCAGTCGGCCGCAGTGCCCAGTACGGAATGACCAGCCGCTTCTCACCGTCTCCAGGCGTGATCCGGAAAATCTCAGCGTTGTCGCCGAGCGCGCGGGCATATTCGCCGTGGATATCGAGCAGGAGGATGCGCGCGCTCGGAAAGCCCGCTCCGCCCGGCGCCGAGATCGATCGCAACAAGCTGGCGACGGTCGTGGATTTGCCCGACCCAGTCGAGCCGAGCACTGCGCTGTGACGGGTGACCAGCTTGTCGAGGTCCAGGCGGACCGGGATGCTCTCGGCGTTGGCAAGTCGCCCCACGACCACCTGTCCGGCAAACTCCGCGCCGTAGATCTTGGCCAGATCCTCCTCGGTGACTAGATGCACCTCATCGTTCACGTTCGGATATTGGCTGATGCCCCGCTCGAACGATACCTCGACAATCTCGCCGACGAGTTGAACGGTCAGCCATCGTTCGCCGCGGTCGAGCGTATCGGTCAGCGTCGCTGGTGTCGCACTTGCCCCCACCTCGGATATGATCGCGTAGAGGTCATGATACCCTTGAGGTATCCGCACGAAGCTGCCGACTTGACCGACCCGATAGCTCCGTCCTCCGATGATTGCGATGCCCGAGGCCACGCCCTCGAACTGGCGCACGCTGACGGTTGCACCCGCGACAGAGCCGACATGACCGAGAAGGGTCGGAGCGTTCATCAGGCCACCGACGCGGTGGTGGCTGCCGGCGGTGGCGTTGCCGCCGCTGTTGCTGTCAGCGCCGATGGTGTGGGAAATGCTTGAACCGAGCGCGATGCTGCGAAGAACCGGGCGAAGGGTTCGATCGCTCCGAGCGTGAAGTTTCCGTCCTTGTCGAGATAGGTCGACCTTATCGGCCCCCAATCCCTGTTCGGAAGTTCGGCCGGCGCCTTCCATGGGCCGCGAATGCCGTTCACCTTGGCCTGGTCACGCGCATAGACGCTGAAGTTTGGCAGGCGGCGCGCAAGATCGCACGCTGGCCCCTCTTCCTCGAGGACCTTGTACTGGAACGCGAAAACGCTGGAGGATGGATTCGCTGCCAGCGCTTCATCCAACCGGGCTGCAATATGTGCGTCGGCAAAGGAGAAGCCGATAGAGACCAGCAGCGTGTCGGGGGTGAGCAAGAACGCACGAAGCCGATCGAGCAACGCGGCGTATGGGGCCTTCTGCGTCTGATCGTATTTCAGATGTTCGGGGAAGACGAGGTGACTTACCGAGCTTTGGCCCGTTCGGATCACTTCTCCCTTCGAGCTCGCACGCCAGCCGAGTGAGCCATGGAGCTTCCAGAGCCGCGTCCATCGCGCGGGAAGGTCGCTGCGCGACACTGACACTGGGTCGAAGAACGGCTCGCGACCGCCCGTGAAGCCATCGAAATACGGCGCGCGCACGGACTCCAACGCTTCTTCGAACAGCAGGTCGTAGTTCGTGGTGAAAATCTCGACCGGGTAGTCACGCATTGTGCCCGTGATCCAGTTCACGAGAGCGGCATAAGCCGATCCGGTCTCCGGCAATCGAACGTCCACGATCTTGCCGATCTCGGTGCAGATCGCTTCGCCGAAAGTGGCAAAGCCGGGGCCATCGAGGTCGTGGACTTTTGCCGATCCGATCACTTTGCTCAGAGAGCGAATCCGAGAAAGGATCGTCTCAATGTCGTGCTGCGCGAGCTCGGCTTTCAGGCCGTCGATCTGTTGTTGATAGGTCGGCGCAAGTGTCGTGAGAACCTGATCGGTGAGGCCCGCAACCGCCGGGATAAGCGGATAAGTACCATCAGGCTTGGCCATGCCGGCAGAGGCTCCGGCGCCAACCAACAGCCCGATCCGCTTGCGGCCCTGCGCTATGATCGTCCGTAGCGCCGCCATATATTGATCAGGATTGTGAACACTGACAGTCAACTTACGCCCCCGACGTTAGCTCCGCATCCTTGATTCGAGCTACCAGCGCATCATTCCACGCTCGATCTCGCCTGTCTATTGTGATCGTCTGCGAAGGCTGTCACTTCCAACCGCATTGGAGACGATGGCGGCAGCGTGGCTACTACTGACCGGCGGCCCTTTTTAAGTGGTTAGCCGACTGGTACTCTGGGGGAGACAGGCTAGGCGAGGTGATTCGTTGCCGGCCCGCCAGATGCATGGGTAGCAGCTTCAAAGGACTGGAGAAAGTCGTCCGCACTGGCAATGCACGTCGCCAAGCCGAACCGTTCGCGCACAATCTGATCCATTGGATCATCGATGAGCGAAACATACAGGGCAGGACCGCCGCCGCGCCGTGTGAGCACGCGGCGGGCATTTTCATCACGAAGCGAGTGGCCCACAACTACCACTGGACGGTCGCCGATCGCGGAAGCCACATCGTCCCAATATTGAGCGTCTTGGCGCGCGCGCGCAGCGTCCTCCTCAGTTATAACCAACGCCGAGGGGAGCCCAATCCAGCCATCCACCTGAAAGATAGTCACCTGTGACCCGACACCTCTGGTTTCGCCGTTCGGGGAACGGACAGTGTACGTCACGCCTCTGGCTAGGCACGCTCGCTCGAACAGGTCGTCGTAGTTGGTAGTTACGATGTGGCGGAACGTAGAAACTGCTGCAAGATGCCCCGCTGTCGGCACGACCCCCTGCGCGGTGTCGAACGCCTGGACAACCGCTCGTTCCAGCTCGGCGCGGCCGAAGCGGCGTTCGAGCACCGACGCAACATCGGCGAAACGATGACGCGCGAGGATTCTCTCGCCATCCGCACCCAGCGACAGCCGAGATCCGAACAACTCAGTCATGACCGCCGCTGTGGGCAGGCCCGCAGAAACCGACACTCCGGCGCCTGCGAAGAGGACAGGGTCGCGGCCGACGAAACCTTCCGGTAGAGGCACCCTATCGAATGCAGTGCTAGACCCTCCGGTCAGGGAGCGAATCCCAGTTCGCGGCCGAGCAGCCATCTCGCGGAGCAAAGAACTCTGAAAGAGGTCGAGCAGAGTGTTGCCGACCTTTCTGCTGAGTTCATCAATCCACTCGAACTCCTGCCGAAATCGGCCAGCCTCCCAATCGCCGACCTCGTGGCGGAAAGCATCTCGCGCATTTGCGTCATCGGTATCGCGAGGGGCATCGTAGGCTAGGCGCTTGAAGAACGGCAGGATCGGGAGCCCCAAGGCGTTTGCGTAAAGCGCCTCCATATGCGTCACCGACCGCCCTTCTCCCGCGCCAGGTCCAGAAGTGGGGATCCAGCCATAGCTCTCGCCGCTCAACAGTATGAAAATATTAGACGTATCAATCTCAGATCGGATAACATCCCAACTCGAGCGACCATCCGGATTCATATCTTCGGCGTTAACCGGCTCAAGGTTCAACGATCGCAGTCGCTCGACCACTGCTCGCCGAGCGTCGCCGAGATCCTTCATCGTGCTGCTCACGAACACGCGCAACTTGCTGGACAAGCGTTTCCTCCGGTGCGGCATAGAATGCGCGCGCCGCGCGCCGTGTCAAGACAATGAATGTCCGGTTTCGGGGTCAGCGCCAAGGTGTCTGAGATGGAGCGCATTGCTGCCATCGGCAATCCCGACGATAAAAAGTTGTCATGGGGCATAAACAGAAATTATTTCCTCCCTAGAGAATGTTCCCAGGTGCAGATCTCGAGCCTGACTGCACAGAGACGTGAAACATTCTTCTTAACCAAGCGCCTGGTGCACGGAGATCGCGATCGGAAGCAACCGCTTGTTCGAGTCTGGCACGACCGCGCTATTGGTAGTAGTAAAACGCCAGCTCACCTAAAACGCACATTCCCTATCCAAGGTGCTCGCAGCAAGATCGAAGATCTGCATACGCAGCACGTTAAAGAAGCCGACGCGCCGTTCATTAGATACCGCTGAGCATCCTCGCGATCCTCACAGCATATCGATCAGTCATGCCCGACGTGAAGTCAGCAAGAGCATGCAGAGCACGCTCTGCATCGGCAACGTCTCGCAAGTCCAAGTCGAGCGCCCTAGCGAGCTGCCGTGTGTGGTCGGAAAGCCCATCCGGATCCCAATTGACCCTAAAAAGATCTTCGAAGACAGGAAGTACACCTGACATCACGTTGCCTATCACACGCCGCCCAGACACTTCCAACTCAGTCTTTCTTCGGGCCGTGAAGACCTGGTCCCGAGACAGGGCCTTCATTTTTGCGAAGACAGAGGCCATCGGCCCTGCATCAGCCAAAGAACGAGAGAACGTTCCAGCCATAATCGCATCGTAGTTGGTCTTGAAGGCCTCCACGCAACTTTCGACTGCGGCCCCAATGCTCAATGCCCGCAATAACGCGATATGTTCGGCGGGGCTGAGGCTACTCACATCGCGGTTCGGGTTGTTCGCTGCCTCGTGCAAGAGCCCTCTGACCGTATCAAATGGGAGCTCACCAGTCGTGAAGGCGTCCTCAAGATCGACGATGTTATAGCAGATATCGTCTGCGGCTTCGACAATGAACACCAGCGGATGCCGACGCCACCAATTCCCAATGCGGTCCACTTCTTCAGGAAGCCCCAACGAATTGGCCGCTTCCTTGAACAGCTCTATTTCGGAACTGAAGATGCCGAACTTCTTGAGGCCGACATATGTCACATCTCCACTGCCGACAATACTCTCGCGGACGGCAGAAGTGGTCGGATATTTCGTGAACGCCCCCAAAGTTGCCTTGGACAGGCGCATGCCGCCATCATTGCGGTACATCTCAAGCCGCGAAATAATTCGAAATCCCTGTGCGTTGCCTTCAAACCTCACGAATTCTGAGCGGTGTTGATCCTCGACCTCCGCCATCATCCCTTTGGCATCATCGAACTTCTCCGCGAACCAGTCGCCCATCGCCGCTTCGCCTGAATGGCCGAAGGGGGGATTGCCGATATCGTGGGCGACGCAAGCTGCCTGAACAATGTTCGCCAAGCTGTTGGACTCGCCGCTGGCGATCCGATGTGTTTCCTCAAGCCAATTACCAATTCGCATGGCTAGCGATCGTCCGACGCTACTGACTTCGACGGAATGGATTAGGCGGTGGTGGACGTGATCATGCTCGTAGAGAGGTTGGACCTGGGTCTTGTTGGCTAGTCGCCGGAATGGCGCAGAGAAAACAATGCGGTCATGATCCTGAACGAAGATCGACCGGTTCGGCCTAGGCTCATAATGCTTGTCGCCAAGCCGTTCACTGCAGAGCAGTTTCTCCCAATCCATTCTCATGCCCCAATTCTATCGATTTCCTATACCGATCAACAGCCTCCGCAGCAATGGCGCCAAGCTGGATATCCAAATTCATACTGACGGGCGGGCGCCCTCTCACATGCCGCTTCCGTTCGCATCGTCAGCAGAACGGCCAGGCGCGATTTCTTTTCCCGATATCGTCTCACGGCAGCGCGTCGAATCTGCGCTGGTGCCCGTTCACCATCTCGCGCAGCCGTGCGGGCTGGAGCACTTCCACCGAGTTTCCCCAAGAGTAGAGATGCCAACACATCTCGAGGAGGCCGGACGCCTTGAAGCGCACAAGCAGCGAGCCGTCAGGCTCCTCCTCTATGGTCTGTGTCGGATGGAATACGAATCGGCGCGCGTGGGGCGCGGCGTCCGGCGAGAACCGCCATACGACATCGCCGTGCTCTGCGGCGCTTTCGTACGACCCGAAGCCCTTCTCCGCGTGCCTGCGGATGTTGAAACCGGGATCGAGATCGAAGCTCTCATCGAGTACCTCGGCCGAGTAGATTTCCTCGACGCGGTAGTGCTGCAACGGTGCTCCGGGCTTCTTTGCCGTGTCTCTCGCGACCAAGTAGCGACGCACTCCAAGAAGCAGGCCGTGAGGCGCAATCACCCGTTCAGTCGGCTTGTCCTGCTTTCGCTTACGGTAAGATATCCGCAGCAGGAACGGCCCCTTGAGCGCTTCAGAGATCGCCGCGTCGACCTCACTGCTGACAGCGGGGCGCGGTCCCGGTCGGGCCGCGTGTCCTAAGGCTTCGAGCAGCGCTTCTTCATCGACCGCGAGCCTCGTCCCGGCCTCCGGCGGAATAAGGGCCCGGATCTTTCGCTCGAGTTCGCGAACCGTACCAGCTTCAGGCTTCATTCCAGCCGTTTCAAGTTCGGTGATTGCCGTACTTAACGCAGCGAGTTCCTCAGCCGAGGGGGTCAAGAGAGGTGCGATCGCCCGTGCCGGGATTCTCCAACGGCGCTTGCGATCGTCGCCATCATCAGACTGCGTCTGGGGAAATGCAGCCTCCAATGCGACCGTCATGCGCTGCGCTGACCGATGCACGCAACCGAACTCTTCGATGATTTCCTCAAGTGACACGCCCCCTCGGCGGGTCGCCATCATCGCTAGCTTGAGAAGCTCCTGAGCCTTCGCGAAAGACATAGAATCACCGTGACAGCTTTTGTCGCCCTTTTCAGCTATAGCGGAAGAAAGGAGATTGCGCATGCGATTGATTGGGGACTTGTTACGACTGAGTGCGTCGGATCTCATGCGGTTCAAGGGCTGCCGCCATGCGACGGCTTTGGATTTGCGTTTAATCGAAGTTGGCGACCTTAAGCCCGATGAAGACGGCCCTGAAGCCGAGCTACTCCAGAAGCAGGGCGATGATCACGAAGTTGCGTTCCTGGAGAGGCTGAAGGCGGATGGCCATAGTGTCATCGAGATTCCGAAGGACAACATTTCACTCGAAGAGTCGGTACGCCAGACGCTCGAGGCGATGAGGACTGGCCCCGACATCATTTACCAGGGCGCGTTGCTCGATGGCGCATGGGGCGGTTACAGCGACTTCCTTGAACGCGTCGAAAGACCCTCCGACCTCGGCGCGTGGTCGTACGAGGTTGTCGACACCAAGCTGAAGCGGAAGCCTGATCCAAAGCATGTCCTCCAACTCTGTTTGTACAGTGATCTCATCGAAAAAGTGCAGGGCGTGGCGCCAGAGGCCGCCCACCTCCAGTTGGGCGACGGTAGCCGCTTCACTGTCCGGCTTTCGGAAGTATCGGCCTATGCACGCCACGCTCGGCGGATGCTGGAGGTGTTTCTCATGGAGCGCCCCGAGACCCGGTCCGAACCCGTGTCGGCGTGCACCCTGTGTCGTTGGAGTAGCCATTGTGCCAAGCAGTGGGACGCCGACGACAGTCTGGCGCTGGTTGCAGGCATCGCCAGGTCTCAGCGTCAGAAGCTCGAGGCAGTCGGCATTACCACGATGGCCGCTCTTGCTGTATGCAAAGATCGCGTGCCGAAAATGGCGGCCGAAACTCAACGCAAGTTGGTATCCCAGGCTCACCTGCAGTCGGCCCGCCGAGCTGGTGGGCCGCCGGCCTTCGAGCTCCGAAATGCGGAGGCTGGAAAAGGGTTCGGCCTGCTGCCGGCCCCTGATGGGGGAGACGTATTCTATGATATCGAGGGCGATCCGTACTTCCCGGGCGGGCTTGAGTACCTTCACGGCGTCTGGTGCCGCGAAAAGGATGAGTGGGCGTTTCGGGCATTTTGGGCTCATAGCCGCGAGGACGAGGGCCGTTCGGTGGCCGACCTGCTGACTTTCCTCGTCGAGCATATGCGGCGGCACCCAAACGCCCACGTATATCACTATGCCAACTACGAGATTGCTGCACTCCGGCGACTGACTGCGCAGCATCGTACCTGCGAGGCCGCGATAGATCAACTCCAGCGCGAGCGTCGCTTTGTCGATCTATTCAAGGTCGTTTCCGGCGCCATGATCGCATCGGAGAAGGGCTACTCTATCAAAGATCTCGAGGCCTTCTACATGAAGAAGCGTTCGGGTGACGTCGCGACCGCCGGGAGCAGCGTCGTCTTCTACGAGGAGTGGCGCCACACAGGCGAGCAGCGCCTGCTCGACGAAATCCACGACTACAATCGTACAGACTGCATCTCGACACAATTGCTTCGCGATTGGCTTGTCCGCGATGTCCGCCCGACGGGAATGGCTTGGCCAGTCCTTGGCGAGGTGCCCGAAGGCGGATCACTCTCAAATATCGAGGCAGAGAATGAGGAGATCAGAGTCCTACGCGCCAAACTGCAGCCAGTGCGAGAGCGTCTCGGCGACCAAGTGGCCGATTTGCTGCTTGACCTCAGCCAATTCCACAAGCGCGAGGACAAGCCGGCTTATTGGGCGATCTTCGACCGCCTCGCGCAGGAAAGCGAGGAACTGCTCGACGACCTCGAATGTATCCAGGGCCTGGAGGCCGTAAGCGAGCCTGTGCAGGTCACGAAGCAGTCCTTCGAACGGACATACCGGTTCCCACAGCAGGAGACGAAGCTGCGTGCTGGCAAGAGTCCATGCTTGAAGCCGGCAGCAATGCCAGAAGACGTTAACCTGCGGTCGATCAACCACGATTCGAACACGCTGGTATTGCGTCGCTCGACGGCGAAAGGCCCTCTACCCGATCGCCTTGACCTCTTGCCGCCGAGGCCTCTGCGCAATAGCGTCCTGAAGAACGCGATCGCGGCGGTAACCGAGGAAATCATTGCCAACACTGGGCAGGTCCCTGCCATCGAGGACATGCTCACCCGCTCCCGGCCCCGGTTCGTGGACGGTCAGCGGTCCACCGGCCTGATTTCAGGGGACGGCGACCTGTCCGTCGAAACAAGCCGCGCAATCGCTGCAATGGCCGATTCTACGCTGGCAATCCAGGGACCGCCGGGGAGCGGCAAGACGTATGTTAGTGCGCTCTCGATCGTGGACCTTGTCCGGGCAGGCAAGCGTGTCGCCGTGTCCTCGAACAGCCATAAGGCGATTAGCAATTTGCTGAAGGCGGTGGCAGACCGAGCACGGGTGGAGGGCATGAACTGCCGACTCGTTCAGAAGACGTCTGACGACGACGAAGAAGAGGCCTATCCTGGCATTGTTTTTGTGAGCGATAATGACGCGCCTGAGATCGCATCCGCACATGTTGTCGGCGCAACTGCGTGGCATTTCGCCCGATACAGCGACGCAGCATTTGACTATTTGGTAGTCGACGAGGCTGGCCAAGTCTCCCTAGCCAACATCCTCGCCATGGCAAGATCCAGCCGCAACATCGTGCTAGTCGGCGATCCCATGCAACTGCCCCAACCCCTGCAAGGTAGCCATCCCGGCGACAGTGGACGTTCGTGCCTCGAATATCTGATCGATGGGCACCGAGTAGTACCAACTGACCGCGGCATTTTCATTCCCGTCAGCCGCCGAATGCACCCACGGGTCTGCGGTTTCATTTCGACGGCCGTCTACGAGGGGCGGCTCCGCAGCGACGACGCGGCGCGCAGTCAGACGCTCGTCTCGCGCACTGGTATCGATCTCCTGGGTGCCAGCATGCGCGCCGTCACACATGCCGGTCGGTCTCAGGTGAGCCCCGAGGAAATCCAAGCCATTGTGGCCCGGATAGCGGAGGTCGAGGGCGCGACTTATCGTGATCGCGATGGCCGCGAGCGTATCATCGGAAACGCCGACATCCTTGTCGTTGCTCCTTACAATGCGCAGGTGAACGCCCTCCGCGCTGCACTTCCGGGCGCGGTGCGGGTCGGCACTGTCGACCGGTTCCAAGGTCAGGAGGCGCCAATCTGTCTCGTGTCTATGACGACATCGAGCGGCGAGGAACTACCGCGCGACATCTCTTTTCTGTTCTCGCTGAACCGCATCAACGTCGCTGTCTCGCGCGCTCAGGCCGCAGCGATGGTGTTCGCCAGCCCGCTGCTGCTTGAAACATCCTGCCGAACGATCGAAGAAATGTCGCTGGTAAACGCCCTTTGCATTCTGCGCGAATACGGGGGTGACAGCTTCTGACATCTACCCAGTGCGATACTGCCTAATCGGAATATGGAGATTCGCACGGATGGTTAACGAACAGCCGAACAAGACGGTCACTATCGTCGTCGAGGGTACCGAACACGATTGGCCCAAGGGCGACATCAGCTACGAGGAGGTGGTGACGCTCGAGGTGCCGGATTACGCCCAGCACCCTGAGATCACCTACTCGGTACGCTACAAGCGCGGCCAGGGTAACAAGCCCGAAGGTGCACTGGCGCCGGGCGCCTCGGTCAAAGTCAAAGAAGGGATGATCTTCAGTGTTTCGGAAACTGGTCAGTCGTAACCCCGACCTCGCTCGGCTCGTCGAGCGCGGCTATGCGGTCGCGTTCGACAGCAATTGCCTCGTCGTGCGTGACATCCCCTATCTCGATCGGCAAGGCGCACTGCAGAGCGGCGCGATCGTCGCCAAGCTCGTATTCATTGACCAGGAGCACGTTCAGCAAGATGACCACCAGATCTACTTTGCCGGCGGCCATCCCCATCAGCTTGACGGCTCACCCATCCGCAACCTCGGCGGTGGTGAGACGAGAATCCAACTGAGTAGCGTGTGCGCCGATGTTGTCGTCCAGCGGTCGTTCTCCAACAAGCCGATGCCCCAAGGTAGCTTCCTTGATTTTTACGCCAAGATTGAAAGCTACGTATCAATTATCTCCGGACCTGCGATCGAGCGGCATCCCACCGCGACACCCCTCACCTATCGGGTGGTCGAAACCTTCGAGCCCGACCCAATATTCAAGCTTCAGGACACGCTAACGTCGCGCGCGCAGATCGGCGACTTGAACACCGAGTTCGCCGGGGAGACGGTGGCCATCATCGGACTTGGCGGCACCGGCGCCTATCTACTCGATCTTCTGGTCAAGACGCCGGTGCCTGATATCCGCGCGTTTGATGGCGACACCTACCATGTCCATACGGCGTTTCGCTCCCCGGGTCGCTTCGCCAATGAGGAACTGCGGACGGCGAAAGCCACCGTCTACGGCGCTCGCTATGACAATTTTCGGCACGGGCTGACAGTCGAAGCCACCTACATCGACCAAGACACTGCCGAGCGCCTCGACGGCGTCACCTTCGCCTTCGTGTGTGTTGATAAAGGATCGTCGCGCGCAGGAATCTTCGGCGCGCTCATCTCTCGCAACATTCCCTTCATCGACGTTGGCATGGGTCTCAATCGCAAGCATGGCGCGATTGGTGGCATGCTGCGCGCCACCTACTATCCCGTTGATGAGGGTGCAACGATGCGCGACCGGAAGCTCGCCGACCTGTCCGACGCGGTCGACGATATCTATCGTTCAAACATCCAGATCGGCGAGCTGAACGCGCTTAATGCCTGCCTCGCCGTGATCCGCTACAAGCAGATTCGGGGCTTCTATCGAGACACCGAGGGGTATCGACACGTGCTCTTCGGGATCGACGACTTTAGTCTCACCGGGGATACTTATGATAAGGATTAAGCTAGAACGCGTGCGCACTATGCCGGCTCAGCTTGAGCCGGGCGTTCTCTATGTGTCGAAGGAGTTCGAGACTGCCGCGCACTTGTGCGCATGCGGCTGCGGTTCAAAGGTCCGGACACCCCTGGGGCCGACCGAATGGTGTTTCACGGATCACCCCCAAGGACCGTCGCTTCGACCGTCGATCGGCAATTGGCAGCGTCCTTGCAAGTCGCACTATTGGATCGATCGGGGCAAGATCGAGTGGTCCACCGAGTGGACACCCGAGCAAATTGCCGCCGGCCGCGCGGCCGAGGAGCGTCGGCGCGAACACTACTACGCCGAACTGTATGCTGAGGGGTGGTGGGTACGCGTTTGGCGTTGGCTTAAGTCTATCATGAGCAGCTAGCATTGGATCGCGTCGAATGCTTGAGAGAAACATTTATCCACAAGGCACAGCATTGCGCGGACCTCTACTTGAGGGTTGCCCAAAAAACGCGCCTTCTTCTTAAAGATGTCGGCTACTGATTCTCGTAGCCCGGTTGGAAAACAGGCAGGACCATGCTCGTGGATCAGGAATATATTCAGTGGAGCTTGTGGGGCGCGGCCGCCTTCAGCTCTTTCGTATCGCTCCTCGTTGTTTTGGTGATCATAAGCCGCTTTTCACGGTTGGCCGCAAAGCTTGATGCCGATCCCGCAGCGGCAAAGCTGAGCGCCCTGGAAATCGCCCAGGAGCGCATTGAGCGCAATGTGCGCGACGATCTTCGGGCTGCTCGCGAAGAAGGCACGGCATCCGCCAAGAATTTGCGTGAGGAGGTCACAAAGAGCATCGCGGCACTCGCAGAAACCTTGCGGACGCAGTCCGCCGAGGCGGCGAAACACCAGAAGGAGAACTTGGACCAGGTTTCCCAGACGCTTCGCCAGATGGCGAGCGACAGCGCAACGCAGTTCTCCAAAAACCAGGAAGCCCTCCTCACCACGTTCCGCGAACTTCGTGACCAGGTCATCCAGAATCTCGATGCGATGAAAGCCGATGCCGGCGAGCGAACAAAGTCACTGACGGAAACGGTTACAGCTAGCTTGGACCGCTTTGCCAAGAACTCGATCGAACAGAACCAGCAGATGTTTGATATCCAGCGCGCCCAACACGAGGATTTTGGAAACCGCCTGGAAGCGTTGAGCGAGAAGAACGCGCAGACGGGCGAAGCACTAAAGCTCAGTGTAGAAAACCAGCTAGGCGTACTGCGCAAAGAGAATGGTGAGAAGCTCGAACAGATGCGGGTCACCGTCGATGAGAAGTTGCAGGGTACGCTCGACAAGCGGCTCGGAGACTCCTTCAAGATCGTCAGCGAACGCCTCGAAGCGGTTCATCAGGGCCTGGGTGAAATGCAGAACTTGGCGACCGGCGTCGGCGATTTGAAACGCGTGCTGACGAACGTCAAATCACGCGGGTCGTGGGGCGAGGTGCAGCTGGGAGCTTTGCTTGAACAAATATTGACACCTGCACAATATGTGGCCAATGCCACCACGTCCGAATTCGGCAACGAACGGGTCGAATACGCAATCAGACTTCCCGGCTCCGGCGAGAGCGAAGAATGCCTGCTGCCAATCGACGCTAAATTCCCGATCGAGGACTACGAACGGCTGCAGGCGGCCTCCGAGATCGGGGACGCCGCCGCAGTCGAGGAAGCCTCGAAGGCGCTTGAGACCCGGATTAAGAATTCGGCCAAGGACATCTCCAGCAAGTACATTCGTCCACCGAAGACGACAGATTTCGCAGTCCTGTTTCTGCCAACGGAAGGGCTGTACGCCGAGATCATTCGTCGCCCGGGGCTGTGCGACGACCTCCAGCGAACCTATCGCGTTACAGTGGCAGGACCGACAACCCTCACCGCCATCCTCAGCAGTCTGCAGATGGGCTTCCGGACGCTGGCAATCCAGGAGCGGTCAAGCGAGGTGTGGCAGGTCCTTTCCGCGGTCAAGGAGGAATTCGGCAAGTTCGGGCCGGTGCTGGAGAAGGTCAAGAAGAAGCTGCAGGAAGCGTCCAACCAGATCGATAACGTCGAGGTGCGCGGCCGCGCCATCAACCGCAAGCTCCGCAATGTCGAGATCCTGCCTGCAAACGATGCGCAGGTCTTGATCGAGACGCTGGAAGAGGACATTGGTTTCGACGATGGTGATGCCGAGGCTGACGGAAAACTGTCGGCTTGAAGCTCAACACTTGTCAACGCGCATCCGATAACATTCTCAGACGTTTCATTGGCTGGGTGAGTTCGGCCCAATGGCCACGGGCTCGCTCTTTCGGAAGGCAACTTTCGAGACATCAGAAGGAGATAAGACGTGGTTCAGGGGTCAGAAAGTTGTTCGTGGACTTGCAAATAGCGCGCGGTTTACGGTTGATCCACATCTACCGCAACGCTCTTGCTCCCCGCCGGGCTGCAGCCGTCATGGCCGGCTGATGGTCCAGGTCCCGTCGGCCGGGGCAATCTCGTATGAGCTATCGTTTGGGGTAGCTCAGAACACCACTCGCGATGATCGTCTTGTGCTCCTTCCGATATACGTTTTGTTAAACGACAACTCCTATTTCCGCTCGCCCTCGGCATTGGGGCCGAGAGGGATGCGAGCATGCCAAAAGAAGATATTTCCTCACGTCATTTTGAACGAAAAATCTCAGACTTCTGCGACGTGCGTATCGCGCCGATCGCAGCGAAACACGTCCTGGAAAATATCCGGCCATATCTCATCAGCCTGATCATCTACCGCAAATCACCGCCGTTGCTGAACGGCCGCATCGACTGGAAGGCGGTCGGTGAAGCGTGCGGGATCGAGGACGAGATGACGCCGGAGCTGAAAAACCAGCTGCGCCCTGCTCTCGACGCCATCCTCCGATGGCTGCGCCTGCCGCCCGCGGCCGAAGACATACGGCATTCAAAGCCGAAACCAAAACCGACCAAACCCAATCATCGGACGCCAGCACCGACCGCATCCTCCACCCGCAAGCCGCAACGGCTGGGCAGCGACAACACCGCGGCTCAACCCGCCTCAGCATCGCCAGGTCCACAGCCGAAACCGATCCAGGAATTTCCCGAACCGCTCTTTGAAGCGGCAGACGATCCCGAGAGCTTTCAGGATGCGCTCATCTATCAGATGCGCCGCTTCGGCGACAGTTACTGGCAACTCTATCGCGCGATCATTCGTCTCGGCGAGACTTTCGACCACAAGACTCTGTTGTCATGGATCCAAGGCGAACGCGCGCCGAGATCGATTGCCAGCTTCGACATCCTCTCCCGCATCGAGCGGCGCTACCGACTGGCACCGGGATATTTCAAGGCCAAGCTTCCGCATCAGTCCCGCTCGCTCAATGGTCACGACCTTGGCGATATCAGCTCCGCTGAGCGGCGGCGACTGGCCTGGCATCTCCCGGATAACTTTGGCAGCCTGCCGTTCTCCAAGCGCGAGCAGATCATCGACTGGGTGCGCCGTGTCATCATCTCCGGCTCCACCGATTATCGCCGCTACCAGGCGGCGGCCAGCAAGCAGCGCTATGCCATCCGCTTTCCCGGCATCACCTATGGCGGCGGATCCCTGTCTCCGCGATCGCCCGTGCTGACCAGCGGCCCCAACCGCAGAGCGGAAGAATCCTTCGAGGATCCGGACCTTCTTTCCGGCGTGGTCGACGCGCCGCCGCGGCTGGTGATGGAGATGGCGGACCTGATCCGCTTCAAGACCTCGACACTGACGGAGATCGGCTTTCAGCGCAACGGTGTTTGGGGCGTGGAAACGGCATCGCAGAAGGTCGAGCATCTCGGGCTGATGTTCGGGGCTCTCGCCGCCTCACCCGCCGGCATCGTCAAAGGCCGCGGCGTGCCACTCAGCCAGCTAACCTTCGGTCTGCTGATCTTCCCGGGCGTCTGGGACTGGTATCTGCAATGGCGCGAGCAGCGGCGCGGCTTCTACACCAAATGGGAAGAGGATATGCTGATGGTGGCGCAGGCCCTCACCCGTGCCGAGGTCGGCTGGATCCGGCAGCATCCGGAG
Organism: Rhizobium etli 8C-3; assembly: GCF_001908375.1. Taxonomy (NCBI): domain Bacteria; kingdom Pseudomonadati; phylum Pseudomonadota; class Alphaproteobacteria; order Hyphomicrobiales; family Rhizobiaceae; genus Rhizobium; species Rhizobium etli. The sequence goes on along the minus strand of NZ_CP017242.1, from coordinate 5,321 downwards.
CTTCTGAAGAACGTTCGCCCTATCGAAGGGCTGATCGCGCCAGAGGAGATCGAATTCGCTTCACGCGACTGGCACGGCGCCTGCGACGCGTTTCATCGGCATGCCGCCAATCGCTCCAAGGAAGTTCAACGGGTCATGCGCGTGCATCGCGATCCGTTCGAACCGATCATGGTGATCCTGGAGGCGGATAGCCCGCTGGCCGAATACCGCAAGATCACCGACGAGATCCTGAAGCGCATGCCGGACGAACATCTCTATCCGCGGCCGGCCGCCGAAGCCGTCCGCTCCTTCCTTATGCTTCGGCTCGGACTTCATCTGGGACTGCGGCAGAAGAATCTTCGGCAGCTGCGGGTCTGCCCGCGTGGTCATTTTCCGACGGCGGAGCGGCGGCTGGAAGACATGAAGTGCGGGGAGCTGCGCTGGAGCGAGCGCGAGCGTGGCTGGGAAGTGCTCATCCCCTCGGTCGCCTTCAAGAATTCCGGCTCGTCCTTCTTCGGGCAAAAACCGTTCCGGCTGATCCTGCCCGACCTGCTCGACCTCTACCACTACCTGGACGCCTATATAGACCGGCATCGCGATGTGTTGCTCGCCGGCGCGAAGGATCCCGGCACCCTGTTCGTGAAGACGGTCAAGACGACTAGCACCGACGCCGCTTACGACTCAACGACCTTCTATGAGGCTTGGCGCACCGTCATTCAACGCTATGGGATCTACAACCCGTACACCGGTCGCGGCGCCATCAAGGGCCTTTTGCCGCACGGGCCGCACAATGTGCGAGATATTCTCGCGACCCATATCCTCAAGCAGACAGGATCATACGAGCAGGCGAGCTATGCGATCCAGGATACGCCGGACGTGGTGCAGCAGCACTACGGCCGGTTCCTGCCGCAGGACAAGGCGGCGCTCGCGGCAAAAATCCTGAACCAGGTTTGGGAGGCGGCATAGGCCGGAACGGGGCGTTTGCCTAGAGTACCGGTCCGCTCAGTGACTCGGCCGAGCCTGCCGCCGACGCGCGGGCAGGTTCGGTCTGCCTCGATTGCACGTGGTCTCATTCTGCGCGGCCGTGATCGCCAACTTGGCGCAAGCTGGTGACGTTTGCGCCTCATTAACCATGTGAATTAACGATGTTATTTTCTGTCGCAGAAGCCATCTAACCCATAACTTCTGTCAGCGATAACGGCCTGAACTACGCGGACTAACCATCGATAAGTTGGTTATCGATGGTGATGGCTTTCAACCTACAAACGCGCCATGCCAGCCTGCCGCAGAATGCCGGATTCCGCGGAAATACGGCGTTCTGCGCGTTCTCGCGCACAACCTCACCGACTCTCTACTAGATTGAGTAGAATGCCCTGCTGCTGGATCGTCGACCGAGAGGAGCGGGGTCGGCGTCCTCAAAGAACCTGGCTTTGCGCCATTTCGTCCATGTAAGGCTGCTAGCGCGCTTTCTCACTGTCGGACGGTCGACGGCTCGTCCGAGCCTTAATTTCGCGCTGTACGGCCTGCTATTCCGATCATAAAACACGCTTGCAAAGGAACGTTTTCTCACGCATTCATTATTTGTACAAAACCCATTCTTAAAGGGTCGCGAGATTTCCATGGCGAAACCCGAAATCCCCAATCCCCGTCCTCCGCCGCAAAGGCTCATCGGATATGCGCGTGTGTCGACGGACGAACAGGTTAACGACGCTCAGGTCGACGAGTTGCGAGCGGCTGGTTGCTATCGCATCCATCAGGAGCACGGATCCGGCGCGTCACGGGCCAGGCCAATCTTGACGAAGCTTATGCGGGAGCTTGTCGCGGGCGACGTGCTCGTCGTCGTCCGCCTGGACCGGCTGGCGCGCTCCGTTAGCCATTTGCTTGCCGTCATCGAAGACCTGGAGGAAAGGGGCGTTCACTTCCGATCCCTTCGTGATCCAATTGATACGTCGACGCCGCAAGGCATGTTTTCTCTTCAGGTGCTAGGTGCCGTAGCCCAGCTTGAGCGGGCGCTGATCGCGGAGCGTACCAAAGCCGGCATGACGGCAGCCAAGACGCGGGGCCGGCTCGCCGGTAATCCCGGACTTCGAGAGCGCCGACCGGAGGCGCTCCGCGCTGTCTCAGCCGCCCGCAATCGGGCTTATCTGGATGAGCTGATTTCATCGGCGCAGACATGGCTGCCGACGGTACGCCAACTGCGACCGCAACACAGTTGGGACAATGTCGTGCGGATCCTCAATCGCAGAGGTCACGAGTGGACGGTCGAACGCTTGCGCCGGGCCGTCCACCGGATGGTGCGCGAAAAGCTCGCTGAGCCAGAACTGCTCGCCCGCTCTCCGCGCCGCCCGCCGGAAGACAATCTGATGAAGCTCGTTGCCGCGATCGCGATCGCCGATCCTGATCTAACGCTGCGCGATATTGCTGCCCAGCTGGACCAGATGCATGAACGGCCGCCGCGTGGCGGTCGAAAATGGCAGCCGTCTTCAGTCAGCGCGCTGTTGAACGAAGCGCGCCGCTTCGGGCTCGTTCGCTCATAAGGGCTCTGTCGCTTGGTCAGCCGATGATAGGAAAGTCTGGCCATGCCTAATCTTGCATGAATTATATGTCGATAGAATCGGATTTCATCGACACGTTTGATCCACGTGTCGTCACCATCGACATGTCGCGAAAATGTGTCGACTAACTTGCGGAATGTCGACATGTCATTCAGGCCGGACCGCCCTTATAATGACCTGCCTTCCCTCCCGCCCGCAAGAGATATCGAATCCAAGGCAGTCTTGCGAGCCTGCATCAGTGCCCGCGCCGCAATCGCCGAACTGAAGATCGCGGGTCAATTGATCCCAAACCAAGCCGTTCTGATCAACTCGATCCCCCTCCTCGAGGCTCAAGCAAGTTCCGAGATAGAGAACATTGTGACCACAACTGATCGATTGTTTCGCTTCGCCAATGAAGAAGGTAACCAAGCGGATCCAGCGACGAAGGAAGCATTGCGGTACCGCACAGCCCTTAACCGCGGCTTCCATACCTTGGCAACACGCCCCCTTTCCACCGCTACGGCAATAGAAGTCTGCCGCACGATCAAGGGCGTCGATCTCGACATCCGGGTAACGCCGGGGACAGCTTTGATGAACGAGGCAACGGGTGCGGTCATCTATACGCCACCCGAAGGCCAAGCGTTACTGCGGGACAAACTCTCCAACTGGGAGCACTTTATCCATGAGGCGGAGGAATTGGATCCCCTCATCCGACTGGCCGTAATGCACTACCAATTTGAGGCCATTCATCCGTTTGTCGATGGTACTGGCCGTGTCCTGAACCTACTATACCTTGTCGACAAGGGGCTACTCGAAATCCCGGTCCTCTATCTAAGCCGCCACATCACCGCAACAAACGAAAATACTACGACCTTTTGCTCGCGGTGACCGCCGACGCAGCCTGGGAGTCGTGGATTCTTTTCATGCTCGAAGCGGTCCGCGACACGGCAGAATGGTCGACGGCGAGAATTCGGGCAATCCGCGATCTTCTCGATGAAACTGCAGACCATCTGCGGCGGGACGCGCCGAAGATCTATTCGCGCGAACTAGCAGAAGTGATCTTCGTCCATCCTTATTGCCGCATCGGCGATCTCGTGTCGGCTGGCCGAAAGCAGGTCGCGAGAACCTGTACATTAATCCCGCTCTGCTGGCGTTACTTTCCGACCGGGATACAACTTCCGCCTACGCGTCTCGCCCTTTTTAGACCGTTTAGTGTTCAGTGAGCAGCATTCGAGACGGATCGGTCGGCCCGCATGCGCCGGCGACAGTGCGCCGACGGCTGGCGAACTGGTCGACGCTGACCAAATGGCGCGGTCTTGACGGGACCTTCGCCTCCCCTGCCCTCAAATCGGCGATCCGGCTGGCGGTGCGGGCCGCGACAACGCCAGCGCAAGAGCGCCAAGGCGGTCACTGGTGATGTGCTGGCCAAACTGCTGGCGCTCTGCGGCGGCGAAAGCCTGCGCGATCTCCGCAACCAAGCCATCCCGATGGTCACCTTTGCCTCGGCAGTCGGCGGCGCAGCGAAATTGCCGGCCGGCGCCGTGAGCAGCTGACAGTCGAGGCGCCGATCCCGGCCGAGGATGGTGTCCCCTTCCCTCATTCGCCATCCCATCTCGGCCGCACCAAAAACAGCGGTGCCGGCGAAGATGAGATCGTCTTTCTATCCGGCCGGCCGGTGGATGCGTTGAATGCCTGGCTGGCAGCCGCGAAGATCGTCAGCGGCAGTGTGTTTCGGGCGATCGACCGTGGGGGCAAAGTCAGCCGCCGGGCGATCGATCCGAAGGGGGTCAACGATATCGTCAAGCAGCGGGTTGCGATGGCCGGATGGAGGTTGGGGCGTTTTCCGCCCATGGACTGAGATCTGGCTATCTCACCGAGGCAGCGAACCGCGGTATTCCTCTTCCCGAGGCGATGGAGCAGTCGCGTCATCGCTCCGTGCAAAGGGTCGAGCTATAACAACACCACAAGGCGCAGCGGCAGAACGGCGCGCCTACTATCATGACTGCGTTCGGCGCCGTCATCTGACCTGGGCCGAAAACCGGGGCATCTTCTTCCCTCCGGTGACGGAGCTAGTCGCGGCCCAAATCCGTCGCCCGGGCGTCAGCCATCATAACAATCCGGAGCCCACGCACGGTGTAGCGGCGAATTGGTGGCCTCGCCGGTTTTTCGCGTAGCGACCTTGCGGAACTACTTGAGTCTCGAGAACTAGCAGCACTCGAGCAGGTGGCTCTGGGCATAGAGATGCTTGTCCAGCGGAAATTTTTGCGCGCAGGAAAGGACTGTTGGAGATCACCGCCACAGCGCCGTTGTCGGCAATGGCACCGCACAGGCGATCGTTGTCATAAGCAGTGTCGGCCATGACGAAGTCGGCAGGTATCCGCTCCCACTGCTCGTCCCGAAGGATCAGACGATCCAAAACACCCATGGCTGCCCTCCAAAAGACAGTCTTGAACCTGATTTGTTCCCCCGCATGCACCCCTGGCGACCGGATGCCGCGGTTCCGCGCTCAAACGACAGCCGAAACTGGAACCGTCACTTGGACACGCTAAAGCCAAACCGGCCGTCGAAGGGGATTTTATCCTCAGCACTCGTCGCTTCTACCTCGACCACGCTCATCTGTCGGCCAACCCATTGGCGGTGCTGCTCTTTGTCACTGCCCAACGCGGAACCCGTGATCCTCCCAGATGCATTTCTCTGCGAGTAGTCTCCGCCTTTTCGCGGCGAGTAGGTCTAGCTATTTGCCGAAGCCAAATGCACTCGGACCAAAACCCTGACAGCTGTCAGGGTTTTGGGGTTGGCTGAAGCAGG